>PMLC01000020.1 GCA_003158745.1 Acidobacteriota bacterium
AAAACGCGATTGGCCGCATGCTAGGAAACCCCTCGGAGTTCGAAGTTGATCGTCACCGTCAGGTAGACACTGACGGGGCGACCGTCCAGCGTGGCGGGTCTGTACCGCCAGCCTCGGATGGCTTCCTCCGCCGCATCGCCGCAACCGAGGCCGATGTCCTTGAGGACCTGGGTATCGATCACGTTTCCCTCCCGGTCGATGGTCGCCTGGACGATCACGACGCCCTCCTTGCGCAGCCTGCGAGCGATCTCTGGATACGCGGGAAGCGTTCTGACCAGGGGTACGGGACCGACCACGTTCGGCGAAATGAGAATAGGCGCGTCAGCCGGCGGCTCCTCTCGCGGCGGAGCCACGACCACCTCCGGAGGGACGCTGCCCGGAATGCCGGTGTCGGTTCCATCCGGATTCCCACCAACGACCGCGCTCGGGTCATCGCTCACGGCCGATGGGTCTACCGGCTTGGCCGGCTCGTTGGGCACGCTGGCTATTTGCACCTCGGGCTGGCGAACCACCGGGTGCAGCGGCTTGGTCGGTGTAGCGCCCTTGCCGCCGGGATGCCCGAGAGCGGGAGGGGGCGCCGGCGCAGCGAAGATGATGGGCACGTACGGCTCGGGAACGTCATTCACAGCCCAGAGTTGGCCGACCATGACGAAGCCGAGCGCCATGGCGTGGATGGCCAGGGCCGCGGGGAGCGTTGCGAACTTCCGTTTCACCTCCCGCCTGGGGTTCGATGCGATCAGGGTGGTGTCGAACATGGCGACCTCCTTTCGTCCGTGTTCCCTGCTCCTGGTGTTTGGACACCCGCAGCGGCGGAACCGAAACCGGGTAGGATGTCGGTGATGAGGGACGACGCCCCTGGTCGCGCTTCCGGGGCCGGCCCGTGAGGGTCGCCTGCCAGGCCGAGTTCAAGCTCACCGTCGAGCGCTCGCGCTTCCATGCGGTGATCTTCCCGGCAAGCTCCGAGGACGACGTCGCCGGAATGCTCAAGCGCAAGCGGAGCGAGCACCGCAAGGCGAACCATCACTGCTGGGCGCTGCGCAGCCGCGACGCCTCCGGCGCCTTTGTCGAACGCTCGAAGGACGACGGCGAGGTCGGGCACCCCGGGCGCGTGCTGCTCGAGCTGCTGCGGCGGGAGGACCTCGAGGGCGGGTTGCTGGTCTCGCGCGTCTTCGGTGGGGTCAAGCTCGGCGTCGGGGGCGTCTCGCGCGCGTTCCGGGAGGCCGGCGAGGGCGCGATCGAAGAGCTCCGTCGCGGCGTCTCACCCGGGCCATGACGCTCAGGGTCCGGTTTCCGGTCCGCACCCGACGATGGGTGCCCGGGGCGGGGCCTATGCCTTCTGCCGCTCCAGCCAGCGGTTGAACAGCCACATCGAGAGCGCCGATGCGAGGCCGATCGCCATGAGAGTGATCCATCCGAGCGCGTTCTTGGCGGGGTCGAGGTCGAGCAGGTCGTCGAGGCGCTTGGTGGCCCCGGCTCCCATCACCTCATTGAGGATGACCGGACCGACGAGCCCCCCCTGTGAACGACCCGATGGCCAGAGACAGGTTCGTATAGCCGAGGAATAAGCCCTCCTGCTCCCTCGGGGCCAGCGCACCCACGTACGTGTACATGCGAGCCGAGCTGAGAAACTTGCCCAACACCGCTGCGGCGATCGTCAGGACTACGAACAGCGAGCCCAGCGGGATGCCGACCATGGTCAAACGTATCGGCCTCACCTTTCCAAACAGCCGAGGACGAGGAGCCGAAAGACCACGATGGTGAGGGGGTTGGCCATTCCGGCACGTCCAAGCCACGGGTTCAAAGGTAGCAGCGGCGCGGCGGCAGGCACCCGTAGGTCCGGAGATTGGCTGCACTAGGTTGCAACCGGTTCTCCCTGTCGCGCCTTGAATTGCGAATTCTCCACTGGTAGATTGGCGCTCAGGGTGCACTGGCGAGGGTGAGCTGATGCCTGACAAGCCCAGGGAGCAGCGGCGGTTTCCACGGGTTCCCGCGGAAAAGGCCCTGCTGGTCAAGAAAATCGGGGACGAAACCTCGGAGTCTCTGGCCAAGACGCGCACGGTCGGCGGCGGAGGCTGTATGTTCGTCCATCACGAACCGCTGGGTGTCGGTGCGCACATCGAGCTGCTGATCTCGCTCCCGGGTCGGGTCGTCAAGACTCAGGGACGTGTCGTCTGGGAAGTGGCCACGGACCCCGGCCGGGTTGAGGTCGGCGTGGAGTTCCTGAGCATCTCCCCCAAGGACAGGCGGGCGCTCGAGAAGGCCCTCACGGAATAGACCCCGGCCTGATTTCCGGCACTTCCGGTTCGTCCTCAGTCTGATACCGACCGACGCCTCCAAATTGGGGCGTTTACGAGCGTCGCGCCGCCATCTGCCGTCTGGTCTTGCGTTTCGCCGGCGAGGTAGCGGCACCCGAGGGCCGAGCGACGCGGGTCGCCACCACCATTGTGCCTTCAGACCGGAACTGGATCCGCCTGGTTGCGATCTGTGCCGCCCGATTCTCGAGCAGCGCGTAGGCACGGCTCAAGGTACCCGGGTTTCCCGCAAGGAGCTGGGCGTGAGGAACCTCGGCGAGTTTCGGCTCCAGCGAAGAGAGCGTTTCGACGCGTGCAAGAACTGCCCTGGGCTCTGGTGCGCGGAGGAACGAGGCGACGTCGGCGGCCGTCTTGAGGATCGGCAGGCGGTGGTCGAGGTAGAAGGTGAACGCCCCGACATCGCGGTACTCCTCGGTGCCGAGCGCGATCGTAACGCCATGGCTGTTCTCTTCAGCAGCGAGCGCCGCGATCGGTTTGTACGAGCGGTGTTCGTCTAAGACCGGCGTCACCAGTTGGAATACCACCATCACGACCACCACATAGGCCGCCGGCCCCAACGCACAAACCAACGGGCGATCGGACGAACGCAGCAGCCGCACGACCATCATCGCCGCGGCCGCCACGAGCACCAGCACGAGCACGGCCCCGGCGATGATGGTCGCGGCCTGCGGCCACCTGCTGATGCCAAGCAGTTGAGGCCATACAAGGGCACCGACAATCAGGACCACCGACGCGAGTCCGAACAGCAGGGCGATTCCGGCGGCGGTAATGCGCACCGCCCAGCGCTCGAGCAGCGTCGAGAGTTCGCTGGCCAGCAGGTCGGCAAACCACACGGAGACCGTCACGAAGAGCATCGGGTAAAGGGGAAGCGCATAGCTCGCGACCTTCGCGGATGAGATCTGCAACACCAGCGCCATCCCCGCCAGGCTGCTCGCCACGAAGGCGTGGAAAGCGTCGCGGAAAGGCGACCCTCGACGGGCCCAGGCGATGCCGGCAGGCAGCAGAAGCAGCGTCCACGGCGCCAGGTAGGGTGGCAGGCTGCGAAGGTAGTAGTACCACGGCTCCTTGTTGATGAAGAACGGGTCGTGGGGCAAGTTCCGGTTCCCAAAGGTGAAGAAGCGTCCGATCTGGTTGTCCCAGAACACGAACTTGAGCGTCGGTTCGCCGCCGAAACGGTAGAGGGCCGCCACCCACGGGAGGACAAGAATCAAGAGCAACGGGACGTACGCGACCGACAGGCCGGCCAGGAGGCGGAACCGCCGCTTCCATAGCAGGAAAACCCCGACCGACGCCCAGATGAGCGCCGGGCCGATGAGCCCCTTGGCGTAGAACGCCCCGGCCGCTGCGAGCAGGAACGCGACCCAGCGTCCCGTGCCGGCCCGAAGGTAGGCACGCCAGAACAGGAACAACGAAAGGGTGACCACGAACACGAGCGCCATATCGGTGAGGACGATCCGGGAGTACTCCTGAAACTCGATCGCGGTGCCGCACAGGAATGCGGCGGCCCAGGCTGCGAGCTCGCGGCCGTCAGCGACTATCTTCTCGCCCTGTGCGCGCGGGCCCCGCACGAACAGCACCAACAGGACGAGCGTCCCGAACCCGTACAGCGCGGCGGGCAGCCGCACCAGCCCTTCGGTCACCGTGCCGGCGGCCCGGCAGATAGCGACGCCGGTCCAGTGCAGCAGCGGTGGCTTCTCGAGGAACGGAGTACCGTTGATGGTCGGGGTAACGTATGTCCCATTGCGGAACATGTCCCAGATCATCCCGCCCTCGCGGGTATCGTTGCCGCCCCAGAGCGAGTGACCGAACACGCCGTGGAACGAGAAGAACACGAGAAGGATCCAGAGCCCCATCGCGAGCCGGCGGTCCAGTCTGGGGACGGAATACGGTTGCGGCGAGCGTTCGGGCACGGCAAGCCGCGCGAGCCAGGCTCGCACTCCTCCGCCAGGGATCGCCTTGTCCTTCTGCATCAAGCCCTCCGCACCGATTCGACGCCGGCGCCTGCTCCCGAAGGCGCCGCAAACGGCTATTATTACACATGAATTGCGATCTCAACAAGCACGCTGCTGGCGCCGAGACAGCGGCGATTCCTCGCCCCGCTCCCATTACGACCGCCCAGGAATGTCCAGACTGGTCTGTTCCCAGGACGGCCGAGGCCGCGCCTGCTAGGCTGATAGGGAGTTTGGGGAGGCTCTCTTCGATGAACACACGGCTCACTCAACTCGCGGCCGGGGTCCTGGCGACGGTATTCTCCGTGGCGGCTCAACCCGCGCGAGAGCCTCGCTTGCCGAACGTCGCCATCCTGGCAACCGGCGGCACCATCGCCGGCACCGGTGCGACCAGCACGACCACTGTCGGCTACAAGGCCGCCACCCTTGGCGTGGATGCCCTCATCGCGGCGGTGCCGGAGCTCGCCAGGGTGGCCCACGTCAGCGGCGAGCAGGTTTTCCAGATCGCCAGCGAGAACATGACCCCGGGCCACTGGCTGCAGCTCGCCAGGCGCGTGAACGAGCTGCTCGCCCGCGATGACGTGGATGGGGTCGCGATCACCCACGGCACCGATACACTCGAGGAAACAGCGTATTTCCTCGACCTCGTGGTCAAGAGATCGAAGCCAGTGGTGCTGGTCGGCGCGATGCGCCCTTCGACCTCGTTGAGCGCGGACGGTCCGATGAACCTCTACAACGCCGTTGCGCTGGCCGCGAGCCCGGACGCCGCGGGGCGGGGTGTGATGGTGTGCATGAACGATCAGATCAACGCCGCGCGCGACGTTACCAAGACCAACACCGCAACCCTCGACACGTTTCGCGCCCCCGAGCTCGGGCCGCTCGGCGTCATGGAATCGGGCCACCCCACTTTCTACCGCACTACGACTCGTCTCCACACCAGCGCGACCGAGTTCGACATCGGCCCCATCCAGGAGTTGCCGAAGGTCGGCATCGTCCTCGCCTACGCCGGTTCGGGCCGCGTGGCGATCGACGCAATGGTCGCGGCAGGCGTCCGAGGCATCGTCCACGCCGGCACCGGTAACGGTAGCCTCTCCACCGACGCGAAGGCGGCGCTCGTCGAGGCCCGCTCCAAGGGGATCGTCGTTGTCCGGGCGAGTCGGGTGCCCGGCGGCACGGTGGCGCGAAACGGCGAGGCCGACGACGATGCGCTCGACTTCGTGGCCGCCGACAACCTGTCGCCACAAAAGGCGCGAGTCCTCCTGACCCTTGCGTTGACTCGGACAGCGGACACGCACGAGATCCAGGGGATGTTCCGGCGCTATTGAAGCCAAACGTGCTCGCCGAGGACCATGGGGGTTCGCATGCCCAGCGTGAAGAGCGCGGCCCCGCGGATCACTCCTCGCCGGGGCCCAGCGCGATGGCCTCCCTGCCCGCACCGGCGCCCTGCGCCCGGTTGACCAGCCAGACCCCGAGCAGGATCACGGCGCCTCCGACGATCGTCGCGACGGTGATGCGCTCTCCCAACACGGCGGCCGCGACGGCCATGGCCACCAGAGGCTCGAGGTAGAGGAGCGCGCCCGCCTCCGAGGCCGGCATCCGCTGGAGGGCGTCGTACCACGCGATGTATGCGAGGCCGGAGCATGCCACCCCCAGGAACGTGATAGCGCCCCACCCGCGAGTGGAGAGCCTCCCGACCTCCGAGAGGCCGGGGCCAGCAACCAGCAAGAGCGTCGAAAAGAGCCACCCGATCCCCATCACATACGCCATCATCCGGATGGCAGGGTGCGAGCGGAGCGCCCCGCGTGAGAGGACCGAGAACACCGCCCAGTTCGGGGCAGAGATCAGGATAAGAAGGTCGCCGGCCGCCCCGAACTGACCGTGCAGGAGCGCCGCCGGCTCCCCCCGGGTCACGACCAGCACCACACCGATCGCCGCCAGCGCGATCCCCACGATGCGGGCCGCGCCGAGGCGCTCCTTGAGCACCAACCGTCCAAGGACCGCCATGAATACCGGCGTGGTGGCAACGATCCACCCGCTCGTGCTGGCCCGCGACGTCACCAGGGCGTTGGACTGCAACCACTGGTGGAATGTGATTCCAACCAGGCCAAGGACTGTGAAGAAACCGAGCGTCCTAAACGGAACCGCCTTCAGCTGACGGGACGCCGTGATCGCGACGCTGAGCACCACAACTCCCATGGCGAAGCGCAGCCATACGATCGTAGCCGGAGAAACCTCGGTGAGGGCGATCTTGGTGGCGATGAACGACGCGCCCCAGACCAGGACGGCAAAGAACCCCTCGGCGAGGGCCCGCGCCCGGGCCGTACTGGTCACGCCTGGCATCCTGCCACAAGAAACCTACCGAAGGTTCTCCGCCTTCCACCTCATGGCCATCAGGATGCGGCGGTAGCCGCTGGGATGGTCGAAGAAGAGGACCTCCTCGAGCGGTCCGGGCTTGAGCTTGCGGTACTCCCCGAGCATGAGGTCCACCTCGGCCTCGGCGTCGGGCTGCCGGGCGGCGTTCAGGCCGAAGATGTCGGCTTCCGCCTCCTGCGTCCGGATCATGGTGTTCGTCACCGGCGTCATCGCGAAGAAGAAGACCGACAGCAGCAGCGCAATGAGCGGCAACCCGGCGACGTCGGCGATCCCCGCGATCCCCCACCGCGAACCCCACCTCGCCGATACGCGGTCGAACGACCATCGCAGGAACGCGAACCCGATCACGATCAGGACCCCAAACTCGACGATGCCCTTGTACACGTGGTTGAGCACGTAGTGTCCCATCTCGTGACCCATCACCGACTCGATCTCGGCCAGCGAGCAGCGTTTCAACAGATTGTCGTTGAGGGCGATCCGCTGGGTCCCCAGAAACCCCGCAACGTTGGCCGAAACTCGGGTTGTCTGCTTCGAAGCGTCCACCACGAACACGTCGGCAGCCGGGATGCCGTTCGCGCGGGCGAGACGGAGGATGGGACCTCGGATCGACTCGTCCTTCAGCGGCGTGTAGGTGTTGAACAACGGTTCGATGAAGACCGGGCTGACGCCCATGGCGATCACCGCGAAGAACACGCTCAGGCCGGCGCCCCACAGCCACCAAGTGCGTGGCGCGCGGCGAAACACGGCGTAGATGGCGACCAATGCCAGGCCGCCTAGGATCGCGCCAACCAGCAAGCCCTTGGCCTGGTCACCCAGCCACGGCCCGAAGCTCTGCGTTGCGAGGCGGTACTTGTGTTCTCGGATGAACCCCGTATACACGGTGAGCGGAAAGGACAGGATCGCCGTCGCCAGCAGGTACTGAAACCAGTAGAGCGCGGTTTGCAGGCTCGCAATGCGGGTGGTCCGCACCGCCAGGTCCCGCATCCGGGCCGACAGTCGGGTCGCGAGCATCAGTAACGCCACGGTCGCTCCGTAGAGGAACCCCCAGAGCTGCAGCCAGTACCCCCCCTCGAAGTAGGCGTCGGAGCGCGCCCTCTGCTCGGCGGTGACCTTGGCGAGGTAGGCTTCCGTGGCCGCAACCGCATCGAAGGTCCCCGAAGGACCGGCCTGGGCGGTCACGGGCTGAAACGATGTCTGAGAGGGACCTCCCGCGAGGACGAAGCCGGGTAATGCGACCGTCGCCATCAACGCCACCACCAAGACCCGCACGCCGGTGCGAAACACGTTCATCCCACCCTCCTCGCCCTCCTGGCACGGAGCCACGACTTCTGCCCGGAAAGGGCCGCGCTCATCGTACGGCGTCTCGCATCGGAAGTTACTCCGTTCGGTTTCGCCGCAACTGTTTCGGTGCGCTAGCATGTCGCCTCGTGATCGGCAGCTCCCCGGACAAGGCCTACCGGCGCCGGATACGGGCGTGGACGCTGTACGACTGGGCCAACCACGGGTACGTCACGGTGACAGCCACGACGTTCTTCCCGCCGTACTTCGTGGCCGTAGCGTCGCCGGCGTTTGCTGCCGGTGCGGGCGCCGTGCAGGCGCGAGACACGGCCTCCAACGTCTTCGCGTTCGCCGTCTCCGGCGCGCTCCTCACCGTCGCCCTGCTGGCACCGATCGTCGGCACCGTCGCCGACCTCATCGGTAGCCGCAAGCGCCTGCTGCTCGTCACGACGTGCCTCGGAGCAGCGCTCGCATCGGCGATGGTCGCAATCACGACCGGCCGGTGGGTGCTGGCGCTCGCGCTCTACTTCGCCTCGCAGATCGCGGTCAACATCGCGTTCGGTCTCAACAGCAGCCTCCTCCCGCACCTAGCGCGGCCCGACGACATCGGTCACAGCTCGGCGCTCGGGTACGCGATGGGGTACGTCGGCGGCGGCCTGCTGCTCGCGATCGCCACCGCGGCGTACCTCCTCGCCGACAAGCTGGGGATCAGCCGTGACGTCGCCGTGCGCGCCACTTTTTTCGCCGTGGGCGTCTGGTGGCTGGGCTTCGCGATCCCACTCGCGGCAAACGTGCCGGAGCCGCCCGCCGCGCCGCTCGCCCACGGCACCACCGGAAACCCGATTCGGGACGCGTTGATCCGTCTGAGAAGGACGCTCCGGGATCTTCGCGGCCGCCGCGAGCTGTTCACCATGCTGCTCGCGTTCTGGCTCTACATGGAGGGGATCGGGGCGATCATCCTCCTCGCAACCGCCTACGGAGCGGCACTCGGGCTTCCGACCGGCGCGCTCATCGGCACGCTGCTGCTGACGCAGTTCGTCGCGTTCCCCTACGCCCTCGCCTTCGGCCGAATCCCGGATCCCACCGCTGCCCGGCGGGGACGGGCGCTCGCGATGGTTCTCTGGACCGCGGTCACTCTCCCGGCGCTCGGCTGTTTCGCTAATCATCATCGCCACCTCGGTGTCTCCGTCACTCTCGCCCTCGTTGCCGCCGACCAGCTCGTTGGCCTCGCCTTCGCGCGCACTCTCGGCGACGCAACGTTCGAGCGCCTCGCAGCACGTCTCGATTCCAAGAGAGCCATCGCCCTGGGGTTGGCAATCTACACGATCATCCCGATCTGGGGGTTCTTCCTGCGCACGCAGGCGGAGTTCTTCCTCATTGGCGTCCTCGTCGGCACCGTCCAGGGAGGAACGCAGGCGCTTTCCCGGGCCGTCTACGTGGCATTGTCGCCGCGCGCCAAGTCCGGGGAGTTCTTTGGGCTGTACGCCCTCTCGGAGAAGTTCGCCGGCATCCTCGGTCCCCTGCTGTACGCCGTGGTCGGCGAACTCACCCACAACCCCCGCGCTAGCATCCTCTCCATCGCGCTGTTCTTCGCTCTCGGTATCGCCGTGCTGTCACGGGTCGACGTGGAAGCCGGTCGACGCGTCGCGGCGGCTGAGGACGCCGCCATTGCCACTGCCCGCATAGCCGATTGAAGCGCGGATATGACCGCCAGCCTGGTAGGGCTCAGATACCCGGTGACAAGCCCCAAAGATCGTCCAGGACAATGCCGTAAGATACTGGCGTGGCCGCAGGGATCTCCACCGTCATGCGCCTGACACCGGCGTGGGACCGGCCGGAGATGCGGGCTTGGTGCGAGGGTCTCGAGGTTCTGGCGTCGACCGCGCACCCTGACGTCGTGATCTATCGCGGCAGGAACCTGATCTTCCGCGCCACGGCCGACGGCCACGAGATAGCCGTCAAGCGCTTCCCTGTCACAAGCGTCGGGAAACGCCTGGTCTACCGTTTCCGTGCCACCAAGGCCGTTCGCGCGTTCGACCACGGGGTTCGTCTGCTCGAGATCGGGGTTGGAACGCCGTCGCCGTTCGCGGCCGTCGAGGTCCGGCGCGATGGGTGGCCCGTCGTTTCGTACTTCTGCTCGAGCTTCGTGCCGAAGTTTCTCGAGGCTCGCGCCCTGCGCTTTCCCGACGCGCCGGACCGGGCGCGCCTCCTCGGCTTGCTCGGCGGGTTCGTGGGCCGTCTCCACGAGCTTGGCGTGCTGCACCTCGATCTCACGGCGGGCAACGTCCTGCTCGTGCCTGACTCCGGCGGTCCCGACGGCCTCGAGTTCCAGCTCGTGGACATCAACCGGATGCGCTTCGGTAGGGTCGGCGTACTCGCCGGCATCGCCAACCTCGTGCAGCTCCGGCTCAACGACGACGGCAAGGTCTTTGCCGGGTACTGCCGCGCTCGCGATCTCGATCCCGTGCGGCTGCGCGTTCTTTACGACACCAGGCTCGCTCTCCGCTCACTCCGGCAGACGTTCAAGGAGCGCACCCGCCCCTGGCGAAGGCGACTCGGCTTCTGAGCCAGGAGCCTGTCCGAAAAATGGCGAGCGACTCGCGCGATTTCCCGGACAGAATCCTCGCTCAAGGAGAGGCCGGTGGCGCCAGGATCACGTAGCTGCGGCCGCCCGGCGGCGGCAGGTCGATGCGCCGCACCACCGTGAACCCCAGCCGGCCCAACAGTAATGCGAGGCCGGCCTCCTTCGACTTGGCGCGCGTCGCTTCCGCAACAAGGCGAAGGTCCGGCGAGGCGGCCAGGCACTCGCGGAGCTGCGGGACACCGGCGATTCTGCGCGGCGTCAGGCCTGCCTCGAAGTCCATCGCGGCGACGATGGTCTCGTCGGGCTGCCAGAGCCCAAGGGGGTGGCCGGCCCCGATACTCTCCGCCGCCCTCACCACCGGTCCGAGGTCCTGCGCCCGGTCGATCAGCGGGAAGACCAGCGGCGCCCAGCACGACCACGCGACGACCCAGCAGGCGACCGCGCCAGCGAGCGCCGACCCCAGGCGGCCGCCGCGCGCCGCGAGCCAGGACCTCACCGCCAGACACGTGCCTACCACCCAACCCGCCAGCAAGGTCACCACGGGCGCCGCAGGCGCCGGCGCTCCCAGGTGCAGCACCCCGAGGAGCAGCGCGGGCGGCAGAAAAATCGCAACGGCGCCGAGGAGCACGGAGGTGGCCTTGGTCATCGTGCCGTCGAGGCGTCTCCGAGCCGAGACCGCTTCCTCCACCCACAAACCACCAAGCAGCGCGAACCCCGGCATCACGACAGCTGCGTAGATGTCGCGAGCCGTCGCCGCAGCTGACAGGACGACCAGGCCAGGTACGATCGCGGCCACCGCGAACCGCCACGCCGATCCAAGGGCACCGGTCCTGCTTCTCCGCCACGCTGCAACCGCGGCGGAGACCATTAGAAGTGTCCACGGCAGCAGCAGGATCGGCAGTTGCAAGAGATACGTGCCCGGCGAGCCCGGGTGCGACCTGGTGTAGCCGATACCGGGGACCTCGGTGAAGCGCCCGACGAGGTTGTTGAAGAAGAACGCCCTCAGGAAGCTCGCCCCCTCGGGGCGTGCGGCCACGGCTACAACCCAGGGGACGATCACGGCCATCTGGACGGCCAAGGGCGTGAGGATCTCCCAGGCCACGAGCTCGCGCCAGCGCCTTTCCCACACAACAAACACGACCAGGGCCAAGGCCGGAACCATCCAGGCGACCGCGTTCTTGGTCAGAAAACCCACCGCGAGGAAGGCGTGCATGACCGTGTACCAGCCGAACTTCGGCCAACCCCGGTCCGCCGTCAGGCCACGGTAGCATCCGAACAGGGCGCCGGCCACGGACATCATCAGCAGCGCATCGGTCGCGATCCATATCTCGACGCGGTAGGCGAGATAGAACGTGCCCATGAGCAGGCCCGCCCCAAGCGCGGCGACCCGTCCGGCCGCTGCCCGAGCGAGAAACCCGACCAGAAGAGCCCCGGCGAGTGCGTAAATCACGTTGGGCAGGCGGACTCCCACCGGCCCGGGACCGAACAGACGGACGGAACCGGCAGCCATCCAGTAGTAGAGGGGAGGTTTCTCGCAAAAAGGCGCATCGCCCAGGTGCGGTACCGCAAGGTCGCCACCGGGCCGCGCCATGCGGGCTGCGATCGCGGCCTCGCGCGGCTCGTCCGGCTTCCAGAGGCCCCTGCCGAGAACCCCGAACGCGAGGTGGAGCGACACCGCGCCGATGACGATCAGCGGCCAGCGCTTGAGGAGTCGTTCGGCGGCGACCACGCGGCCGATTATCACACGCCGGCACCATCGGGGTCCTCCCGGGCACTTCTTTACGTCCGCGGGCGGGCTCTCCTCGCGGGCGCGATCAAGGAGCCGGAGGAGGCTCTCCTTGCCTCGGGGCGGTTGACAGAACAAGGGGTCGAAGGCACAGTGACGGCGCGGCGGGGGGAACCGCGCCTCTGGGCATGCGCCCTGAGTCCACCCGTTCGGAGGAACGATGGCTCTCGACATGGACTTCTCCAAGCTCCAGCCTCACGACGTCCTCGATCTCGCGATCTTCGCCGAGGAGGAAGCCAACGAGCAGTACGAGCACTTCGCCACCGTGATGGACACTCACGGTAATCGCGACATCGCCGACTTCTTCAGGAAGATGGCCGGTCGCGAGCAGCTCCACCGCGAGCAACTTGTGGAGCGCCGCGATGCGCTTTACGCCGGCGCGCAGCCCAACCTGGCCAACCGGGCCGTGTGGGGCGTGGAGGTGTCGAACGAGGTGAGATCGTCCGGCACCGTCACCGCCCAGGAGGCGTTCGCGATCGCGATGACCTCGGAGCGGAACGCCGAGGCGTACTACGCCGCCGCGTTGCAGTATGTGACCCAGCCTCAGGTCGCCCAGCTGTTCGAGAGCCTGCGACTGTCCGAGATCGAGCACCAACGGATGCTGCACCTGGAGATGGCGAAGCGCCCCTCCTAGCCTCGACTGTTCGTGAGAGTTCCGCTGTGAAAGTGGATCCGGCCGGACTGGCAGGCGCACTCGGGTGTCTCGGCCCATCGGGCCGGAGCACGCCCCTTCAGCCGAACCGCAGGTAGCTGATGTACGAGTCCGGGTCCGAGAAAAGACGGGTTCGGACGATTTCGAACGCCCTCTCGTTTGCGGCGTATTTGCGCCCGATGTCGAGCGCCGGCACCGTCCGGTTCACCGCCCTTTTGATGCCGATCCGCACCCTCTCCGGGACGAGACGAGACAGGCGGGACGAGAGCCGAGCGCGGACGTCGAGGGCCGCCGTCGGCCCCCGGCTGCCGGGAAAGTCCTTCCGTTTCCACGCGGCGGCACCGAGGTGGAAGAACGTGTCGCCGTAGATGCTCCCGAAGTGGCGGTGATCCTCCCCGCGGTTGGTGCGCTCGAGAGGCAGCCACCCGAGACCCTCGCGGAAAGCCAGGAAGCCGTATCCGACACCGGAGTCGGGGTGGTGACGAAACCGGTGGCGGTACCGGCGGTAGGCGGCCGCAGCGCGCTCGGCATCGCTCAGAAGGAAGCGCGGACGCCTCTCCAGGAGAAAGTCTCGCGAGATCAGCATCCCCGCCGTGAACGGCTTGCGGTCCAGCCGGCTGTCGCGCACGGCAGCCGCGAACGGGCAGCCGGGTGTGAGACCTTGCGCCAGATCCTCGACCCAGCCGGACCGGATGGGAAAGGAGTCCACGTGAAGGGCGGCGACGTGCGTGGCCCCGTCGTCGAGCGCGATTCCGATCAACTGCTCCAGGTAGTGCGCGTGTTCCTCACTCTTCCTCTGCTTCGTAGCCGGGAGGTCGAGGAGCAGCACAGCCGGATCCTCGGCGAGTCGCTCGCGCAACGTCGAGGCCAGGCGGGTGACGCAACCGTAGATCGTGTAGGGAGTCGGGGTGTGCCTGCGGATGTACTCGAGGTGCAGGTCGAGGAGCCGCTCGCTGCCCTCCCGCACCATGTAGACGACGACGATTCCCAGCTTCATGGCCGTCAGGCCCAGCTCGAGGCCCGGAGGGCTCGCCCAAAGAGGTCGAACTCGTAGCGGGACGGGTCGTGAGCGACGCCGTCCATCAGGATCGGCTCGTCCTTGCGGACGTCCCGCGTCAGGGCGACATCCTCCGCAAGACAGATCGGCAGGCCGGGGTGCGAGCCCCCTGCCCCGCAGCCGTCGATCATCCCGTAGCACGTGTAGCCGCCGATCCCGTCCAACTTCTCCCCCGCCCGCAGGTCGCGCTTGGCGTAGGCGAACACGTTCGTCCGGAACCCCGCCGTCGGCTCCAGCAGCGACCGGCCGTCGAGCGCCGCCTCGGCGACGCACTCCATCGCCTCGACGTGGCAGAGGTGGTAGGGGCGGTAGAAGAGGTAGAGAGGCCCCTTCCCCATCTTGTAGTACGCCATCATGTCCCGCTGGTACGGATGCTCGCATCGCCCGATCGTGAAAACTCCGCCGTCCGGCTGGGCGCCCAGAACGTAGTCGACGAACGGCCCGTGGCGGCGCCAGAGCGCCTCGATGTCCAGGAGATCGAACACTTCGCGGACGTGTGCCACCCGGGGTCCGTGCATCCCTGGAACAGGGGTGGCCAGCCCAAGCGCGTTTGCCAGGATAGCCATCTCGATGCAGAGCTTGGTGCCGTCCGTGTAGGCGGTGCACATCTTGTACCCGAGTCTCCGCTTGTCGGCCTCGGGAATGATGCTGGTAGGGTTCGCGTACCGGTCCAGGAACCCTTTCATGTTTCCGGCCATTACCAGGTCGAACCCCCATAGGGTCAGCTCATCGATGAGGTGCTTCAGCACGCCGTGTTGATCGCCGTCGCAGCTTGTGTAGACGACGCCACTGCGATGGGCCAGCTCCGCGAGGCAGGGACCAAAGATCAGGTCAATCTCGGAGTTCATGAGCACCAGATGCTTCCGGTGCTCGAGGGCGGTGACGGCGTAGCGGGCGGCGGGGCCGATGCAGTTCGACGCCTCGATGAGAACGTCGGCGCCCTCGAACTCTGCGAGGAGCATCCCATCTTGGCACACGGCCACCACGCCCCGGTCCAGGGCTTCGCGCACCTCGGCGGCCGTGCCGGCAACGCCGGATGAGCACCCCATCATCGCCGGGCACGCCTGGGCCCTTTCGATCTCGATGTCCGCGATGCCGACGCACCTGATACCAGGGGTGCGGCAGCACTGGTAGAAGAGACCGCGACCCATGGCGCCCGCCCCGACGATCACCACCCGGATCTCGCGGTCGAGCGCCCGGAGGCGGCCGAGCATCCCGCTCATGGGTGGCCTCCCCTTCGAACCGAGCTCAGGCCTTGGGCTCCGCAGCACTCTCCGCAGGTTCGGCGGCCTTTGTCTTGGCGGTCATGAGGCTGGTCAGGTACGCCGAGAGGAGGCCGCCGAGGTTCTCGCCGCCCTGCACGAGAAAGTCGGGGGTGACCTTCACGTTGCCGGCCGCCACCTGCTTGGCGATCTCGATCGCCGTGACGCCCTGCGCGCCCACCGCCTTGTTCTGCAGCTCGTACGCCTTTGCGGTGGACTCCCCAATGGCCAGGATCCGCGCGCCCTCGGCTTCGCCCTTGGCCCGGATCCCCTTGGCCTCGCCCTCGGCGCGGAGTCGGACCGACTCCCCTTCGCCCTCCGCGAAGCGGATCGCCTTCTGCTTGTTCTGCTCTGCAATCTTGACGCCGATCTCGGCTTCAACCAGGTTCTTCTGCTGGTCGGCTTCGGCGCGCGTCTTCTCGGTTGCGATGCGGGTCCCTTCGGCCTTTTGCTGCTCCTGGTACATGGCGAGCTGCTGCTGGGCGATGATCTTCTTCGTTTGCGTATCCATCAGCTCCTGCGGAAGCTTGATCTGGCAGATCAGCACGGAGACGCACTCGACGTGGTACCGCTCGAGCTCGACGCGCGCCCGCTCCTCGGCCTTCTTCTGCTCCTCCTGGCGGTCCTGTAGGAAGTTCATCGCCGACGTGGACGAGGCCTGGTTGCGGAAGGACGAGTCGATCATCGGGTGGATGACGTGCATGATCAGGTTGTCGATGGATCCGATCTTGGCCACCATGTACGGCGCCTGATCCGGGCGCACCCGCACGATGACCTTGACCGAGACGGAGATCTCGAACCCGTCGCGGGAGACCACCCGCAGCGGGTCGAAGCGGGTTTCCTTGGAGTCGTCCCAGTCGACCGAGATGTTCGTGGTGTCGACGATGTAGATGATGTACGCGCGGCGGTTGAGGTAGTAGATGCCGGGGCCTGCCACCTCCTGCTGGATGCCACGGTAGCCCTTGGGCACGACGTACCGTTCGATCCCGAGGGAAAAGCGGTCGTCGGGCTGCGACGTCTGTTCCTTGTCAACCGTCGTGCCCTCGCGTGCCGCCATCGCGTCGACGAGCTCCTTGATCTGCTTCGGCTCCTCCCCGACGTTCGAGACCACGACCGCAACTTGGCCGCGTTCCACGACCGCGACGTCGTCCAGCTCCACCTGGAACATCTGCGGGTTGACGTAGTAGGTGCCGGGCTTGAGCACGTCGAATTGCGGTCCTCGCTCTCCGCCCGCCGCGAGGAACGCCGACGCGTTCTGGAAGTCGCTGTGACCCCCGACCGACTTGGCGACGTATTCGTCCTCGGGCAACGGCTCGCCGTCGAGCGCGGTGACGAGGCCGATCTTGTTGGGCGGGATCACGGTCGCGTCCCGCACTTCGACGCGGAACAGGTCGGCGTTGACCCTGTACGTCCCGGGCAGGAGGATCTCGATCTGCGGGCCCTTCTGGCCTCCGTTTGCCAGGAACGCCTTGCCATCCTCGTAGGCGCTGTGGCCTTCGACCTTCTGCGCCAGCAGCCGGCCCGGCGGGATCGGCTTCCCGTCCATCGAGTTCACGAGGCCGACCCGGCCCTTGTCGATGATCGTGACCGGCACCTTGCGAACCTTGAAGAGGATCGGGTTGATGCGGTAGTTGCCGGGCGGCAGGATGCTGATCTGCGGACCCTTCTCGCCGCTGTTCTTCAGGAAAGCTTCCCCGTCCTGGAAGAGGTTGTGGCCGGGAACGACCCGCGCGAAGATCCGTCCCGCCGGAACGGGGTCGCCGTCGATCGACTCCACGATCCCGACCTCGGTCTCCGCGATCACCGTGAACGGGACCTTCTTCGCCTTGTACAGAAACGGAATCAGCAGGTGCAGCCCGGGCGCGAGCGTGCGGGCCTGGATCCCGATCTCGTCACGCTGGGCTACCACGCGCCCCTGCGGCAGATCCTTTCCGAGGTACTTGCGCTCGAGTACGGCGAGTTCGGAGCCTCCTACGACCACGAACGACTTGAAGAAGACGATGAGCAGAAAGAGCGCCGCAACGCCGACGAGAAGCCCCATCCAGGGAAAAGCCGCTGCGACCATGTGACGTCCCTCCGTCCGCCGAACTCGTTTGCCCGGCGCCCCGGCCGCGGGGTCTCCTGGGGCCGGACGCCGAGGCGCCTATCTCATCAGCTTCCGGCAGCTCTCACCGGACCAGGTCAAGCAGCCGCTTGACGGCGCCGTCGGCCGACCCGATCGCCGTGTTGAGCACCACGACCTTGGTCGCGGCAAGCAGTCGCTCGTGCTGGGCCCGCATCAGATCCACCCTCGCGGCGTCCAGTCCCGCGAAGTGCGGGTTCATGAACGGGAACGCCTTGCCGGCGCTCCCGGGCAGCTGTCCCGAGGCCAGGACCCGAGCGGTCTCTCGCACATCGAGCTGCTGCACCATCGGCAACACCGGGTCCTTGGCGAGGAGCACGGCCAGGCGCGGCGCCGTGCGTCGGGCGTGGCGCGCCGCACCTCCGAGCCAGTAGGGATCGAGCATGACGCGCCCGTTCTTGGAGGCCTCGATGCAGACGGCCGCACCGCGATCCAGCGGGCATTCGTCGTTCGGGTGGTTCACGGTGCACGCGTCGCGCGAGACCACCATATTCTCGAGCTTGGAGCGCTCGAGCAACTTCTCGATCTCCCGGAACTTGCCGATCCACTTCGCCTTGAGGTAGAGCTTCCGCTCGATGAGGTCGGCGACCGGCTCGGAGGCGCCGAGGCGCACCAGCACCGAGTCGTTGCTGACCAGCCGGACACCCTCTTCGCGCATTGCGGCAGCCAGCAGCCCCGTCCGGCCGGAGCCCGGGCCGCCCCAGATCATGACCCCCTTGCCGCCGACGTCGAGCGTGGCGCAGTGCGCGAGCAGCGCACCAGAGGTGCGGGCTGCGGTCTCTGCCGCGAGCTGAAGCGCGAGCGACCGGACCTGTCCGTAGAACGCGGTGTTGAACGCGAACGCTGTCGAGGTCTCGAGGCTGACGAGGCCCGACGGCTCGCGTCCGGGGATGTCCTTGACGGCGTAGATCACGGCGTGCGGTTCGAGGTCTCCCTCGAGAGGGGCAGGGTAGAAGTTCTCCTGGTAGAAGTCGGCGACGTGCGGGGAGTTGGTCCGCAGCTGCACCACAATCCCGGCTATCGCCGCGTTCCACTCGAAGTAGGCGTCGGGCGCGAGGTGCGAGGAGGCCTCCTCGAGCAGCGCGTTGCGCGCGTCGAGCCCGACAACCGGCCTGGTCTCCGCGTACGTCGCCACCTTGGTGACCACGTTGTTGAGCGCGCGCGGGCGCAGACGTCGTGGCTGCTCCAACCGCGCGAGCGCCTCGCGGATGCGCCGGCACCCCTCCTCGATGCGCTCCATCGAAGTCGCGAACGAGATGCGCACGTGTGCGTCGGTCCCGAACGCCTCGCCGGGAACTACGGCGACGTGGGCTTCCTTGAGCAGGTAGTAGGAGAGGCCGTAGGTGTTGCGGATCGGCGCGCCGCCGAACTCGCGGTCCAGGTAGTGCGTGACGTTCGGCATCACGTAGAACGCCCCGGACGGGGACGCGCAGGAGACCTCGGGCAGCGAGCGCATTCGGTACACGATCGCGCTGCGGCGCCGCTCGAACTCCTGCCGCATGCGCTCCACATCCATGGCGCACTCCTTGAGCGCCACGACGCCGGCCTTCTGCACGAACGACGTCGCGTTCGACGTATTGTGCGACTGGACCTTGGAGCAGGCGGCGACCATCTCGCGCGGCCCGGCCGCGTACCCCAGGCGCCACCCCGTCATCGAGAACGCCTTCGAGAACCCGTTGATCACGACGCAGAGCTTCTTGATCTTGTCGTTGAGCGAGGCGATCGAGACGAACCGCTGCCCGTCGTAGATCAGCTTCTCGTAGATTTCGTCCGAGATCACCCAGATCTGCTCGCGGACGCACACCTCGGCGATCTCCTCGAGCTGCTCGCGGGTATACGTCGCACCCGTGGGGTTGCACGGGTAGTTGAGGATGATCGCCTTGGTGTTCGGTGTGATCGCCGCGGCGAGGTCGCGCGCCTGGAGACGGAAACCGTCCTCCTCGCGGGTTGGGACGACGACCGGGTTGGCATCGGCGAGCTTGACCTGGTCGGGGTACGACACCCAGTACGGCGCCGGGATCAGGATGTCGTCGCCCTTGTCGTAGAGCGCCATCGCGACGTTGAACAGCGAGTTCTTGGCGCCGGCCGAGACGATGATCTCGTCGGGTGAGTACCTCAGGCCGTTCTCGCGCTCGAGTTTCTCGCAGATCGCCTTCTTGAGGT
This sequence comes from Acidobacteriota bacterium, assembly GCA_003158745.1. Lineage (GTDB taxonomy): Bacteria > Acidobacteriota > Thermoanaerobaculia > Thermoanaerobaculales > Thermoanaerobaculaceae > RBG-13-68-16. Next base: position 19,539 of record PMLC01000020.1, read on the forward strand.
CCGGGATCCCGTCGTTGGCGGTGTACTTGGTGAAGTTGGCGTCGATGGCGGCCTTGCCGGCGCGCTTCACCGCCTCCGGGGTCGGAAAGTCGGGCTCACCGACCGAGAAATCGACGACGTCGATGCCCTGCGAGCGCATCTGGGTCGCGCGGGCGTTGATGCGCAGGGTCGGTGAGAGCGCGATGCGGTTGACGCGGTCAGAGAGCATGACGGATCACCTCACCTCTGGCGGCGACACCGCCCTCACTTCTTGTCCTCATCCTTCTTGCCGCGCTTGACGATCTCCCGGAGGTTGATCCCGGTGAGCGACTCGACCACCACCGGCAACTGCGCGATGACGCCTGCGACCTGACCGGTCAGCTGGGAGACGCCGCTGGCGTCGCCGACCATGATGATCTTGTCCACCTTCGAGAGCGGCTCGGAGACCGCCCTGGCGAGCTCGGGAAGCTGCTTGATCACCATCTCGGCGAGGGCTGCGTCGGTGTACTCCTTCCACGCCTGCGCCTTCTGGCGCATCGCGTCGGCCTCGGCTTTGCCCTTGGCGGCGATCGCCTCCGCCTCCGTCGTCCCGTACAGCCGAATGCCGGCCGCCTTGCCCTTCGCCTCGAGCTCCTTCTTGTACGCGTCGGTGTCGGCTTCGAGCTTGGCCTGGTAGTGCATCGCCTCGGCGGGGCGCTTGATGGTTGCCTCCAGCTCTTTCTCCCGACGGACGATCTCCTGCTCCTCCACCTTGGCTGCCAGCTCCTTCTCGGTCAGGCGCACCGCGTACTCCTGCCGCTTCAGCTCCTCCGAGAGCTTGGCGCGCTCGAGGTCGTACGCCACGTCCGCGGCGGCGCGCTTGACGTTGACCGACGCCTGGAAGTCGGCGCGCTGCATCTCGAAGTCGCGGGTGGCCTTGGCGAGCTCGGCCTCCGCGAGCAAGCGGGCAACGTCGCCCTGCTTGCGGTACTCGGCGGCCTGGATCGTCGAGTCGCGTTCCGTCTCGGCCTGAGCGAGGGTGGCGTCGCGTTTCACCTCGGCGATCCGCCGGGCGCCGAGCGCCTGCAGGTACCCCTGCGCGTCGGAGATATCCTTGAGCGAGAACGAAAGCAGCTCGAGGCCCAATCGCTCGAAGTCCTCGCCGGCGGCCTGCCGGACGCGGGCCGCGAACTTGTCCCGCTCGGTGTAGATCTCCTCGACCGACATCATGCCCAGGGCGGCGCGCATGTGTCCCTCGAGCACCTCCTGGGCCACCGATGTGATGCCGGACGAGCCCTTGGAGAGGAAGTTCTCGACCGCGCGGTGGGCCAGCGGCTCGTCGCTCGCCGCCTTCACCTGGCCGAACGCCTCGGCAGAGATCATCACGCCCTGCGCCGTGAGCACCTCGGGGCAACGCACCGAGACCGAGAACACCTCGAGAGGCAGGGTGTCAACCGTCTCGACGAACGGCATCACGAACGTCCCGCCGCCGACCTGGAGGCGGTATCCGACGGTGCGCTGTCTACCGTCGGGCTCGGTCACCGTCGAGGTCCGCCCAGAGATGACCAGCACCTGGTTGGGGCCGACCTTGCGGTAGTTGAACGCCCACAGGCCGAAGAAGAGCAGCAGGACGACGACGACAACGGCGCCAATGACCCAGGGGAGCAACGCCATGGCTTCCTCCGCCGCCCGGCCGGGCGGATGCGGCCACCTTACGACAAGTTCCAGCGACGTACAAGCCTACGGCGGCCTGACGGCGAACGGTTCTCAGGTTCTCCCGAAAGCGTTCGAAGGTTGGCTGGGGAACTGGTGAAAGGTCAAACCTGAAAGGTCAAAGGGAAGACGGAAAAGGAAAGAGGGAATGCACGCGGGGCAACTCCCGCCTTCCCCTTGCCCTTTGTCCCCTTCCCCTCTTCCCTTGCTTGAGCCGGGTTCCGGGGCTTGTGGTTCGAGGTTCGAGAAAGGCAGGGCTTCGCAGCACGGCGGGTAGCCGCGCTGCTGCCGTTGGGCCAGATGCAAGGAGGGTGAGGCCGTCGCACCGGAGCGTAGCCGGAGGCTACGTGAGGATGCGTACGGCCGCAGCCCGACGCTGCAGATGGTCCGACGCCGGCAGCGCCCCGGGGCGTATACTCCGCGGCTCGGAGGACGGATGGAGAACCTCGAACTCTGGCTCGTGCGGCATGGTGAGACTCCCGCGAGCCGCGACGGCGTCCTCGCCGGGTGGGCGGACGTCCCGCTCACGCCGCGCGGCGTCGAGCAGGCGGAGGCGGTGCGCCCGGCGCTCGCCGGCGAGACGTTCGACTCCGTCTGGTGCTCCGACCTGCGGCGCGCCGTGGAGACCGCCCGCCTGGCGTACGGTCCGGCGCGCCCCGAGCCGCGCCTACGGGAGATCAACTTCGGCGAGCTCGAAGGGCACGCGTGGGCGGCGCTCGATCCCGCCGTCAGGCGCTCGTTCGTCGAGTTCGACGGGTTCCACCCCCCGGGGGGCGAGACGCTCGCGCAGGTGCGCGTGCGCGTCCACGACTTCCTCGCCGGCCTGCCGAACGGGCGCCACCTGATCTTCACTCACGGCGGGGTGATCCGGCTGTTGACCCGGGAGTGCGGTCACGACGCGTTCGTTCCGACCGGAACCATGGTCGGGATCGACTGGAGCGGACCGCAAATCCTGTTCACACGGGAGTGCCTGGTGGTGGTGGCGCAGTCGTTCACCGAGTGACGGTCGTCCCGAAGAACAACGTTGTGCCCGGTTCCGTCCGGGTGAAAGGGGAAACGGTAGAGGTCAAAGGAACGACACGACGCAGGTGGCAGACTCTCCGTCTTCCGTTTGCCGTCTTCCCTTTTCCCTTTAGGGGTATGCACTTGACTCCA
>PMLC01000138.1:0-3050 GCA_003158745.1 Acidobacteriota bacterium
CATGGCCACTCCTACTCGATGACTTCGCTGATGGTGCCGGCGCCGACGGTGCGACCGCCCTCACGAATCGCGAACCGCAACCCCTTCTCCATCGCGATCGGCGTGATCAGCTCGATCTCGACCGCAATGTTGTCCCCCGGCATCACCATCTCAACTCCCGCCGGCAGGTACACCGACCCCGTCACGTCCGTTGTCCGGAAGTAAAACTGCGGCCGATACCCCTTGAAAAATGGCGTGTGCCGGCCACCTTCCTCCTTCGTCAACACGTACACCTCAGCCTTGAACTTCGTGTGCGGCGTGATCGAGCCAGGCTTCGCCACCACCTGCCCGCGCTCCACATCGCTCTTCTCCGTCCCTCTCAGCAACAGCCCGATGTTGTCCCCGGCCTGCCCCTGGTCCAACAGCTTCCGGAACATCTCCACACCCGTCACAATCCGCTTGATCGTCGGGTTGAACCCCACGATCTCCATCTCGTCCCCAACCTTCACGATCCCACGCTCCACCCGCCCCGTCACCACCGTCCCTCGCCCCGAAATCGTGAACACGTCCTCGATCGGCATCAAAAACGGCTTGTCAATCGCTCGCACCGGCTCCGGCACGTACTTGTCCAGCGCGTCCATCAACTCCAAAATGCACTTCGCCTCCGGCGCATCCGCCGACGTCACCGATCCAGCCTTCAACGCCGCCCCACGGATGACCGGCACCTCGTCCCCGGGAAACTCATACTGCGACAGCAACTCCCTCACCTCGAGCTCCACCAGGTCCAACAACTCCGGATCCTCAACCTTGTCCACCTTGTTCAGAAACACCACGATGCACGGCACTCCCACCTGCCGCGCCAGCAAAATGTGCTCCCTCGTCTGCGGCATCGGCCCGTCTTCCGCCGACACCACCAGGATCGCCCCGTCCATCTGGGCCGCCCCTGTGATCATGTTCTTCACGTAGTCCGCGTGCCCAGGACAGTCCACGTGCGCGTAGTGCCGCAACGCCGTCTCGTACTCCACGTGCGACGTCGCAATCGTCAGAATCTTCATCTCGTTCCGACGACCGTGCGCAATCGACGCCTTGGCCACCTCGTCGTACGCCTTGAACTCCGCCAACCCCAACAACGATTGCACTTTCGTAATCGCCGCCGTCAACGTCGTCTTCCCGTGGTCCACGTGCCCAATCGTCCCCACGTTCACATGCGGCTTCGTCCTGTCAAACTTCCGCTTGGCCATGTCTGCCCCCTTTACGCCAGCCCCTTAGCGCGGGAGATGACCTCTTCCGCGACGTTCCTGGGCACTTCGTCGTAGTGGTCGAACTGCATCGTGTACGTTGCACGCCCCTGCGTCATCGAGCGCAGTTGTGTCGCGTAGCCGAACATCTCCGCGAGAGGGACGTACGCGCTGATCACGCGCGAGCCGGCCCGCTGCTCCAGATTGGTGATCTTCCCGCGCCGCGAGTTGAGGTCGCCGATCACGTCACCCATGTAGTCGTCGGGTGTAACGGCTTCGACCTCCATCAGCGGCTCGAGCAGGACAGGCTCCGCCCTGGACGCTGCGTCCTTGAAGGCGAGAGACCCTGCCACCTTGAACGCCATCTCCGACGAATCGACCTCGTGGTACGACCCGTCGTAGAGGCTGACCTTCACGCCGATCATCGGGAAGCCGGCGACGACCCCGTGCTGGAGAGCCTCGCGGATCCCCTGATCGACGGGCTTGATGTACTCGCGCGGGATAACCCCGCCGACGACCTCGTTCGAGAACTCGTACTCCGTGCCGTCGGTGAGCGGTTCGAGGCGGATCTTCGCATGGCCGTACTGCCCGTGGCCGCCCGTCTGCCGCACGAACCGGCCCTCACCTTTGGCCTCGCGCTTGATCGTCTCGCGGTACGAGACCTGCGGACGCCCAACCGCCGCCTCGACCTTGAACTCGCGCACCAGCCGGTCGACGATGATCTCGAGATGCAGCTCGCCCATCCCCGAGATGATCGTCTGGCCGGTGTCGGAGTCCGTGTGGACCCGGAACGTCGGATCCTCCTGGGCCAGCTTGCCGAGTGCGGTGCCGAGCTTGTCCTGGTCGGCCTTGGTCTTCGGCTCGATCGCCACGTCGATCACCGGCTCCGGGAACTGCATCGCCTCGAGGACGATCGGCTGCTTGGGTGTGCAGATGGTGTCGCCGGTCGACACATTGCGCAGGCCTACACACGCGACGATGTCGCCCGCATAGACCTCCTTGATCTCCTCGCGCTTGTTGGCGTGCATCTTGAGAAGCCGCCCGATGCGCTCGTTGTTGCCGGTGCGGGCGTTGAGAACCTGGTCCCCCGTCCTGACCTGCCCCGAGTAGACGCGAATGAACGTCAGCTGACCGACGAACGGGTCCGTCATGATCTTGAACGCGAGCGCAGCAAAAGGCGCGTCGTCGTCGGCCGGCCGTGTCTCGGGCTCCCCGCCAGGCGTATGGCCCTCGATGGGAGGGATGTCGAGCGGTGACGGCAGGAGGTCCACCACCGCGTCCAGGAGCTGTTGGACGCCCTTGTTCTTGAAGGCGGAACCGCACACGACCGGGGCGATGCGGTGAGACACGGTCTGCGCCCGCAGACTCGCGCGCACCGCCTGAGGGTCCAGCGTCTCGCCCGCCAGGTAGCGCTCGATCAGCTCCTCGTCGTGCTCCGCGGCTGCCTCGAGCATCTTCTCTCGCCAGGTATCGAAGAGCTCACGATGGTCCTCGGGCACCTCGCGGCGCTCGAACTCGGCGCCCAGGCCATCGTCGAGGTACACGTAGGCGCACCCCTCGATCAGGTCGATCACGCCCCTGAAGGCGTCTTCCGCGCCGAGCGGGATCTGGACCGCGACGGGGTTGGCGCGCAGTTTCCGCTTCATCTGGTCGATCGTCTCGAAGAAATCGGCGCCAACTCGGTCCATCTTGTTCACGAAAGCGATGCGGGGCACACGGTAGCGGTCGGCCTGGCGCCAGACGGTCTCGGATTGCGGTTCCACGCCGTTCACGGCGTCGAAGACCGCGACCGCGCCGTCGAGTACACGGAGGCTGCGCTCCACCTCGGCGGTG
>PMLC01000138.1:3065-8253 GCA_003158745.1 Acidobacteriota bacterium
GCATCGATGTGGGCCATGATGCCGATATTCCGAGTCCTCTCTAGGGGTGCGAGTCGTGGCATTTTTTCAAAGAACCTTTCAGCGCTTCCTGTTTCTCTCTCTGCTCTGCACCGTCAGCCTTGCTGTCGGCTGTCGGCTGTAAGCTGTTAGCTACTTTCTACCACCGGTAATGGCTGAACGCCTTGTTCGCCTCCGCCATCCGGTGTGTGTCGTCCTTCTTTTTCATCGCGCCGCCGCGGTTGTTTGCGGCGTCCATGAACTCGCCGGCAAGCTTGTCGACCATCGACTTCTCCCCGCGGGCCTTCGCGAAGTCGATCAGCCAGCGGATCGAAAGCGAGAGCTGACGGCCCGGTGGGACCTCGACCGGCACCTGATACGTCGAACCACCGACACGACGGGACTTGACCTCGAGCTGCGGCTTGACGTTGTCCATCGCTCGCTTGAAGACCTTAAGAGGGTCGTCCTGGGTCTTCGACTGAATAATGTCGAGCGCCCCGTAGAAGATCCCCTCGGCCGTGCTCTTCTTGCCCCGGCGCAGGATTGAGTTGATGAAACGGGTGACCATCTGCGAGTTGTAGACCGGGTCCGGCAACACCTCCCGTTTGGCGACGTACCGACGGCGCGGCATAGATTACGCCCTCCCCTGCTGCTTCTGTCGCTTCGTACCGTACTTCGAGCGGCTCTTGTTGCGGCCCGCCACGCCCTGGGCGTCCACCACGCCACGGATCACGTGGTAGCGAACACCAGGGAGGTCCTTCACGCGGCCTCCCCTGATCAGGACGACCGAGTGCTCCTGAAGGTTGTGACCCTCACCCGGGATGTAGGTCGTCACCTCGATGCCGTTGGTCAAACGCACACGGGCCACCTTCCGGAGGGCCGAGTTCGGCTTCTTAGGCGTGGTCGTGTAGACGCGGGTGCAGACTCCGCGCTTTTGCGGGCACGCCTTGAGCGCCGGACTCTTTGTCTTGACCTCGAGTTGCTGGCGTCCATTACGGACAAGTTGCGCAATCGTCGGCATCGTTTCCTCTCTCGATTCCAGTCGGCAAAGGCCAAGCGTGCTCCGGTGCTTGGCCCCGGCTGCTCACATCCGGCCCCTGGCCGGCGAAGCCCGAAGATTCTAGTCAAGCGCCACCGAACTGTCAACTGCTCTGGGGACGCGGGGGCAAAAGCTGATTCAGTTCGTCGTACTCCACAGACACCTCGGGAGCGATCTCCTCGGGCTGTGGCATTTCCTCCGGCGGTACCGGCTCGACCGTAAAGTAATGATAGTGCTTGGCTCCCGTGCCAGCCGGGATGAGTCGACCGACAATCACGTTCTCCTTGAGACCGTAGAGGTCGTCGACGCGGCCCGAAACCGCCGCCTCCGTGAGGACCCGCGTGGTCTCCTGGAACGACGCAGCCGAGACGAACGACTCGGTCGCGAGCGCCGCCTTGGTGATGCCAAGCAGCACCGGGGCGAAGCGCGCCGGCTGGCCGCCCAGTTTCTCGATGCGCTCGTTCTCCTCCTCCACTCGGTAGCGGGGCACCTGCTCCTCAAGCAAGAACTCGGTGTCGCCGGGGTCGGTGACCTTTACGAACCGGCACATCTGCCTGACGATGGTCTCAATGTGCTTGTCGTTGATCGTGACGCCCTGGGTGCGGTAGACCTCCTGGATCTTGTCGACCAGGTACCGCTGCAGCTCGGTTTCGCCGAGAACGGCCAGGACGTCGTGCGGGTCTACCGGGCCGTCGGTCAGCGACTCACCCGTCTGGATCCACTCCCCGTCCTGGACAATCAGGTGGGCGACCTTGGGAATCGTGTACTCCCGGGTCGTACCTTCCTTGCCCTCGACGGTCACCTTGCGCGTGCCGCGGGTTGCCTCGCCAACGCGGACAACGCCCGAGATCTCGCTCACCACTGCGGCGTCCTTGGGCCTCCGCGCCTCGAACAGCTCGACAACGCGCGGCAGACCACCGGTGATGTCCTTGGTCTTCGTGGTTTCGCGTGGGATTTTGGCCAGCACGTCGCCGGGGTTGACGGCGTCTCCCTCGGCGACCATGAGGTGCGAGCCGATGGCGAGCTGGTAGCGGCGCTCCGACTTGTCGCGCCCGCGCACCACGATGGTCGGGATTCGCCGGTCCGCGCCGATCGGCTCGATCACGATCTTGTGCGAGTGGCCGGTGAGCTTGTCGATCTCCTCGCGGACGTTCTCGCCCTCGACCAGGTCGACGAACTCGACCTTGCCGGCCACCGTCGTGAGGACCGACGAGGTGAACGGATCCCACTCCGCGAGCGCGGCGCCCGGCTCCACGAACTCGCCCTCCTGCACGTGCAGCACCGAGCCGTACACCAGGTTGTAGCGCTCGCGCTCGCGCCCGCGGTCGTCGGAGATCGCGACCTTGGCGTTGCGCGAGACCACGACGGTCCTCCCCGCAGTGTTCGTAACCGCCTGGACGCCGAACAATTTGATCGTTCCGGCGCGGCTGGCCTGGTGCTTGGACTGCTCGGTGGCCCGGGTCGCGGTGCCCCCGTAATGGAACGTCCTCATGGTCAGCTGCGTGCCGGGCTCGCCGATCGACTGCGCAGCGATGATGCCCACCGCCTCTCCGAGCTCGGCGAGGCGACCGGTCGCCAGCATGCGCCCGTAGCACTTCCGGCACGCGCCGCGGCGCGTCTCGCACGTCAGCAACGACCGGATCTTGACTCGCTCGTAGCCCGCGTCCTCGATCGCTGCGGCGAGTTCCTCGGTGATCTCGGTGTTGGCCTCGCAGATGACCGTGGACTCGAGCGGGTCCACGACATCTTCCGCCGCGACGCGCCCCACGAGACGGTCGCGCAGTTTCTCCAGGATCTCGCCTCCTTCGGTAATTGCGGTGACGTAAATCCCGTGGTCCGTGCCGCAGTCCTCCTCCGTGATGATCACGTCCTGCGAGACGTCGACCAGACGGCGGGTGAGGTACCCGGAATCCGCGGTCTTGAGCGCGGTGTCGGCNNGTGGGTGGAGATGAAGTACTGCAGCACCGACAGCCCCTCGCGGAAGTTCGCGGTGATCGGGGTCGGGATGATCTCGCCGGAGGGCTTCGACATCAAGCCTCGCATGCCGGCGATCTGACGGATCTGCTCCTTGGAACCACGGGCGCCGGAGTCGGCCATGATGAAGATCGGGTTCGGCTCGCCCGACGCATCGGCGCGGCGCCGCATCTCGCGGAACATCTCGTCGGAGACCTTCTCCGTGACGCGGTGCCAGATGTCGACGATCTTGTTGAGGCGCTCGCCTCCGGTAATGATGCCGCCGGAGCGCTGACGCTCGACCTCCTCGACTTCCTTCTGCGCGTTGTCAATGAGGTTCTGCTTCGCTCCGGGGACGATCATGTCGCCCGCCCCGATCGAGATTCCGGCCATGGTCGCCCAGGTGAAGCCGAGGTTCTTGAGGGCGTCGAGGAGCCGCACCGTCACTTCGTGCCCGAAGCGCAGGTAGGCGAACGACACCAGGCTCTGCAGGCCCCCCTTCTTGAGCTGCCCGTTGATGAAGGGGATCTCGGGTGGCAGCTCGGAGTTTAGGATCACGCGGCCGACGGTGGTCTCCAAGTGGAAGTTCTCGACCCACTGCGGCTCGGCGTGGAGGATGTCCTGCTGGTCGGCCTCGACGGTCATGTCGAGCAGGTTTCCGGTGTAGACAACTTCGATCGGCTGCAGGGTGTCGGCGCGCCCGTTCGCATGGGCCAGCCCCACCTCGTCGACAGAGGCGAAGACCTTGCGACGCTGCCCGTCCTTGAGCGTGCGCTCCGAGGTCAGGTAGTAAATCCCAAGCACCATGTCCTGCGAGGGAACCGCGAGCGGTTTGCCCGAAGCGGGCGACAGAATATTGCGCGAGGCCAGCATGAGCACGCGCGCCTCAAGCTGCGCCACCGGCGCCAGCGGTACGTGAACCGCCATCTGGTCGCCGTCGAAATCGGCGTTGTAGGCCGCGCACACGAGTGGGTGGATGCGGATGGCCTTCCCCTCGACCAGAACCGGTTCGAACGCCTGGATGCCGAGGCGGTGAAGAGTCGGCGCGCGGTTCAGGAGCACCGGGTGCTCCCGGATCACGGTCTCGAGTGCGTCCCAGACGTCAGGCGTACGCTGCTCCACCAGTTCACGCGCCATCTTGATCGTGGTCACCAGCCCCTTCTTCTCGAGCTCGTGGTAGATGAACGGCTTGAACAGCTCGAGCGCCATTTCCTTCGGGACGCCGCACTGATGCAGCTGCAGCTCGGGACCGACCACGATCACGCTACGACCTGAGTAGTCCACGCGCTTGCCCAGCAGATTCTGGCGGAACCGTCCCTGCTTCCCCTTGAGCGCATCGGAGAGCGACTTCAGCGGGCGCCCGTTCGAGCCCTTGATGACGCGTCCGCGGCGGCCGTTGTCGAACAACGCGTCCACCGCCTCCTGGAGCATGCGCTTCTCGTTGCGCACGATCACCTCGGGTGCGCGGAGCTCCAGGAGCTTCTTGAGCCGGTTGTTTCGGTTGATCACGCGACGATAGAGGTCGTTCAGGTCCGATGTTGCGAAGCGCCCTCCGTCAAGCGGGACGAGCGGACGAAGCTCGGGCGGGATGACCGGGACCACCTCGAGGATCATCCACTCGGGACGGTTGCCCGACTTGCGGAACGACTCCACCACACGGAGCCGCTTGGCGGCCTTCTGGCGTTTCACGACGGACGGCTCGGTACGCATCAGCAAGCGCAGCTCGCCCGCCATCTCATCGAGGTCGATGCGGCGCAACAGCTCCTGGATCGCCTCGGCGCCCATCTTGGCGACGAAGCCCTCGCCGTACTCCTGGCGGCCCTCACGGTACTGCTCCTCGGAGAGCACCTGCTTCTCCTCGAGGGTCGTGTCGCCGGGATCCACCACGACGTACGCCTCGAAGTAGAGGACGCGCTCAAGCTCCCGCATCGTGATGTCGAGGAGCTGTCCGATCCGGCTCGGCAACCCCTTGAAGAACCAAACGTGGGAGACAGGAGCCGCGAGCTCGATGTGGCCCATGCGCTCGCGCCGCACCTTCGAGCGGGTGACCTCGACGCCACACTTGTCGCACACCACGCCGCGGTGCTTCATACGCTTGTACTTGCCGCACAAGCACTCCCAGTCGGTGACCGGCCCGAAGATCCGGGCGCAGAACAGGCCGTCACGCTCGGGTTTGAACGTGCGGTAGTTGATCGTCTC
>PMLC01000133.1 GCA_003158745.1 Acidobacteriota bacterium
GAGGAACTGCTCGATGAGGTAGCCCTTGGCGCCGTGCACCTCGACGCCGTCAAACCCTGCCGCGATGGCGTTGCGCGAGGCGTGAACGAATTCCTGGGCGGCGGCGCGCACCTCGGCGGCGCAGTCATGGCGCGCGGTACCGGGTGCGGCTGCAGGCCCTCAATGGGCAATGGGAATGGGTACCGTGTATGACGATCGCACAATTGTCTCCGAAGGACCCCTTCTGCATTCCCACCCGCCGGTCCCAGCCGCTGACAGCAGTACGTATTGTGCGATCGTGATACGCGGTACCAATTGCCAATTGCGGATCGCACTCGAAGCGCGGCGCCGAGGTCGCGGCACTCTTCTACACGCTGTTCGAGAGTGCGAAGCTCGCGGGAGTCGATCCCCACCGCTACGTGCTCGAGGTCACCCGCCGCGCGATCGCGTCACCCGGCGCCGCCATCCAATAGCTTCGCGCAGACCTTCCGTGTACGGTATGATTTGCCGATGAGTGGGAGCGCTGCGCCCTCGAGTAAGCGCGAGGTGCCGGGATCCGGTAGCGTCGAGGTGGTGGCGTTGCTGCTTCTCGTCGAGGGTGTCTTGCTGCGGAGCTGGATCTACGTCGCCTCGCCACTCCCCTCCGACACTCCGCTCGCGTGGTTCGCGCTCGGCACGGCGCAGGATGTGGCGATCCTCGCTATCACCGGAGCGCTCGCCCTCGTGGCCGCTCGGTGGGCGAGGCGGCTGGCTATGGCGTTGTTCGCCGTCGTCTGTATCCTGCTCGGCGTAGTTGATTTCGTTTGGGCCCAGGTGGTGGCGTACTTTGCCCATGCGCCCAGCCGCGAGGACCTCTCGACTGCCGTCGAGCTCGTGGTGTTTATTCGGTCCATCGACATCGCGATGATCAGTCGCGTGCTTCTGGGCGCGAGTGCGGTCGGCGCTCTCCTGATCGTAGTTGTGAGAAGGTACCGCGGCCGCGCCTGGTGGGTGACCCGAGCAAGACTCGTCTGCGTTGGAGCTGGGGCGCTCATCGTCGCGCTTGCGCCCCTTCGCGTCCACCTTGCCTCGTCGGCGGCCAATCCAGCCGTCGCGGTTGCGAGGCTGTTGCTAGAGCGAGGGTCGCTTCCTCCGATCCAACCAGTTTCTCAGCCCGCGTCGCCGCAGGATACGACGGTGAGGAGCCTTGCGCCGCGCGTGCCGCCGCTCGAGTTCACCGATTCCGACTTCCCGCTTGCCCATCGCCCGCCGCCGCGCTCGGCAGGGGCCTTGACGCTCCCGACCGGACTCAAGCCAAATGTCGTGATTATCCTGATGGAGGGTGTTCGAGCGCATGAGATTGGCGCGTACCAAGGCTTCCCACCGGGCGTGACCCCGAGCCTCGACCAGCTCGCAGCGAAAGGAATCGTCTGCCTCGATGCGATGAGCCCGGGTACACGCACACCGGAAGGAGAGCTCGGGGTGTGGTACGGCTTGCTCGCGATTCCGGACCGCATCCTGATCACCTCCAACCCCAACGTGCCGCTCACCGGCCTGCCGGAGATACTTCGTCGAGCCGGTTGGCGCTCATTCCTGTGGATGCATAACGGCGACCTGACTTTCTACCATCGAGATCGCTTTTTCGACGTTCGCGGGTTCACGACGATCGATGGCCGACAGTTCGACCAGACCGATCCTTTTACCAACTGGGGCTTTTCCGACCGCTCGCTGTTCCGCCGCGCACTCGTCGCCCTGGATCACCTCAAACCTCCGTTTGCCGTCGAGTTGCTGACCGTGTCGAACCATCATCCTTTTCAGCTCCCCGGCGACGCGTTGGGTAGGTATGGTATGCCCGAAGGACTTCGGCTGGTGGTGCCGCCGGATATCAAAACCCTTCGCGGGCGCATGACGCTCGCGATGCTCCAGACGATGCACTATACGGACGCCGCGGTTGGCGAATTCATCCGTGAGGCGCGGCGGCACACCTGGTTCGGAAGCACGGTGTTCGTCATCGCGAGCGACCACGGCTTGCCGATCACCCCTCTGGACGGGCTCCCCACCGCGCATAGCTTCGCAATTCTGCGCCATGGCGTTCCGCTGATCTTCTACTCCGCGCTGTTGCCCGGTGGGCGCGTAATTCCCGGCCCGGCGTCGGTTGTCGATGTGTTCCCTACACTCACGGGCCTCTTCGGTCTCGGTGCCGTGACGCCGGCTATTGGACGCGACCTCCTTGATCCCGCCGCATTCGACCCCGACCGCGCGGTGATCTCATGGGACAGCGAGGCCCGGCGCGTGACCCTGCGCACTGCGCGGCGCTGCTACGAGGCGGAAGTAGCCCGTCAGGGCGGCTACGCGGAACTGAGCGACGAGCTCCTTGTCGACCCGGCCGCGGATCCACGCGGCCTCGTTAACCTCGCCGAACGCGAGCCCGCCCTGGTCTGGTCATTTCGGCGGACGGCGAAGATCTTCCTCGACGTCTATCCAAACGAGGTGCTCAGCGGGCGCGCCGTGGTCCCGCCCATGGGTGGCCCGGATCGTCCGCAGTAGGAATCTGTTTGGGTGCCATTTTAGGTGCCAGTCGTTCATGACGATCCATCGTTGAACTTGCCGGCGGTCTTCGCGTGCGATTCCCCGTCCAGTGAATAGGCGACCGCGTACGTGACCACTCGCGATCGCGGCTCTTCGGAGCACCGCCACCGGTGCGAGCCCCCGGCCCTCCGCCGCTCCCTGTCCAACTCGTCACGAAGCTGCTGCCCTTGCTCCTCAACGTGGTCGTCGCTCATGCCCCGAGGATCGAACGAGCGGCTCAGTTCCTCAAGACGGGGTTGGGCGAGGACTTACCACCTTCTTGAGCCTGGGCGGCTGACTTCTAGCTCGGCGAGACGCTCCTCCAGCCCAGCCGCTGCTCGTGGAACGAGGCATCCTCCCGCTCGCGCTGGCTGGCCCGCGCCAGGGCTCGGCTCGCGCTGCCGGGGTTCATCCACTCCCAAGTGCGCCCGCTGCGGCTGTGTACTCACGCCCAGGGCGTCGATGCCTGGTCTCCCCTCTCCGAGCGTGATCACCTTCTCAACAGGGTGAGATGGTGATGCCGATCAGCCCTCCGGGTCAGGGCGCCGTCGGATAGTCGGT
>PMLC01000076.1 GCA_003158745.1 Acidobacteriota bacterium
TCGGCTCCTGCTCGAGGAAGCCGACGGAGTACCCCGGCGAGATCGCGACCTCGCCGATGAACGAGGTCTCGACGCCCGCCATGATGCGCAGCAGCGTGCTCTTGCCCGAGCCGTTGAGGCCGATGACGCCGATCTTGGCGCCGTAGAAGTAGCCGAGGTAGATGTCCTTGAGGACCTGCTTGGTGCCGTGGACCTTGCCCACGCCCACCATTGAATAGATGACCTTGCTGGGTTCGTCCTGCTTCGCCATGCGGAGAGTGTACCCGTGAGGCAGCAGTTTGCGAGTGGCGGAGGCGGGGAGCAAGGTGGCGGGCGGGGGCAAGCCCCGCCCTACATTCACATCGCAGATCTTCTTGGGGCGACCCCTCCGGCCGCCCTCGCTTCTTTGCAACTTCTGCCCCGCATCGCCCAGGCGACCCTGCAATGTCTCTGTGGAGCGCGCCCTCCGGGCGTGCTCTTGACGGTCTGGGCAAGGTCAGCCAGAGCACGCGCGGAGCGCGCGCTCCACAGAAACGCCTGGACGGAACGTCGTGGCGATCCTGCCGACCTCGCCACGACAAAGAGACCAGGGCCGGGGGCAAGCCCCGCCCCTCCACCACGGAGGCGCAGGGTGGTTTCACGGGACGGCCGGTTCGTCTCATGGAGGGGCGGCGCTTGCGGCCGCCCGCCTTACGGTCGCCGGGGGGACATCGCGTATAGCGTGCGTTATAATGTGTGCGGGCACGGCGCCGCGGGCGTGCCCTGAGGGCAACGCGATGGCGGGGAGGCCAAGCAAGAAGGACGTCGAGATCGGGGGGCGCGAGCGGCTGCTCGCCGCCGCCGCGCGGCTGTTCGCGGCCAAGGGGTACGCCGCCACGAGCGTGCGCGACATCCTGGGGGCCGCGAAGGTCACGGCGCCGGTGCTCTATTACCACTTTGGTAGCAAGGAAGGGCTGTTCGTCGGCCTGCTCCGCGAAGGCCTCGAGACGCTCGAGGTGGAGGTGAAGAAGGCCCTCGCCGAGGCGCCCACCGCCGCAGAGAAGGTCAGCGCCTACTGCCGGGTCCACCTGACGGTTCAGCGGCGGTTCGCCGAGCACAGGCGAATCGCCGAGGCGTTGATCGCGGGCCCGCCCAAGGCGGCTCCGTCGTTCGATATCAAGGGAACGTTCGCCCGGATGGTCCGGCAGCTCGCGGACCTGGTCGGCGCGGCGGTGGAGAGCGGGGAGTTCCGGCCGTGCGACCCGACCACGGCCGCGCTGGCTCTCCTGGGGGCGGTAGAGATGACGGTCCGCGCGCGCCTCATCGAGGGGAGGTTCCCGGCCCTGGCGGATTCCGACGACGGCGTGCTCGCTTTCGTACTGGACGGTCTCCGCGCCGGTTGAAGCCGGCTTTCCCGGAGCCGGGCTGGCAGGGTAGAGTCTTGATCAAGAGATGAATACACGGGGCTCGCAAAGGGCTTGACAGATCGTGCGGATTTGTTAATATAACGTTCGTTAGTTATACATCCGGCGCCCGGACGGTCGGAGCGTTGGGAGGGGGCAGACGATGCGCCAGCGTCACGCACGCCGCCCCGGGGGAGCATGAAATGTCCGCAAGAAGGAACTCCGTCGAGACCGTTTTCGTCGTCCAAGCAATCCTCGTGGCGCTGCTCGCGGGCGGGTGTGGGAGGGGGAAGGCGCAGGGGCAGCGCGGCCCGGCCGAGGTGGGTGTGGCGACGGTCGCGCGCGAACGCGCCGTGCTGACGAGCGAGCTGCCGGGCAGAACATCCGCTTTCCTGGTGGCTGAGGTCCGACCGCAGGTCAGCGGCATCATCCAGAAGCGGCTCTTCGCCGAAGGCGGCGACGTCAAGGCCGGCGAGGTCCTCTACCAGATCGACCCCGCCCAGTACCAGGCCGCCTTTGAGCAGGCGGAAGCCACCCTCGCCCTGGCCCAGGCGAACCTCCCCGCCGCGCGCTCGCGAGCACAGCGCTTCGCGGAACTCGTGAAGATCCACGCGGTGGGCCAGCAGGATGCGGACGACGCGACCGCCGCGCTGGGGCAGGCCGAGGCGAGCGTCACGGCGGCCAAGGCGGCCGCCGAGGCCGCCCGCATCAACCTCGCCTACACGCCGATCAAGGCGCCGATCTCGGGCCGCATCGGAAGGTCGAGCGTGACGGTCGGCGCACTGGCCACAGCGTACCAGCCCGTGCCGCTGGCCGTGATCCAGCAGCTCGACCCGATTTACGTGGACGTCACGCAAGCCACCGCCGACGTGCTGCGGCTGCAGCGCGCCCTGGCGAGCGGGACGATCAAGTTGGACGGCGAGACGGGACGAACGGCGAAGCTGTTCCTCGAGGACGGGACACCGTATGCGCTCGAGGGAAAGCTGCAGTTCCGCGACGTGACGGTCGACCCGAGCACGGGCTCGGTCACGCTCCGCCTGGTGTTCCCGAACCCGAACCACGTCCTGCTCCCCGGCATGTTCGTTCGTGCCGTGGTCGAGGAGGGCGTGGACGAGAAGGCCATCCTGGTCCCGCAGCAGGGCGTGACCCGGGACGTCAGGGGCAACGCCGTCGCCTGGGTTGTGGGACAGGGTGAGGTTGTGGAGCAGCGCAGCCTGACGCTGGGCCGGGCCGTGGCAGACCGCTGGCTGGTCACGGACGGCCTCGCCGCCGGCGACCGCGTGATCGTGGACGGGCTGCAGCGTGTGCGCCCGGGCCAGGAGGTGCACGCGGTGCCGGCCGGGGAAGGGGCCGCCGCGGCTCCGGCGGGCGGGAAGAAGTAAAGGAGGCCGGCCATGTCGAAGTTCTTCCTCGAACGCCCGGTCTTCGCCTGGGTCATCGCCATCGCGATGATGGTGGGCGGCGGGCTCGCGATCTACAACCTGCCGATCTCGCAGTACCCCCCGATCGCGCCGCCCTCGATCGCGATCACGGCGACCTATCCCGGAGCGTCGGCCGCCACGGTCGACAACAGCGTGATCCAGCCGATCGAGACTACGATGACGGGGATCGACCGGATGCTGTACATGTACTCGACCGGCGACTCGTCCGGCACCGCCCAGATCACGCTCACGTTCGCGCCGGGCACCGACCCGGACATCGCCTGGGCGAAGGTGCAGAACAAGCTCCAGCTCGCCCTGGCCTCGCTCCCGGACGTGGTCCAGCAGCGCGGAGTCACGGTCAGCAAGTCCACCCGCAACTATCTCATGCTCATCGGCCTCACCACCGACGACGGCAGCCTCTCGATGGGGGACCTCAACGACTACCTCGTTTCGCAGATCCAGTCCCCGCTCGGCCGCGTCCCCGGCGTCGGCGAGGTCGAGATGATGGGCTCCGCGTACTCGATGCGGATCTGGTTCGACCCCGACAAGCTCACCAAGTACGGGATGACGTCGGACGACATCGTGGCCGCGGTGCAGGCGTACAACGTCGAGGTCTCGGCCGGGCAGCTCGGCGGCGCCCCGCCCGCGCCCGGCCAGCGGCTCAACGCCTCGATCCTGGTGCAGTCGCTGCTCGTCACGCCCGAGCAGTTCGCCGAGGTCCCCCTGCGCACCAACGCCGACGGGTCGGTGGTGCGTGTGCGCGACATCGGGCGGACCGAGTTGTTCACCGAGCTGCCCGACATCGCCGCCTCCTTCAACCGGCACCCGATGGGCGTGCTGGCGATCCGACAGGAGGCGGGCGCCAACGCCCTCGACACCGCCGCCGGGATCAAGGCCAAGCTGACCGAACTCTCGAGGTACTTCCCGACCGGCATGAAGGTCGTCTACCCGATGGACACCACGCCGTTCGTCAAGGTTGCGATCCGGGAGGTGGTCAAGACCCTCATCGAGGCGATCGTCCTCGTGTTCTTCGTCATGTACCTGTTCATGGGGAACATGCGGGCGACGCTGGTGCCCACGATCGCGGTGCCCGTGGTCATTCTGGGCACCTTCGGCGTGCTCGGGCTGTTCGGGTTCTCGATCAACATGCTCACGATGTTCGCAATGGTGCTCGCGATCGGCCTCCTCGTGGACGACGCCATCGTCGTGGTCGAGAACGTCGAGCGGATCCTGGGCGAGGAGGGGCTGACGCCGCGCGAAGCGACGGCCAAGTCGATGGGCGAGATCCAGAGCGCGCTCGTCGGCATCGGTCTCGTCCTCTCCGCGGTGTTCGCCCCGATGATGTTCTTCCCGGGCTCGACCGGCGTCATCTACCGCCAGTTCTCGATCACGGTGATCGCCTCGATGCTGCTCTCGGTGGCCGTGGCCCTCATCCTCTCGCCGGTGCTGTGCGCGTCGCTGCTGCGGCCGGTGGAGAAGGGGCACGAGGCGGCCGAGACCGGCTTTGCGCTGCTGCGCCCGTTCTTCGCCTGGTTCGACCGGGGGTTCTTCCGCTCCCGCGACGCCTACACGCGCGGGGTCAGCGGAATCCTGGAGCGCAAGGCGCGCTTCGTCGCGGTGTTTGCCGTGATCGTCGCCGCAATGGTGTTCCTGTACTGGCGGATGCCCACCGGCTACCTCCCCGACGAGGACCAGGGCAACCTGCTGACCATGGTGCAGCTCCCGGCCGGTTCGACCCTCGAGCAGACGCAGGCGATCATGAGCCGGATCGAGGCCCACTACCTCAACGAACAGAGGGACGCCGTCGAGTCGATCGGCTCCATCTCCGGGTTTGGCTTCGCCGGTCGCGGGCAGAGCCAGGGGCTGGTGTTCGTCAAGCTCAAGGACTGGGACCTGCGCAAGCGGCCCGACCTCAAGGTGACGGCAGTGGCCGCCAAGGCGATGCGCTTCTTCTCCACGATCCGCGGCGCGACGATCTTCGCGTTTCCGCCGCCCGCCGTGACCGAACTGGGCGTCGCGACCGGGTTCGACATGATGCTCCAGGACCGGGGCGGGATCGGACATCAGCGGCTCACCCAGACCGAGTACCAGCTCCTCGGGATGGCGGCGAAGGACCCCCGCCTCTCGCGGGTGCGGCCGAACGGCATGGCGGACGAGCCGATGTACAAGGTGGACATCGACTGGGAGAAGGTCGGCGCGCTCGGCGTCCCGATCTCCTCGGTGGAGAGCTACCTCTCGGCGGCGTTCGGCAGCGCCTACATCGGCAACTTCGTGCAGGGCGGGCGCGTCAAGCGCGTGTATACGCAGGCCGATGCGCCGTACCGGATGCTGCCGGGCGACATTTCGCGGCTGTACGTCCGCAACCTGAAGGGAGGGCTTGTGCCGCTCTCGGCGGTGGCCTCTGGCCGTTGGGTGCACGGCTCGCCGCGCCTGGAGCGCTACAACGGCTTCCCCGCGATGGACATCCAGGGCGAGCCGGCGCCCGGGCACTCGACCGGCGAGGCGATGCAGGCGATGAAGGAGCTGATGGCCAAGCTCCCCAAGGACGTCGGGTTCGAGTGGACCGGCCTCTCGTACCAGCAGCAAATGTCCGAGTCGCAGACCGGCCTCCTGTACTCGTTCTCGATCCTCGCGATCTTCCTCGTGCTTGCCGCGCTCTACGAGAGCTGGACGTTCCCCATCTCCGTCATGCTGGCGCTGCCGCTCGGCATCGTCGGCGGCGTCCTCGCCTCATCGACGCGCGGGATGCCCAACGACGTGTACTTCCAGATCGGCCTCCTCACCGTCCTCGGCCTGACCACCAAGAACGCGATCCTGATCGTCCAGTTCGCCACGAACCGCATGGAGCGGGGGATGGGCCTGATCGAAGCGACGATCGAGGCGGCGAAGCTGCGGCTGCGCCCGATCGTCATGACCTCGATGGCGTTCGGCTTCGGGGTGCTGCCGCTGGCCATCGCCTCGGGGGCCGGCGCCGGCGCCATGAAGGCGATCGGAACCAGCGTGCTCGGCGGCATGATCACCGCCACGTTCCTCGCGGTCTTCTTCATCCCGCTGTTCTTCGTGCTCGTCGTCAGAGTGTTCGGCAGGAAGCGGGAGGGCACGCCCGCGGGGCCGGCCCCGGAAGCAGCACGGGCACCGGAGGGTGACTGACATGAGCCGGAAACCGATCGTGCTCGCCGGCGCGGCGCTCGCGTTGAGCGGGTGCCTGATGATCCCGAAGTACACCCGTCCCGATCTTCCAGTGCCCTCGTCGTGGCCGGAGACAGCCGCCGCCGGCGGGGGCGCTCAGGCGGCGCCGCTGGCGACCGACGTGCGATGGCAGGACTACTTCACCGACCCGAGGCTCTGTTCCGTGATCGAGCTGGCGCTCGCCAACAACCGCGACCTCCGCATCGCGGCGCTCGGCATCGAGAAGGCGCAGGCCCTCTACCGGATCCAGCGCTCCGCGTTGTCGCCCGACATCGGGGTCATGGCGTCGGGCCAGGAGTACCGAATCCCGAAGAGCATGCCCGAGCTGGGCAACCCGGGGGTGTTCCGGGAGTACACGGTCGAGGCCGGCATCTCGTCGTGGGAGCTGGATCTCTTCGGGCGGCTGCGCAGCCTCAAGGCGGCCGCGCTCGAGCAGTACCTGGCCACCGAGCAGGCGCGGTCGGCGACGCAGATCGCGATCGTGGGCACCGTGGCGAGCGGCTATTTCGCCCTGGCGGCCGACGAGGAGCACCTCGCGCTGTCGCGGTCCATCCTGGAGACCCAGACGTCCTCGGTCGCTCTGATCCAGCGCAGCAACGAGCTGGGGGTCGCCTCCGACCTCGATCTCCGCGAGGCACAGAGCCAGGTGGACGCGGCGCGAGCGGGGGTCGCGACCTACATCGGCGCCGTGGCCACGGATCGCAACGCCCTCGAGGCCCTCGTCGGCGCGCCCATGTCGACCGATCTTCTGCCCGGCGGGTGGAGCGGGGTCAAGGAGATGCCCGCGCTGTCGCCCGGAGTTCCCTCCGAGGTCCTCGTACACCGGCCGGACATCGTGGCCGCCGAGCACCAGCTCAAGGCTGCGAACGCGAACATCGGCGCCGCCCGAGCCTCGTTCTTCCCGAGGATCACGCTGACGGGCGGCGGCGGCTCGATGAGCGACGAGCTGTCCAAGTTACTGGGCGCCGGCTCGGGGACGTGGACGTTCACGCCGCAGATCGTCGCCCCGCTCTTTGCCGGCGGGTCCCTCAAGGCCAACCTCAAGGCGGCGCAGGTCGACCGCGACATCGCCGCCGCGCAGTACGAGAAGGCGATCCAGCAGGCGTTCGCCGAGGTGGGCGACGCCCTGACCCTGCGCCGCACGCTGGTCGAGGCGCGGGGCGCGGAGGAGCTGCTGGTGGACCATCTCGGGGACGCCTACCGGCTCTCCGACGCGCGCTACAAGGCCGGCATCGACAGCTACCTTGCGGTCCTTGTCTCGCAGCGCTCGCTGCTCGCCGCCCAGCACGGCCTCGTGGACATGCGGCTGGCCGAGGAGACGAACCTGGTCACCCTCTTCAAGGTGTTGGGCGGTGGCGTGTGATGGCTCGCACGGCGTCGCGAGGGCGTCGGAGCTCGAACCTCCCGGACCGGCTCCCGTGGAGAACGGATGGCGTCGGCCCGGAACGTTGAGAGATGACGCCCATGCGGATACTCATCACGGATTGCGGGCCGCCGGGCGGGCTTCTCGCGCTGCGCCTCGCTGGTGCAGGATACGAAGTGAGCCTGGAGTTCTCCGACGCGAGCAGGCCGCCGGATGCCGCGCTACTGACTGTCTCTCGCAGCGGTGATCTCGAGCGTGTTCGCGAGCTGAGAAGCAAGCTGCCGGATGTGCCGCTGCTCGTGCTCAGCCGGATTTCGCTCCCGGAGATCGCGGAGGTCGAGGACCTCGGCTGCACCCTGATGTTTCCCGGCGTCAGCAGGGGATTTCCCGGCTATGGTCCGCAGCAACGGTCAAGTCCGCTGGGGCTGCCCGGCACGGCCGTCGGGCCTCTGGTGGGCCGGCCCCGGCGCATCGATCGGCGGTTCGTTGGACTGCTGCGTTCGGCCGGGATCCGCGCTTCGTCTCGAGGGGACATGCAGACCTGGCTCACGGTCACGTCTGCGTGGCTCAGCGCACTTCGAGGGGCGATCGTGGCCGCCTCCCGGCAAGGGCTCACACTCGATGCGACGCCCGACCTGATCACGGTGGCCGCCCGCGCCGCCCGCGAGAGGCTTCGACTCCTGCGGGCGGCCCGCTTCCCCCTGGACGCAGGTTGCTTTTGCCTCCTGAACCTGCCGGAATCGTGGGCGATAGGGACCGTACGAGAGATCGCGGAGATTTTGCGGGATGTAAGGGACCTCCCGTGTGTCCCCAATCCCGAAGAGGCGGTTGTCGTCGGCGAACATCTCAGAGTTCTCACGCGGGAACAGGGCGTCAGGACCCCCGCCGCGGACTTTCTCGATGGGTTCACGCGTGGGGAGGCAGGCGGGAAGAGCGAGCATGCTTCGGGGGGGTGCGCACGAGTTGGGCGAGCGTAAGGAGTTGTGCCGATGCTGAGAAACCGGCGACCCGTCTGGTCCACGCTCGAGCCCAGCGGGCGCGTGGTGTCACGCCACGCGCGTTCTGCGGTTCTCTGCCTTCGCCAGCGCGGCCCGCGCTTCTTCTGACGCGTCCCGCGGTGAGACGGAGGTCCCGTGCTTCGTTTCAGGCAGATCGTGACGATCGTGGCCGTGACGCAGAGCGCGATGGCGGCCGCACAGGCAGGCTCCGACTGGTCGTCGACGCCTGCCGTGGGCCTCGGTCCCTTACTCCTTCGTTCGCAGTCGCCGCTGAACCTCCTGCAACTGACTCCGACTCCGCTGCCCCCCATCACCGTCCAGCGGGGCCAGCTGGACATCGGGGTTCTCGAAAGCTGGAACAACTACTTCGATGTCGACCCGGGCGGGCGCTACATCATCGACGCCGAAACGCTCGGTCTCACCATTGGGGCCGGTTACGGGATCACGGACACGCTGGATGTGAGCGTATCGCTGCCTGTGACGTACCGTGGAGGTGGGATCCTCGACGGTTTCGTCGAGTGGTTCGAAAACGGACTCGGTGTCCCGAACAAGGACCGCCGACGCTATCCAAGGAACCAGTTCCTCGTGCTCCTTCACGGCGAGGACGGGAAGACCTACCAATTCACCGGCACCGCTTCGGGGTGGGGGCTGGAGGATGGCACGGCGACCGCGCGCTACCAGATCTCACGGGGGAGCGAGACGACGCCGGCAATCCTCGCGGGGTTCGGAGTCAAGCTCCCGACGGGCCGGGAGAACTCGTTCCACTCGTCGGGCGGGACCGATCTCGAGGCTGGTGTTTCCGTGGGCCAGCGGCTCGGCAGGTTCCACCTCTATGGCACCGCAAGCCTCATGCAACACGCGATGTCGGAGTTCGCCGGGGTTCGCTTGCGCCGGGCCCAGTGGTCGCTGGCGAGCGCCGTCGAATACCGCGCCTCACTCCGGACGTCGTACCTCCTTCAGGGTCTCGTGACCTCCCCGTCGGCCAGGGATTTCGGCGACTTCGCGCGGCCGACGTACGAGGTCACCTTCGGGTTCAAGCGGGTGCTGAGCCGAGAGCTCATGCTCGAAGCGTCGGTGCTGGAGAACCTCTTCGTCTTCGACAACAGCCCTGACGTGGGCTTCCACGTGGGGCTGGTCTGGCGGTCGCCGGCGCGCCGTGATTGAACGACCGTTGTGTCGGGCTCGGTTCGGCGCCGCTCACTTCTCGTGAACACCGTAAGGTCTATGCAGACCTGCGTGGCAATGGTGGAGCCGCTCGGGCCGATGGCGCTGGGCTTTTCTCGGTACGCGGACGCGGTGGCCCGGCCGACCCACAAGCCCGACACGACGGCGCGACTCATTCTTGAGAATTGAGATCGGGTAGATCCTGCTATGCTTCCGCCGGATTCGCGGCCGCTGTCGCACCCGCGGCCGCCGGGGGGAGATCAAGAGTGATGGGACGGGAGATCCATCTCCATTCGATGGTGGTTCACGCGGTGATCGCCCTGGCGGCGGTCGGCGCGGGGGCATTTGCGCTCGATGCCGCGGGCGCCCTCGTCGCGGGCGTCGCGCCCGGCACGTGGACGTTCCTGTGGAAAGCGGCGGTGGCGCTCACTTTCCTGGCCGCCCTGCCCGCGACGCTCACCGGGATCACGGAACGGAGCCACATGTACGTCAACTGGCATCGGAGCCACAAGGCCAAGCTCGTGCTGTCGCTGCTTCTCGTCGCGCTGACTGGGGCCGAGATCGTTGCGGCAGCACACCTCGGCGGCCGCGCCGTCGCGATCGGCTCGCCGCTCGGTCTCGCCGTGGTGGCCGGCAACCCCGTCGTGTGCCTGGCGCTCTCGTTCTACGGCTTGCGGATCTCGCTCGGGCGCCAGGCGGTCGCGCGGGCGTCGTACGTGCCCGACATGCTCAAGACACCACCAGCGGACGTGCTGGAAAGCGCCGCGGCTCACGTCGCCGAGCGCGCCAGGGTGATCGAGGTGATGGGAGAGGGGAGCTGACCATGGATTTCAACCTGACCCCGCAACAGCAGGAACGGGTCGAGGCGGCGCGGGAGTTCACCCGCGAGTGGATCTCCCCCAACGCCGCCGCCCACGACCGGTCCGGCGAGTTCCCGCTCGCGATCTGCCGCGAGGCGTTCAAGCGCGGCCTGATGAACTCGCACATCCCGACGGAGTACGGCGGCCAGCATGAGGCCGTCTTGGACCACTGCATGGTGATGGAGGAGCTGGCCACCGGCTGCTCCGGGATCGCCACCGCGATCGACGGCAACGGGTTGTCGCAGTACCCGGTGATCCTGGCCGGCACCGACGATCAGAAGCGGCGCTTCCTCGCGCCGATGCTGGAGGAGCTGACGTTCTGCGCGTACGCCGTGACCGAGCCCGAGGCCGGGTCCGACGTGGCCCGGGTCAGGACAACTGCAGCCAAGGTGGGCAACGACTACATGCTCAACGGTGTCAAGTGGTGGATCACCAACGGCTCGGTCGCGAGCTGGTACTTCATCCTCGCGCGCACCGGCGACGAGCTTACCGGGTTCATCGTGCCCGCCGACTCGCCGGGGATCGTTCGCGGCCCCAAGGAGATCAACCTCGGGCAGCACGCCTCGAACACCGTGCGCGTCACGCTCGAGGACGTCAAGGTGCCGGAGGCCAACCGGCTCGGCGCCGAGGGCAAGGGCTTCGACATCGCGATGGCGACGTTCAACCACACGAGGCCCGGCGTCGCCGCGGGCGCCAACGGCATCACCAAGGCGGCGCTCAACATCGCGCTCTCCTACGCGAAGCGGCGCCGCACGTTCGACAAGAAGCTGATCTCCAACCAGGGGATCTCGTTCAAGCTCGCCGAGATGATGACTCGGCTCGACGCCGCGCGCTTCCTGACCTACAAGGCCGCGTGGCTGTTCGACCAGGGGCAGGACAACGCGCGCGAGGCGGCGCAGGCCAAGTGGTTCGCCGCCGACGTCGCGATGAGCGCGGCGATCGAGTGCGCGCAGGTGCTCGGAGGATATGGGTACACGCAGGAGATGCCGGCCGAGAAACTGATCCGGGACGCGAAGATCTACCAGATCTACGAGGGCGCCACCGAGATCCAGAAGATGATCATCGTCTCCAAGCTGCTGCGCATGCGCGAGGTCCACTGACCATGCTCGCCGACATCCGCAGGTTCGTCGGGCGCATCTCGGACCGCTTCAAGCGCGGCTTTTACGGGCCGACGTTCCGGTGCCCGGTGTGCCACTTCGTGCTCGCCGCCGTGGACGCGGACGGCAACGGCCTGCTCGTCTGCCCCGTGTGCGGCGCGGTGATCGAGATCGAGGCCGTCTACGGCCACATCGTCCCGGTGGTGCTCGACATGGAGCTCTACCGGCCGCAGCCGAAGCTCCGGCTCCACCCGATGGCGACCCACCTCCCGATCGGGCTGTTCCCTGTGGCCCTGCTCGGGGCCGTGACGCTGCTCGCGGCCACGCTCCTCCAGAGGCTCGGGTTGGCGAGCGCGGTCCCGGGTGGGCGCGCGAGCGTTCTCGCGAGCGCGGTGCTGGTGCTGCTCGTGCTCTCGGTGGGTGCGTCCCTCGCGACGCTCGCCTCGGGGCTTTGGGACTGGAACTTCCGCTACCGCAGGCGCAGCTACCGCCAGATCCGCCTCAAGATCGCGTGTTCGATCGTGTTCCTCGCGGTGGGCGCGGGAGCGATTGCGCTCCACGCGTCGGGCCTCGTGTTCGCCGCTAGCGGGCTGATGCACCTGGACTCGGCCGCGGGGCTGGTCGCCGCCCTGGCGTACCTCGTCGCGCTCGGGGCGAACATGGTCGTCCTCGCGACGCTGGGCCACCTCGGCGGCACGTTGGTGTTCGGCCGGTAACTTCGGGCGCGGCGGCTAGTTTCGGAGCGCAACCAACAGGCCATCACGGACCGGCAGCAGCGTGGTGAACCACCTCGGGTCGCCGGTCAGGCGGCGCGTCAGCTCGCGCACGCCCCGTGTGGCGGGCGTCTGGTTGGCGTCGTCGAACACCCGCCCGTGGTAGAGCGCGTTGTCGACGATCAGCACCCCGCCGGGCCGGAGCTTCGCCTCGATGACGGGGAGCGAGTCCGGGTACCCCTCCTTGTCGATGTCGTTGAAGATCAGGTCGAAGGGACCGTCGGTTTTGGCGAGCGTCGCGACGGCCTCGCCGACCCGGAAGCGGACGAGGTCCGACAGGCCGAGTCGCCCGAGATGCTCCCGGGCGCGCCTCGATAGCCCTTCATCCCAGACGACGTGGAACACCTCGCCGCCGCCGTTGTCGCGGACGGCGCGGGCGAACCACGCCGTCGAGTACCCGAACCCCGACCCCAGCTCGAACACCCGCCGGGCGCCGGCGAGGCGGGCGAACTGGTAGCACACCTGTCCGGTGGCCGGGCCGATGATCGGGAACCCAGTTGCCCGGGCGTCGTCCTCCATGCTCTTCATCTCGGGCTCGCGCTCGGGCACGAGCGACACGAGATGGTGCTGCACCTGATCCCACTCCAGGGCGTCCGGCATTCGTCGCCTCCTCCTTGGCGAACCAACGTTTGGCCCAGAGTATTCGAGGCGGCGCCGGCTCTTGAGGGCGGACAAGCGGCGGAGCAGGGGAGCCGGGGCGCTAGGGAGCAGAGGGGCAGAGGAGCAAGGGAGCAAGACGGCGAAGGACGTCAAGAACAGGGGAACGGAACCGGTGCGGGAGAAGAACCCCGCGGTGCGGCGGGAGGCTTCGGGTTGGGGATGATGGACAGCTGCGTCGGGCGCCCGTAGACTTCCGCGGCAACCGGAATCGGCAAGGCGAGCGTACATGGCGCTGCCGGCGGGGGGAAGCGTGCGCCGAGGCGGGAAGAGCAAGTCGAGCAATGCACGAGCGATCGCGATCGGGGTATGCGGGGTCCTTGCGCTGCTCGCCCTGCTGTCCTGGTTCGTGCCTCAGCGAACGGCCACCGTCCTGGATACGTCCGCGGCGAAGCTGGACCGTGGGCCGGCCAGCTACTTCCACCACTTCTACGACCCGGATGGCTTGCTCGGCCCCGTCGGGAAGATCGACCTCGACCTCGACACTTTCCAGCGGGAGACCTCGCACGTGATCCTGGTGGCGGCGTTCCCGTCGGTCCCGGGGAACGACCCGGACTTCACCATGAACGTCGCCGAGAGGTGGCGACCGGGCTCGAAGGGGGCGGACAACGGCGTGATCCTCTTCGTGTTCACCGGGGAGCGGCGGATCCGGGCCGAGGTCGGGTACGGTTTGGAAGGAGCGCTGCCCGACGCCGAGATCAAGCGGATCCTCGAAGAGGCCGCCGTTCCGGCATTTCGCGGGGGCGACTTCGTGGCCGGCCTCGATGCGGCAACGACTCGCATCCGTGAGCGGTGCCGCGCGGTGCCCGCCAGCGGGAAGCCCACCCGCCCGACGCCGCTGGGAGCGATGAAGAAGGGGCTGGGAAACGCGACCCACGCCTTGCGGACCCTGGGCGCCATTCTCCTGGCCGCGAACTTTGGGCAGCGCATGGGGGCGTCGTTCATCGCTGTGCTTCTAGTCGGGATCGCGGTCGTAGTGATCGGCGACGCGGCCCGGGCGGTGGGGACCGTGGTTTACGTCGCGCGGAGAGAGCACGACCTCGAGGGCGCCGAGAAGGCCGGTGGGGCGATCCTCAACCTGGTTCTCAAGGGTTCCAAGGTGCTGATCTTCGTCTTCCTGATCGCGTTGGGAGGCTCGTACTTCTTCGCCGGCGCGGGCCAGTTCGGCGGAGGCGGCGTGGACGTGCTCTGGTGATCGCTTGGAATCCCGGGCCACCGCGACGTCGCGCCCATCCCGAAAACCCGCTCAGTGCTGGGCGGCAGCCTTGACCCGCGTCAGGTAGAACATCCCGCTCGAGATCTTCCCGCCGAGGTCGTAGCCCCAGTCCTCGTTGTGGTGGTCGGCATCCACGAGCGTGATCGCCAACCGGCCCATGTGGCCGTCGCCGGGCCGGATGTTGGTGCCGTCCTTGAACTCGAACACGACGTTCTTGGGGTCGGTCGAGGGTGCTGCCACGAACCGCGGCTGGTTGTGGGCCGAGCAGTAGTGCGTCGCCATCAGGCTGTCCTTGTCCATGTGAAACATCGTGACCATCTCGTGGAGCGTCCCCGCGTCGATCACGTGCATCACCGCGGAGCCGTCGCCGGTCATGCGGATGGCGACGTGCGTCGGCATCTTCCGGTCGCCTTCCATGTGGTACCCGTCCCACTCGCCGACGAGCGACTTGATGCTCTCCCACTGCGGCGTGCCCGCGACCTTCGACAGGTGCATCTCGTGCTCCTGCGCACCCGCGACGCCGAGCCCGACGACGAAAGCGCCAACCAGTACAACCGTCACTCGCTTCATGTGAGATCCCCCAGTGGGTCAATTGTCCGGCTAATGAGATTCCGTGTCAACGCGAGACTGCGACCGGTGGCTTCTGCAGCCACCCCAAACCTGGAGCACGCCCGCCGGCGTTCCTCGGCGTTCACCTCCAGGTGTGTCACTCGAGGGCGATGCCCAGCTCCTGTGTCATGCCGGCTTCGGCGTTAACCTGAATCGTCTTTCCGGTGTGGCCCGGCGCAACGACATCAATGCGGTGCGGGCCCGGCGAGACCGCGATGCCCTGCGGGAGGCGCGCCAAATTTTCGCCCGTGCCGAGGAGTACGCCATCGACGTACACCGCGGCGCCAGGCGGCGACACGCGCAGTTCCAGCGCGGTAACTCCCGACCCCGCGGCGGCGGGTTGGATCGTGCCGCCGTGGCCGGGCAAGGGTCCGGGCTGGCTGGTGGCTGGCCCGAAGCTCGGACCAAACCTCCTGCCGTAGGGCAATCCAGGGGATGGCGGATTCGCCGGCTCGGTGCCGGAAGTCGGATCGAGATGGAGGTCGAGGCTGAGCACGACCTTGTTCTCGCCGCCGACGTGCAGCGTCAACGACTTGCTGCGATAGCCGGGCTGGCGGAGATCGAAGGTGTACTGCCCGGGATCGAGATAAAGAAAGTCGGGGTGGCCGTCGAACTCCTCGATGGAGCCGACGAGCACGCCGTTGAGGTAGACGAGGGCGCTCTTCGGGGAAACCTCAAGGTCCACCGGGGACGGGCCGGAGAACGGTGCGGAGGTCGCCTGCGAGACCGGCGCCGGTGACTCACCGGCCTCCTCGTCGGTCGTCCCGGTATCGGGTGGAACCAAGGAGACGTCGGAGTCGGAGTCTGGGTAGGTGCCGTACCCGGGGTACCCGTAGTACCCGTACCGTCCGTAGTACCCGTAGGGCCAACCCCAACCCCAGCCCCAGTAGGCGTCCCACCACATCGGGAAGCCGGGGTAGAAGCCGCCCCAACCGTACGGCCCGTACCAGCCGTAGTGTCCGCCCCCGTGGGGCGGGTGGCCCGGGTGAGGGTTGCCGTGCGAATGTCCGCCGGACCCACCGTGGCCGCCCGAGCCGGGATGTCCACCGCCGGACGAGTGCCCGCTTCCGGTGTGGCCGCCGCCCCTACTTTGACTCCAAGCGGGTCCTGCAAATGCAACCAGGCAAGCGATCAGGACTGCCGCAACCACCCGCGATCGCATAGAAACCTCCGAGCCGAGGTCGAAAGGGACCGCATCGGCTCCCACCGCACTTCATGATAAAGCAAACCCCCTGCCAGCCGGCGGTGCGCTCCCACTCGAATACGCGGGCTTTTGCCCGCCCGAAGGAGCACCGCCAGAGGACACTCTGTCCGCGAAGTGAGACGTTTTGGTGCCTCACGGGTGTCTTTCTCACGCCGCGAGGTTGACGGTCACCGGTGCGCGCTCGAAGTCGGCGGCGCCCATCAGGAGTTGCGGCTGCAGTCCGCCGAGCCGTGCGACGAGGCGGTCGGGGACGATTTGGATGCGGGTGTTGTAGAAGGTGGCGATTTCGTTGAAGTACGAGCGCGCCAGGGCGATGCGCTGCTCCGATTCCGATAGCTGCTGCTGAAGGCGCAGGAACGACGCATCGGCCTTCAACTCCGGGTATGCCTCCGCCACAGCGCGCAGCGCCGGCATGCAGCCGGCCGGATCCGGCCCGGGTTCGCCGGGCGGCGTGGAGGCGAGCTGCGCCGGCAGCGTCGCCAGCTCCGCCTGGGCCGCTCGCTCGTGGTCGCGCAAGCCGGTGACGATGCCGACCAGATTCGGGATCAGGTCGTGGCGCCGCGCGAGCTGGACGTCGACGTTCGCCCAGCCCTGGCGCACCCGCTGCCGGAGCTCGACGAGACTGTTGTAGACCATCCACATCCAGCCGAGCAGCCACGCGAACAGATAGCCCGCGCCGGCGAGGACAAACAGCGGTGCGTCGATGGCCGGGTCGTGGTGGCTCGCCATGTCGCGCGCCACGAACCCCTCCACCGCCAGAACGAGCCCGAGCGTGCCGACAAGCCAGAAACCGAGCCCGAACCCGCGGCTGACGCGCTGGCGAGAGCGGGTCGAGACCAGGAATAGCGGCGCGTTCCTGTCGGCGGCGATTTCGGCGGCTACGACGTCCTGACGTTCCCGCGCCTGGCCGACGACGAACAGCGCCGCGTGCAAGGGGATGGCGCGCTCGACGAACCGGCGCCGGTGGTCGGAGTCCGGGACCTCCTGCGGCGGTCCCTTTTCGAAGTACATGGGGTCGCCGCGTCCGCAGGTCTCGCTCAGTACGGTCTGCGGTTCGAGCTTCGCCCCCGCCGGCTGAATGCGAATCACGCCGCAGTCGTCTCGAAGGTAGAAGGGGACCTCCTCGCCGCCCTCGGCGACCGTGGTCCAACCGCTCTCCGTCCGGGTGCGGGTCTGGGCCCTGCCGGCGCTGTCGGTCTCTGTCTCGCTGACCTGGCGAGACCAGTTCTCCTCGACCTTCCAGCTGTAGCAGACGCAGCGCGATTCGGTGAGGTGACTGACGAGCGGCTCCTCGACCTCGGCCGTGCCGTTGACCTCGACCAGGCCCATGAAGACACCGGTGGTCTTCGATGTCGGCAGGTTAGCCACGAGCCGTTGTCGCCTGCCGGCGCGCAGCGCGTACAGGAGACACGCCGCGGCCAGCACCAAGCCCAGCACGGGGATTCCGATCGCCATCAGCGGTTCGCCGCCCGCTCCCGCACTCACAGGCGGTGCCTCGAGTCGCACCGTGCCGCTTGCATTGGCGCCTATGGTACCCGCGCCTGAGCGATCGTCAACGCCTTCCCGACGCGGGTGTGCCGATCCGGGCGATCAACAGGGACCTGTGGCCGACGCGTACCGACGTCAACCGAACGATCTCGCCCGACTTCTAGGCGGTGATCATGAAGGGCGCGGGACACTACCCGATGCTCGAGCGCCTCGACGAGTTCAACCGGATTCTCCTCGACATGGCGAGTGCCCTGCAGGCGCCTGCGCCTCGGTAGCTCTGGGAGGGGCGGCCCGCCCTACTTTTTCGTCGGCAGCGCGCGCAGCGCCGCGAGGATCTCATCCGGCGACGGCCGCACCCGGAAATCCACATCCTCGCGCGCGTAACGCACGGTGCCCGAGCGGTCGATGACGAACGTGGTCGGGTGCGCAATCTCCTGGCGCTCGTTGAGGATGCCGAAGGCCTTAATGACCGAGAGATCCGCGTCCGACAGCATCGGGAACGACAGTCCGGCGCGTGCCGCGTACCCCTTCAGGTTCGCGACCGGATCGTTGCTGACCGCCCACACCTCGGCGCCGAGAGACTGGAACTCTGCAATCTTGCTTTGCAGCTCACCGAGCTGCGTGCGGCAGTACGTTCACCAGACGCCTCGAAAGAAAACCAGGACGAGGTTCTTCTTGCCCGCGACGTCGGCGAGGGATCGCGTTCCGCCGCTCGCCGACGGCAGCGTGAAGGCCGGCGCGCGCTGGCCGACGGCCGGTATGCCGGCTCCCGCAACCGCGGCGAGCGCAAGCGTTGGCATCCCGAGTAAGGTCCTCCGATTCATAGGCACCCCCATACGACGGTAACCGAGGCGCCCGTCGCCGGCAACCCCTCGCTTCCGTTCGTGAATCGAGCCCCCGCATCGCTCCCTCTTCAGCGGCCGGGGGGAACGGTAGAATCGCAGGGTGTCGCCTGTGGGTACGCTCCGTAGGTGGGGCGCGCACCTGCGCCATCCCACCCGCTTCGAAACTGCGTTCGTCCTCGTCGTGTGGGCGTCGCTTGCGTTTGCCTACCTCGGAACGCGGATGGTCGGGGCTCACGACCGGCTCTCAGCGATCTACTGGACGAACCCGGATTGGGCGGGAGCCCCGGCGCTCACGCGCACCGAAGGCTCGATCCGGACGGACCGGGAAGGGCTGAAGAGGCTTCTCGGGGACGCCCAAGGGTACAGCGCCATTTGGAGCGGCGTCCTGTTCGCCCCCACCGACACAAATTACGTGTTCACGATCACCTCCGACGACGGGTCCTGGGTCGCGCTGGACGGAGCCACCGTGATCGACAACGGCGGCCGGCACGGCGCCCGGACGCGCACGGCACGGCTTCGCCTCTCGCGCGGCCCCCACACGTTGGGGGTCCGCTACTTCGATGCCGGCGGGTACGCGGTGATCGACTTCTCCTGGAGGGCGAGCGGCCTCGTCGGGCGCGTGCTTCCGGCCGGCGTGCTCTATCAGTCGCTGGCAGGCGCCGCCCGGGCTCCAACCGACTGGACCCTGGCGGTCGCGCGGATCGTGCTCGGGGGGCTGCTGCTCGTGATCACTGCCGCCGCCCTGCTGGTCGGCGTTTCACGCCTCCCCGGCGGCCTTCGGACCGAGACCGCGCTTGCCTCGCTGCTCTTCGCCGCAGTGCTGGGGGCCTACGCGGTGGAGCTGATGGCCCGGAGGTCGACGGCGGTGACCGCCTGCGACTGCTACGCCTATCTGCAGGGTGCGACCGTCATGGCGGCGCGCGGGCCGCTCCACACGGAGCTGCGCGACCCTCTCGTGCCGAAGATCGTGGCGGGGTTCCTGACCCGGCCGTCCGACCGGGACCTGGCGTTCCTCCTGAGCCCGCACGGGCACTACGTCCGCGACTTCGACGCCGGGGTCAGCTCCAACGTGTTCCCGCCGGGACTGATGTGGCTGCTGCTCCCGTTCGTGGCCGCCGGCGGGGCGAGCTGGGCGCTGCTCTTCCTCCCGGTACTCACGCCGGCGGTGGCGCTCGCGTTCTTCCTTCTGGCGCGTCGCCATGCGGGCGCCTGGTTCGCGGCGTGCGTCGCCTCGTTCGTGGTCTGCAACCGTGTTGTGTTCGAGAACACCGTGCTCCTGATGAGCGATGTCCCCTCGATGGCGCTGACCGCCGCGAGCGCGTACCTGCTCTACCTGAACCTGGGCAAGCCGAAAACCGCCCTGCCGGCCGGGGCGGGCGCCTGCTTCGGGGTCGCGCTCACCGTGCGTTACTCCAACGCCGCCGCCGTGGTCCCCGTCTTCGTGCTGTTCGCGGTAGAGTGGGCGAGGCGGCGCGACTTTAGAGCGCTCGCTCGAGATGTCGGACTCTTCGGTGCGGCCGCGACGCTCCTCGGGGTGCTGCCGCTTGCCCTGTACACCTGGACCCAATTCGGCACGCTGCTGCGGATGACGTACGACCCGTACACGGCGAGCCGGATGAACGTCGCGCACTTCCTGCTTAACCTGGACTTCTACGGGCGCAGCGTGGTGCAGACGTTCGGCTGGCCGGCGCTTGTCGTCGTGGCTGTCGGGCTCGTGGCCTGCATCGTCGATAAGGAGCGGCGGCTCGCCGCCGTGACTGGGGTGCTGGCGGTCGCGGCGTTCCTCCTCCCGTATGCGTTCGAGAGGATGCGGGAGCACCGCTACCTGATGCCCGTGTACCCGTGGCTCGGCGTCTTCTACGGGTTCGGGGCGCTGGCGATCGGGAACCTCCTTCGAAGGGCCGAGGCTGTCCGGCGCCTCGCGATCGCCGCGCTCGTCGTCGCGCCGCTGCTCGTGACGTTGCCCCACCTTGTATCCGGCACGGTGTCGCGCGACCGGGTCTGCGGCGCGCTCGGCGAGCGCGTCGAGCGCAACGCGGTCGTCTTCTGCGACGACCTGTCGGGCCCGGTTCGGCTCTACACCGGCCTCACCGGGTACCGCTTCATCTGGACGAGGTTCGAGGTGCTGGATCAGACGTGCGGGACCATCGCTCGCCTTGGGCGGCCCGTGTACTTCCTCCTGGACTGCGACGCCGCGAAAGAGCACTTCGGGCTCCTGCGGGAGAACGGCGTGCTTGCCTCCGACCGCGTAGCCTTCGTCGGCGACGTCGACGGCAACCCGCTGTGGAGGTACCTCGGCGCTCCTTGAGGGATTGTTCGCAGCGGGCGGCGGCTTCGATTGACGCGGCAAGCCGCCGCTACATGCTCCTTCTGTATTGCCCGCCGACCTCGTAGAGGGCGTGCGTGATCTGGCCGAGGGAGCAGGAGCAGACGGCGGTGAGAAGCTCCGCGAAGACGTTGCCGCCCGAGCGCGCCGTTACCTGCAGCCTCGCCAACGCCTCCGCGCTCGGGGTCTGCCATGGCGCGACCACCTCGACACGGGCGGGGGCAAGCCCCGCCCCTACATTCATGTCGCCGTGGGCGGCCTTCTGTAGGGGCGACCCTTGCGGTCGCCCGCCGGCGACGCCGCTCTCTCCTGACCCCTGACCCCTGACGCCTGACCCCGAATGCCGCGCCTGGAAGTCCGCGACGTGCGCGAGCCGGGCGTCTTTTTCCTCCCTGGTGGCGCGTGTCAGCGCCGACGCCTCGAGGACGTTCTCGCTTCGGTGCGGGTCGAGGAAGGTGTTGACGCCGACGATCGGGTGCGTGCCGTCGTGCTTGAGCTTCTCGTAGTGGAGCGACTCCTCCTGGATCCGGGAGCGCTGGTAGCCGGTCTCCATGGCGCCCAGCGCGCCGCCGCGCTCGGAGAGGCGCTCGAACTCCTCCAGCACGCGGCGCTCGACCTCGTCGGTGAGCCACTCGACGAACGCCGAGCCCTGGAACGGGTTCTCGTTCGCGAGCAGCCCGAACTCCTTGGCGTTGATCATCTGGATCGCGAGCGCACGGCGCACCGACTCTTCGGTCGGCGTGGTGATCGCCTCGTCGTACGCGTTGGTGTGGAGGGAGTTGCAGTTGTCGGCCATCGCGAGGAGCGCCTGCAGCGTGGTGCGGATGTCGTTGAACGAGATCTCCTGCGCGTGCAGGCTGCGCCCCGACGTCTGGATGTGGTACTTGAGTTTCTGCGAGCGCTCGTTGGCGCCGTAGCGCTCATGCATCGCGGCGGCCCAGATCCGCCGCGCGACCCTGCCGATCACGGTGTACTCGGGGTCCATCCCGTTGGAGAAGAAGAACGAGAGGTTTGGCGCGAAATCGTCGATCGCCATCCCGCGGGCGAGGTAGCACTCGACGTAGGTGAACCCGTTGGCGAGCGTGAACGCGAGCTGGCTGATCGGGTTGGCGCCCGCCTCTGCGATGTGGTAGCCGGAGATCGACACCGAGTAGAAGTTGCGCACGTCGTTGGCGATGAACCACTGCTGAATGTCGCCCATCATCCGCAGCGCGAACTCGGTCGAGAAGATGCAGGTGTTCTGCGCCTGGTCCTCCTTGAGGATGTCGGCCTGGACGGTGCCGCGCGCCTGTGCCACCGCGTACGCGAGAGCTGTCTCCCATTCACCCGGCGCGAGCAGGGCGGCGATCTCGTCCCATCGCTTCCCATCCACGGTCGGCTGAAGCGCGTCCTCCGGCTTCGCGTGCAGGCGCCC
Source organism: Acidobacteriota bacterium (assembly GCA_003158745.1). Classification (GTDB taxonomy): domain Bacteria; phylum Acidobacteriota; class Thermoanaerobaculia; order Thermoanaerobaculales; family Thermoanaerobaculaceae; genus RBG-13-68-16. The sequence goes on from PMLC01000076.1 coordinate 21,986, forward strand.
GTCGGCGATCATGCGGCGCTTTGCCTCCTGGCGACCGGCGACGTTGAAGAACATGGCCAGGATCATCGGCGCCGGGCCGTTGATCGTCATCGAGACCGAGGTGTTGGCCGCGCACAGATCGAAACCGGCGTACAGACGCTCCATGTCCTCGACGGTGCAGATCGAGACGCCCGATTCGCCGACCTTGCCGATGATGTCCGGACGCTCGGCGGGGTCCTCACCGTACAGCGTCACCGAGTCGAACGCCGTGGACAGGCGGACAGACGACTGCCCGCGCGACACGTAGTGAAAGCGTGCGTTGGTGCGCTCCGGCCCGCCCTCGCCTGCGAACATGCGCGTCGGCATCTCTTCGGTGCGCCTGAACGGGAAGACCCCGGCCGTGTACGGGTAGGCGCCGGGGACGTTTTCGGTGCGGAGGAACAGGACGATGTCACCCCAGTCCTCGAGGACCGGCAGTGAGACCTTGGGGACGTGGGTCCCGGCGAGCGACACCGAGATCAGCGGCACCGTGATGTCCCGGCCGCGGACTGTGTAGGTGAATGTGTCGCTCGAGTATTCGGCCCGCATCTTCGCCCACGTCGCGAGCTGCTCGCGGGTATCGGGGTCGAGATCCGCGGCGATCCGCCGGATCTCCTCGTCGAGGCGGGCAACCGCACCATCGGATTGGGCCGTGCCCGACGCGACCTCCTCGAACATCTCCCAGAGCGCCTCGTAGTTGTTGTCATCGGCGCTCGGCGTCCGGCGTCCGGCGCCCGCTCCTGCCACAGCGGCCCTCGCGCCGACGAGCTGGTAGAGCGTGCGTGCCGCGCGCGCTTGCGCCTCGGCGCGCGAGCGGGCGCCGCGACACGCGGCCGCGATCTCTCGAAGGTATCCGACACGCTCACCCGGGATGAGCGGGTGGCGCTCGGGCTCCCCGGCCGGCTGGGCGTGCGTGCTCTCGAGGCGCCACGCGTCCCCGAACTCCCGCTCGAGGCGGGACACGAGCGCGAGGTAGAGCATGTTCACACCGCGGTCGTGGAACTGGTGGGCGCAGGACGGGAATACTGGAAGCCCTTCGTCCGGCATCGTGAACTCGGCGCGGCTCCGGCGCAGCTGCTTGCGGACGTCGCGCAGGGCGTCGAGCGCGCCCGGCCGGTCGAACTTGTTGATCGCCACGAGGTCCGCAAAGTCGAGCATGTCGATCTTCTCGAGCTGCATCGCGGCCCCGTACTCGGGCGTCATGACGTAGATCGAGAGGTCGGAGAGGTCCGCGATCTCGCTGTCGGCCTGGCCCGCGCCGGCCGACTCCACGAGGACGAGGCCGAACCCTGCGGCGACGCAGACATCGACAGCCGCCTTGGTGCTCGCGGAGAGCGTGCGGTGGGCCTGCCGGGTTGCGAGGGAGCGCATGTAGACGCGGTCGGAGGCAAGCGAGTTCATGCGGATGCGGTCGCCGAGGAGGGCGCCGCCCGTCCGGCGCTTTGTCGGGTCCACCGCGAGCACAGCGATCCCGAGGTCGGGGAAGTCGGCGAGGAACCGCCGAACCAGTTCGTCGGTCAGCGATGACTTGCCGGCCCCGCCGGTCCCGGTGATTCCGACCACCGGGGTCCGGGCCTCGGGCTCCGTGGTCCGTGGTCCGTGGTCCGTGGTCCGCAGAGACGAGGAAGCCAGCCTTCCCTGTTCCGCCAGGGTGATGAGCCGCGCCACGGCGCCGAAATCGCCCCGTTTGCTCGCCCCTTCAGCGCGCGTTGCCTTGTTGTTCTTGCTGTCAGCTGTGGCGTGTGAGCTGTCAGCTGTCGCCCGTGAGCTGTCAGCTTGTCCGGATTCGACGCCACAGGCCTGCAGCATCGCGTCGATCATGCCGTCGAGGCCGAGGGCGCGTCCGTCGTCGGGGGAGAAGATGCGGGCGACGCCGCGCCTTTGCAGCTCGGCGATCTCCTCCGGGACGATGACGCCGCCGCCGCCGCCGAACACCCTCACGTGGCCCGCGCCGCGCTCCCGCAGGAGCTCCACCATGTAGGTGAAGAACTCCATGTGGCCGCCCTGGTAGGAGGACACCGCGATCCCCTGGGCGTCCTCCTGGATCGCGGCGTCCACGATCTCGGCGACCGAGCGGTTGTGGCCGAGGTGGATCACCTCGGCGCCGCGCGCCTGCAGCAGCCTGCGGATGATGTTGATCGCGGCGTCATGCCCGTCGAACAGCGACGCGGCGGTCACGAAGCGGTTCTTCCCCTGCGGCGTGGTCGTTTCCCCCATGTGGCCAGCCTTCCTGCGACGCATTCTAGCGCGACGTGGTCCGTGGCGGTTCGGCTGAGCGTGGCGCGACTTTCGGGAACCCCATGCGGGGCACGGCGCGCGCCGGAGGCGGGCGCCTATAATTGAAACAGATGCGGAATGGGGGATCCGCCGGCCGCGACGACACACGGACATGGCCCGCGAGGGGGGAAGGCGTGTCGGGGAAGTTCACGCTGCCCGCCCGCTGGAGGCTCGGCCGGCCGCTTGGCTCGGGGGGGCAGGCGGAGGTTTGGCTCGCGCAGGACCAGGAGCTTGGCGAGTGGGTGGCGATCAAGGTTTTCAGCCCGGACCTCTCTGAGACCGACCGCGAGCGGCTCCGGCGCGAGGTTCGGTGGGGACGCACGCTGCAGCATCCGGGCCTGGTGCGTCTCTACGAACTGGTCGAGAGCGATGGGCGCCTCGCCCTGGTCATGGAGTGGCTCGCTGGCGGCAGCCTGGTGCGCCGCCTGGAAGCCGGCCCCCTCCCGGTGGACGAGGTGGTGCGGATAGCCGACGAGGCCCTCGTGACCCTCGACTACCTGCACGCCCAGGGGGTCGTACATCGCGACGTGAAGCCGTCGAACCTCTTGCTGGACCTCGACGGCCACATCAGGCTGGGGGACCTCGGGCTCGCACGGCCGCTCAGCGGCGGCCTCGATCTTACCAGGACGAACACGACGGTCGGGACGCCGGCCTTCATGAGCCCCGAGCAGCTCCGGGGCGAGAAGGTGACGGCTGCTTCCGACCTGTACTCCCTTGGCGCGACCTTGTTCCAGCTTCTCACCGGTGCGCTGCCCTTCGAGGGAAGTTCGCACTTCGAGGTAGCGAGCCACAATCTCGCAAGCCGGGCGCGTGACCCCAGGGCGCTGCGGCCCGAGTGTCCACGTTGGCTCGCGCGATTCGTCCTGCGGCTGCTGGAGAAGCGGCCGGAGGACCGCTGGCCGAACGCGAGCGCCGCCCGACTAGCTCTGCAACGCCGCGCTGGCCTGACCCCACCGCGGGCCGTCCGCAAGATTGCGACGGTCCTCGTTTCGGCGGTCGTCGTCGCGGCAGGCGTCGCCGCCGCCGGTCGGCTGGTGCTGAAGGCGCTGTGGCACCCCGAGGCCCAGAAGGTCGAAGCAGCCGGCAAAGAGATCCGGGGCCTCAACGCGCGAGGAAAGACAATCTGGCGCGTCACGCTCGAGAGTCCGGTGCGGCAGGTCGAGCAGGTCGACCTCGACGGTGACGGCAGCACCGAGACCGTCGTCAGCGCATGGCCGGTCTCATTCCAGCGGTCGAAGGCGGGCAGCCGCTCCGAGGTCGCGATCTTCGACCGGAAGGGCGACGTCCTCAGCAGGATCGTCCCCGAAGAATTCCTGTCTCACTGGCCGTTCGAATATCCCGCGTCGTTCGACCCGATCCTCCGCGCGATCGGGATCGGACCCAACGGCGGTCCCGCGTTGGTGGTCAACTGTCGCCACAGGATCTTCTACCCGACGGTTCTCGTCGTCTACTGGCCGCAGACTGGCGTGTGGGAGCCGGCGCTCTACCATTCCGGGTGGATCAGCGACCTTGCCGCTGTCCAAGGGAGCGACCATCCACGGCTGCGCTTCGAGGGTGTCAACAACCGTCTGTGCATGTACCCGGTTGTGGGCGAGCTCATGGTCGGCGATCCCGAATCCTCGTCGGTCCGCCAGCAGCGATTGGTCGAGGACGGCGAGAGCGTAGCGGCACCACTGGCGGGTAAGTTCTCCCTCGCATGGTACACGCCCCTCGACCTCCAGGGACCGACACATGGCGCGCTGGAGCTCGCCGGAAACGGGGACTCGGTCCTCACGTACCCGTCGGGGTCGGTCGTGGTGGACCGCTTCGGCAACGCTGTGCCGGGGCCGAACGCCGGCCGGGACCTGCGGGGGCAACGAACGGACTTCCTGATTGACATTGTGGCGCTTGACGCAAGCGCTCAGCCGGTCTCTGCAGTCGGGGTCGAGACCCTGCTCGAGGGACTGCGGACCCGGTACGGCGACCTGCTGCGCGAGCGGCCGTACCGTGCGATTCTGGCAACGTTGGGCGCGCGCGCCCTTGTCCGCGCGGGGAGTCTACGGAAGGCGATCGACATGCTCCGGCGCGCGCGGGGCGACGGGGACGTGCCCGAGACGACGCTGCGGCTGGCACACCTCGAGGCGCTGGCGGGGGACCTTGCTGGTGCCACGAGGCTCGCGCGTGAGGTGCTCGACGGCGAGGACGCCAACCGGCGGTACGACGCGGGGCAGTTGCTGCGTATCCTCTCCATCGAGGCGAGGGATGTCGATGGCGTCCGCGCGGCCGCGGTTGCACTCGGGTACTGGGAACAGAGCGAAAGGACCGCCGCCGGAATCACAGCCGCCCTTTGGGTCGGCGCCCACCTCTGGTGGGACGAGGTTGGCGACACCGACACCCGCTGCAGCTCGTCGGCCTTCGTTCCGGCAGGCGACGCTCTCGCATGTCTCGCGCGTTGGAGGCTTGGCCGGACCGCCGCGGGCGACGCCGACGCGATGACGGTGTCAGAAGAGGTCAACCCCGACGCGCGTTTCGAATGCCGCATCGCACGCGCGGCCGCCCTGCTCGGCCAGGGTCACGCGGTGGAGGCGGCGTCGCTCCTCAACGATGTCAGCGCCCACCTCGAGTCGATCTCGCGCGACGATTTCGAGAACCGGCAGTCGCTGGAGCTGGCGCGGGCGATCAGCGTCAAGGCTCTCCTCGGCGCCGGCGAACGCGAACAGGCTTTCCGCGCGGCGGCCGCCTTGCGTCCGCAGCTCCGCCCGGGGTTGTTGCCACGCATCCTTGTCGAGGAAGTCCTTTCCAGCAGCGCGCTCGACGGAAGGTAGCACCAGGCGAGGCCGGACGACCTCAGGTGAGCTGGCCGTGCGACGGTGCGGGAAGCTCGTCGGCCGCCCGCATCACGGCGTCGGGCTCGCCCTGCAGCCAGAAGAGGAGGCGTCCGCTGGCCCATAACACGCTATGACCCCCCGGACCGACCGTGATCCACCTTCCGGGCGAGCTGCCCTGCACGCGGGGTGCCGCGAATGGCGTCCGGCCGGTGCGCATCCCGTCGACCATCCTGGCGAGGACCTTCTCGGCCTCGACGCCGTCCGGATAGCGCGACAGCCACACTCGCAGCTGCCCGTCGCGGCCATAATCCGCAACCGTCGAGTCTGGCGGTGCGACTTCCTTGCCGTGCAGCTGGGCCATCATGCGGACCGCCCGCGCGCCGGACCAGATGTGGGTGCGGTGGAGGCCCACCAGCCGCATCGGCAGCCCAGCGCGCAGGCACGAGGCCGCAACTGTCGCGCAGACGACGGCGGCGAGGACGCTACGGCGCACCGGCAAGTCCCAACTCGTGCGCGATCGAGGCCATCGCGTCGCGCACGAAGGCGATGTGCGCGGCCAGGTCCATCCCGATCTCCTCGGCGCCCCGGCGGATGTCCTCGCGATTCACAGAACGCGCGAATGCCTTGTCTTTCATCCGCTTGACGACCGATTCCACCGGCACGTTTGCGATCGTCTTGTCCGGACGCACCAGGGTTGCTGCCGTCAGGAAGCCGGTCAGCTCATCCACGGCGAAGAGACAGCGCGCCATGTCGGTGTTGCGCGGCACGCCGGTGTAATCGGCGTGCCCTTCGATGGCGCGCACCCATGTCTCCGGCCACCCCTGGTCGCGCAAGACCCGGGCGCCGGCGTAGACATGTGTCTCCGCCGTGGGGTTCCTCTCATAGTCGAAGTCGTGCACCAGCCCGACGATCCCGAACGCATCCTCGTCGGTGCCGAGCCTGCGGGCGTGGGCCCGCATCGCCGCCTCGACGGCGAGCGCGTGCTTGCGCAGGTTGACGTTCGAGGTCCACTCGCACAGCAGGTTCCATGCGGCAGCGCGGTCGAATGGCATGCGAGAAGCCTACCGCAGTGAGGCCGCTCCGCAAAGTGCGGCCCGGTTCGCATGGTCGGCAACAGCAGGGGAGCAGAGGAGCGGAGGAGAAAGACGCAGGCTCGGCCTGATTTGTTTCTTGCTCCTCTGCTCCCCTGCTGCTACCGGACCTTCGAACCTGTGAACGTGTGAACCTGCGAACGGTCGTCAGCTCCTCTGCTCCTCCGCACCCAAGCTCCTCTGCTCGTCGTCAGGCTTCGGAGCCGGCGCGAGCGGGGGCTCCGATGACGTAGTGGCAGCCGACGGAGTTGGGGTTGCGCTGCGCGGCCGATGCGATCAGTCCGGCTGCGGTGCACCCCTGAACAAGGTCGACGAGCGCCGCCGAGATCGGTGTCGAGCGGTAGAACTCGGTGAGCCTGCCGCGCTGGTGCCGAAGATCGGAGACCGCACGCGCGAGCCGCTCGGGGGTGCGCACGATGCCGACGTAGTTCCACATCGTGTGCCGCAGCGCGGACCAGTCCTGGGCGATCAAAGCCGGATCCTCGTTGGACGGACCGGGCACGGGCTCCCAGTCGGGGATCACCGACGCAAGGCTCTCGGCGAGCGGCATCCGTTGCCCGCGGCTCGCCGCGTGCTCGCCGGCCGCCAGCCCGAACGTGAGCCCCTCGAGCAGCGACGTGGAAGCGAGACGGTTCGCGCCGTGCACACCGGTGCAGGCCACCTCGCCGGCCACGTAGAGGCCGGGGATGGTGGTGCGCCCGGCCAGGTCGGAGACGACGCCGCCGCAAGTGTAGTGCGCCGCCGGCACGACGGGGATGCGCTCACGCCGGATGTCGATGCCGTGCTCGAGGCACGTCTCGGTGACGTTGGGGAAGCGTTTGGCCAGCGCCTCGCCCCGGTCGCCAAGGTCGAGATAGACGCACTCCGAGTCCGTACGGTGGAGTTCGTCCACGATGCTACGCGCCACGACGTCGCGGGGTGCGAGCTCGCCGAGCGAATGGTGGTTGCTCATGAACCGTTCGCCGGCCTGGTTCACCAGGTGGGCGCCGGCGCCCCGCAAGGCTTCGGTGATCAGGAAACGCGGCGCACCCGGGACGTACAGGCAGGTCGGGTGAAACTGGATAAACTCGAGGTTGAGCAAACGCGCGCCGGCGCGCGAGGCCATCGCAAACCCGGAGCCGATCGAACCGGGGTGGTTCGAGGTGTGGATGTAGAGCGCGCCCGCGCCGCCAGTGGCGAGCACAGTCGCGGAGGCGAGGACGGTGCACACGCGGCTGCTGGCGACCTCCAGGACGTACGCCCCAACGCACCGGTTGTCGAGGGCGTACCGGTCCTCGGCGCGACGCGACTGGTGGTGGGTCGTGAGCAGGTCCACCGCCTGCGCGCCCGGTACGATCCGGATCCCGCGCGTGCGGCGGACCTCGGCGAGCAGCGCCTGCTCGATCGCCGCGCCGGTGCGGTCGGCCGCGTGCAGGATCCGCGGCACCGAGTGGGCGGCCTCGAGGGCGAGGTCGAGCTCACCGTTGGGGCGCCGGTCGAACGGCACCGCGAGCCGTTCGACCAGCCACTGCTGAACGCAGCGGGGTCCTTCCTCGGCGAGAAAGCCGGCTGCCTCGGCGGAGCCGTAGTCGGCGCCGGCGCTGAGGATGTCCTTGGTGAGCAACTCCGGGGAGTCGTCGTGCCCGCGGAACACGATCCCTCCCTGAGCGCGCCACGTGTTGGTCGTTGCGGGATCCGTAGCCCGGCAGAGGAGCAGCACGTCGGCGCCGCGGCGGGCCGCAGACAGGGCGGCTGCCAGGCCGGCCACCCCGGTGCCGAGCACCAGCACGTCGCAACGCTCGCGGTCGGCGAGGGTCACGGCCGCACCTTGAGTGACAGGTCGAGCGCGGGAGCCGAGTGGGTGAGCGCCCCAACGGACACGAAGTCCGCACCAGCCGCGGCCAGAGCCTGGGCCGACTCGAGCGTGACGCCGCCGGAGGCTTCCAGGCGGGCGCGTCCGGCGACCAGGCGCACGGCCCGGCGAACGGTCTCGAGGTCCATGTTGTCGAGCATGATGTGGCCCACTCCGCAGGCAACGGCCTCCTCGACCATCGCGAGATCGGCACATTCGACCACGAGCGGGACGCCCAAGCCCCAGCGGTCGCGGACCTTCGCGACGGCTGCGGCGATCGATCCGGCGGCCGCCAGGTGCGTGTCCTTGAGCATCGCCTGGTCGAAGAGCCCCATCCTGTGGTTGCGCCCACCGCCACAGCGAACGGCATGTTTCTCGAGAGCCCGCCAGCCCGGCGTGGTCTTGCGGGTGTCGAGAATTGCGCAGGGCGTCCCGGCGATGGCGTCGACGAACTTCCTGGTGAGCGTCGCGATGCCGGAGAGACGCGTCGCGAAGTTAAGGGCGGTACGCTCGGCCGCCAGGATCGCCCGGGCCGGGCCAACCACTCTGGCGACTTCGTCGCCGGCGACGACGGCGTCGCCGTCGCCGCACGAGGACTCGACCGTGCAACGCGGGTCGAGGAACTCGAACGCGGCTGCGAAAGCCGGCATCCCCGCGAGGACGCCCGGTTTCTTGGTGACCAGCACGGCGGACGTGAACTCGTCGGGACCGAAGACGGCGACGCCGGTCAGATCGGGGAGGTCCTCGGCGAAGGCCGCCGCCATCAGGGGTGGAAGGGCTGTTGCGTATGGTTCGGAAAGGACCCGCACACCGGCATTCTAGCTCCGAAGCAGCCCCGCGACAGCAGCAATGTGCGCGGGCGAGGTGCCGCAGCACCCGCCCACGAGCCTCGCGCCGGCTGCCACCCAGGCCAGGGCGCAGCCGGCGTACCGTTCCGGGGGTAGCGGGACTGCGGCCAGCCACGGTGCGTCGTCCGCGTGCCAGGCGTTGTTCGCGTAGGCGATCAGCGGCAGCCCCGTCCCTTCGGCGATCCGGTCCAGCCCCGAAGGCAACACCTGCACCGCGGTGCAGTTCACGCCGACAGCCACGACGCCGGGCACGCTCACCGCCGCCGCCGCGTCGCGGAGGTCTTCCCCGGACAGGAGGTGGCCGCCGGCGGCGCAGGCGAAGCTCACGAGGACCGGCAGCCCGGTCGCTGCCGCCGCCTCGGCGGCGATGCGCGCTTCCCGCACCGTGTTGAACGTCTCCAGGAGTATGGCGTCCGGTCCTGCTGAGGCGAGGAGCGCCGCCGTGGCGGCGTGCTCCCACCGCAGAATCTCGTCGTCGGGGACGAGGTCGGGGCGGTAGCAGTCCTCCAGGGTCGCCTGCGAAGCGAGGACGAGCGCCTTGCACCCGGCGTTGCGGCTTCCCTCGCGGGCGAGCCGGATCGCCAGCACCGCGAGTTCGCTCGCGCGAAGCTCGAACCCGGCGCTTCGCAGCGAGTACGGCGCGACGCGAAACGTGGCGGCCGTGAGCGCCTCGGAGCCGGCCGCCGCGTAGTCGCGGTGCAGGTCGCGCACGGCGTCGGATGCCTCGAGGAGGGCCCCGACGCCCCACAGTCTCGCCGCGGCTGCGACTCCGCGGCGCAGCAGCTCGCTCCCGGTCGCGCCGTCCATCACGCGCGGCCGCTCGGCCAGCCACGTCGCCATCTCCGCTGGTTTCATCATCCCCCCGGCTCACCATAGCAGAGGGGCGGAGGAGCAGGGGAGCGGAGGAGCGTGAGACCGTTCGAAGGTTCACACGTTCACCGCGGGGCCAGTCAAAGGCAAATAGGGGTATGCACTTGACTCCACTGAGCCCTACCGGTAGTGTCGGCGAAGATGGTGGAGGATTATCCCCGGACGTTGGCAGACTTCGAGAAACGGTTCAGTACTGACGATGCCTGCCGGACGTACCTGGCGAGGTTGCGCTGGCC
>PMLC01000065.1:0-98482 GCA_003158745.1 Acidobacteriota bacterium
TCCAGGGGATCAACCAGGGCGGCACCTCGAACCCGGTCTTCATGCTCGACGAGATCGACAAGATCGGCGCCGACTACCGGGGAGACCCATCGGCTGCGCTTCTCGAGGTCCTCGACCCCGAGCAGAACTTCTCCTTCAGGGACCACTACCTCGACGTCGCGTACGACCTCTCGACGGTGCTCTTCATCGCCACCGCAAACGTGACGGAGACCATCCACCCGGCGTTCCTCGACCGCATGGAGGTAATCGAGCTCTCGGGGTATACGGAAGAGGAAAAAGTCCAGATCGCCAGAAGGCACCTCATCCCCAAGCAGGTGCGCGAGAACGGCCTCACGCCGAGCCAGGTTCGGTTCCTTGAGACTGGGCTCAAGTTCGTGATCGACCGGTACACGCGCGAGGCGGGCCTCCGAAACCTCGAGCGCGAGATCGGCGCCGTGTGCCGCAAGGTCGCGGTGCGCGTGGCGGAAGGCTCGACGGCACGCGTGACGGTCACACCGAAGACGGTCGAGCGCTTCCTCGGGCCGGTGAAGTTCCTCCCCGAGGAGCAGCTCGCCCTCGACCGCATCGGCGTGGCCACCGGCCTGGCATGGACACCCGTGGGCGGCGACATCCTCCACGTCGAGGCCCTGGCGCTGCCCGGCAAAGGCGAACTGCGCCTGACCGGCCACCTCGGCGAAGTGATGAAGGAGTCGGCCCAGGCCGCGCTCTCCTACCTGAGGGCCAACGCAAGTCAGTATGGGATTGCCCCGTCCTTTTTCGACGATCACTCGTTTCACGTGCACGTTCCGGCGGGTGCAATCCCGAAGGATGGGCCCTCCGCCGGGGTCACGATGCTCTGCGCCCTCGCCTCGACGGCCGTCGCGAAACCGGTGCGACGCGACCTGGCCATGACCGGAGAGATCACCCTGCGGGGCGAGGTCCTGCCCGTTGGCGGCATCAAGGAAAAGGCGCTCGCGGCCCTGCGAGCGGGTATCCACGAGATATGCCTGCCGCGCGAGAACCAGCGGGACCTCGCCGAGCTGCCGGCTTCCGCGCGAGCGAAGGCCCACTTTCACCTTCTGTCGCGGGCCGAGGACATCCTTCGCCTCGCACTGATCCAGACGCCGGGGACACCGGCGGCAGTGGCCACGTGAAGGCGTTGCTGGAGCGAGTGCGGTCCCGCTTCCAGGCGCTTGTTGGGGTCCACGAGCGGCCTGAGCAACTCGCCGCGGCCTGGGCGCTCGGGATCGCGCTGGGGCTCTCGCCGCTAATCGGCCTTCATGCGGTTATCGCCCTCCTGCTCGCGTTCGCTTTCCGGCTCAACAAGGTGGACGTACTCCTCGGCACGCTCGTGGTCAACCCGTGGACCATCACTGTCTACTTCCCAGCGGCGGTTCTGGTCGGCAAGGGAATCACCGGCGTACATGTCCCCCACTTCCTGATCCCCCACCCTGAGGAAGTCCTGCACGCTGCCATGTGGCGCGAACGCGTCCCGTGGCTGCGATCGGTGCTGATCACGTGGGGCGTGGGTGCCACGGTGCTGTCGCTCCTCGGGGGCGCGGTCACGTACTTCGCCCTCAAGTGGTTCATCATCCTCCACCGACGGCGTCATGCCGAGCGGCACGGCGGAGGAGCAGAGGAGCCGAGGAGCAGAGGGGAGTAGGCTCCCAGCGCCNNGCGCGGAAGTACTCGATGGTTCGCCGGAGCCCTTCCTCGAGCGACACCTTCGGCTCCCACCCGAGAAAGGCCCGGGCCTGCGAGATGTCGGGCTGGCGGACCTTGGGATCGTCCACCGGGAGCGGTTTGAACTCGATCGGCGCCAGGCTTCCCACGAGGCGCCGGATCGTGTCGGCGAACTGCAGAACCGTCATCTCGCCCGGGTTGCCGATGTTGACCGGCTCGTCGATCTCGGAGAAAAGCAACCGGATGATCCCCTCGATCTCATCGTCGACGTAGCAGAACGAACGGGTCTGGCTCCCGTCTCCGAAGATGGTCAACGGCTCGCCCGCCAGCGCTTGCGACACGAACGCCGGCACGACGCGGCCGTCGTGGGCGCGCATCCGCGGCCCGAACGTGTTGAAGATACGCACGATCCGGGTGGAGACGCCGTGAAATCGCTGGTACGCCATCGTCATGGCCTCGGCGAAGCGCTTGGCCTCGTCGTAGACGCCGCGCGGACCGACGGGGTTCACGTTTCCCCAGTAGCTCTCGGGCTGCGGATGCACGAGAGGATCGCCGTAGACCTCAGAGGTCGACGCAAGCAGGAACCTCGCGCCCTTGGCCTTGGCGAGCCCAAGCGCTTTGTGCGTCCCGAGCGAGCCGACCTTGAGCGTCTGAATTGGCAACTCCAGATAGTCGATCGGTGAGGCCGGCGAAGCGAAGTGAAGGACGAAGTCCACTCTTCCGGGCACATGGATGTAGTTGGTGACGTCGTACTTTTCGAAAGCGAATCCGTTGACGCCGAAGAGGTGTTCGATGTTCGCGAGGTTGCCCGTCAGGAGGTTGTCGATGCAGACGACGTCCATGCCCTCCCCGAGCAACCGCTCGCAGAGGTGCGACCCCAGGAAACCCGCGCCACCGGTGACCACTGCCCGCGCTCGCTCCATGCATCGCCTCCAGCGTGCATTATGCACTGGTCCCCGGGTGTTTCGCGCTTCGGGCCGATCCTGCCGGAGACGGCACAACGCCACTTGCATTCGGTCGGAGGCGTGGGGAGAATGAACGAGCGTTCACTCTGGTTCGGCGTGACGCGTCGCCAGAAGAAGAGGGGGGCTCCGTGGGTTACCAAGCGGACATGCGCGACATCAGATTCCAGCTCTTCGAGTGGCTGCCGACGGAGGATCTCCTCGAGCGGGAAGCTTTCTCCCAATGGGAACGCGCGGATGTCGAGATGGTGCTCGACGAGGCGCTCAGGCTCGCGCAGGAGCAGCTCGATCCCGCAAATCGCGAGGGTGACAAGGTGGGAGCCCGCTTCGAGAACGGGCGCGTGATCATGCCGGCGTCGTTCCACTCGGTGTACCAGAAGATCAGGGAGGGGGGCTGGATCGGCTGCATCAACACCCCCGAGTACGGCGGAATGGGCCTGCCGGACACCGTCGGCACCGCGGTGAACGAGCTCTTCTTCGGGGCGAACATGGCGTTATCTCTCACCGCTCTCCTCACCCGGGGTGCTTCATACCTGGTCGAGAAGTTCGGTACCGACGAGATGCGCGCTCTCTTTTGCGAGCGCATGTACTCCGGGCAATGGGCAGGCACGATGTGCCTCACCGAGCCCCAGGCAGGCTCCGACGTTGGGGCATCCAAGGCCCGCGCCGTCAGGCAGCCCAACGGTCGCTACCTGATCCAGGGCGAGAAGATCTTCATCACGTCGGGCGATCACGACCTCACCGAGAACATCATTCACGCGGTGCTGGCCCGCACTCCGGGTGCGCCGGACGGGACTTCGGGACTGTCCCTCTTCATCGTTCCGAAGATACGAGTCAACGCCGACGGCTCGCTCGGGGAGCCGAACGACGTCGTCTGCTCGCGCCTCGAGGAGAAGCTCGGCATTCACGGCTCGCCGACCTGCTCCCTGGTCTTCGGCGGCAACGACCGGTGCGAGGGGTTCCTGCTCGGCGAAGAGAAGTCCGGCATGAAGCTGATGTTCCACATGATGAACCCGGCACGCATTGAGGTGGGGCTGCAGGGCGCCGCGCTCGCGGCGGCTGCCTACCAGGCCGCCCTCGACTACGCGCGCACACGGCTGCAGAGCCGCCACTGGACGCGCATGAAGGAACACGGCGCACCCCAGGTACCGATCATCGAGCACCTGGACGTGCGCCGGATGCTGTTCACCTCGAACGCTTACGTTCAGGCGATGCGCGCCCTGCTCATGCAGACCTCGTACTTCATGGACATGACCCACGTCACCAGCGGTGAAGAGCAGGAGCGCTACCAGTCCTACGTCGAGGTTCTGACGCCGATCTGCAAGGCATGGGCGTCCGATTGGGGCTTCCGGGTCACCGAGTGGTGCCTGCAGGTCTATGGCGGCTACGGTTATACGTCCGACTATCCGGCAGAGCAATACCTGCGCGACGCGAAGATCGCCTCGATCTACGAAGGAACCAACGGCATCCAGGCCCTTGACCTGGTCGCCCGGAAACTGCCCGCCAAGGGCGGCAAGCCGATTCGCGAGCTGCTGGGGCTGGCCGAGCGCACGTTCAAGAAGCTCCGGAACGACCCACAGTTCATGGAGCCTGCGTGGATGCTCGGTGCAGCGCTCAAGCAGATCGAAGACATCTCCAAGGGTCTCACCAAGCGGCCGGATGCGCCGATCGTCGTGCTGCTCAACTCCGTTCCGTTCCTGGACATGATCGGCGACGTCCTCGGTGCGCACTTCCTCCTCGATCAGGCGACGATCGCCCGGACCAAGTTGCAGGCTATGCTCACCAAGGACGGCGTGGACGCGTCGGACAAGGACGCCGTCCGGCACTACGCCGAGGGCAAGCCCGAGGCCGCCTTCTATCACAACAAGATCCAGACCGCGATCCACTTCGCGTATCGCGTCCTCCCGAACGTGACGGCACGTGCGGTCGCGATCCGCGCCGGAGAATCCGGCCCCGTTGAGGCGATCCTCTGATCTTTGCCAGGCGCTAGAAATCCGTAGCCAAGCGCGGAGAGACGTGCCCGAGGCTGCGGCCTCGCCTGCACGTCGCGCCGGGAATGGTCCGTTCGGGGTCGCTACTCCAGCTCCGCCAGGCGCTGCGCCAGGGCTTCCGCGTCCTCCTCAGCCTCGCCCCATGCTTCGAGCAGCGCCTCGAGGTCGTCCCTCAGCTCGTCAGCCTCGCGCCCCAGCTCACGGGCCCGCCGTCCGTCGGCAAACACTTCGGGCTCGCACAGGAGCACCTCGACGTCGCGAAGGCGCTGCTCGGCCGCCTCCAGCTCTCCGGCCAAGGTATCGGCCTTGACCCTCGCGCGGGCCGCGTCGCGCCGCAGCCGTCGCCGCTCCACCTCCAGTGCGCTTCGCCGCGGGGTAGCACCCTCTTCCTCCGGCGTCCGCCCCGGGGCCTGGACCAGCCCAAGCCTGGCGAACGCCTCATCGACCCGATTGACCGGGACGGCAGAAGCGCCGTCGAGGAGCAGAACGCCCGTGGCTACCCGCTCGATCAGGCGGCGGTCGTGGCTGACGAGCAGCAATGCTCCCGGGAACTCCGAAAGGGCCTGTTCCAGGACTTCGCACGTGACGAGATCCAGGTGGTTCGTTGGCTCGTCGAGGAGCATCAGGTTCGGAGCCAGGGCGATCAACCTAGCCAGCGCGAGTCGTGCCCGCTCCCCGCCCGAGAGCGAATCGGTGACGGCCTCCGCCGCCTCGCCCGAGAACGCGAATCGGGCGGCCCATGCCCTCGCCTCCGCCGGCGTCCACTCCGGACGGGCCGAAAGGAGCACCTCCAGCACACTCACGCCGCTCGGGATATCGGCCTGTTCCTGGTCGTACCACGCCGGTACCACGCCCGTCCCGAGTCGCAGCCTCCCGGAAAGCGCCGGCAGGCGTCCCGCGAGTGTGTGCAGCAGCGTCGTCTTCCCGGCCCCGTTGCGGCCGACGATGGCCAGGCGGTCTCCCCGCCGCACCGAGAGCGTTACGCCCCGGAGGACAGGCCGCTCCCACCCGACCGCGAGGTCATTCACCTCTATCACCATCTCCCCGCTTCGTCCGGCCTCGGGCCAGCGAAGCCTGAGCGGGCCGGAATCGGGCTCTGGCGCCTCGAGGCGGTCCATACGTGAAAGCAACTTCTGCCGCGCCTGGGCTTGCCGCGTGTTCTGGCCGG
Source organism: Acidobacteriota bacterium (assembly GCA_003158745.1). Lineage (GTDB taxonomy): Bacteria > Acidobacteriota > Thermoanaerobaculia > Thermoanaerobaculales > Thermoanaerobaculaceae > RBG-13-68-16. Next base: position 5,784 of record PMLC01000065.1, read on the forward strand.
CGATGTTGCGCCGGATGAACTCCTCCTGCCGCTCGATCTCGGCCCGTTGCAGATCGAATGCCTTTTGCGCATGTTCCCTTCGCCTTTCACGCTCACGGCGGTAGCGCGCATACCCCGCCGGGAACCGTTCCAACCTGCCCCCGTGCAGCTCGAGCACTTCGCCTCCGACGCGGTCGACCAGCTCCCGGTCGTGCGTCACCAACAGAAGCGCGCCGTTCCGCCTCGCGAGCTCCTGTGCGAGGAACTCGACGCCCAAGAGGTCCAGGTGGTTCGTCGGCTCATCCAGCAGCAGCAACGCGGGCGAGAGCAGCGCGCGGGCCAGGGCGACTCGTGTGCGCTCACCTCCAGAAAGCGAGTCGAGCGTCCTCGAGTGCATTGCTGCGGGGATGCCGAGGCCCTCAAGGGCGGTCTGGGCATGCGGCCGTGCCCGGTAACCGTCGAGCCGCTCGAACTCCTCCTGCAGCCGGTGGTGCTCGGCGATAAGAGCCTCATCACCGCTCCCCAGCCGGGCCCCGAGATCGGCAAGCGCAAACTCGACCTCGACCACCCGGGCCAGCGCCGAAAGGCAATAGTCGAGAACCGAGACCCCGGCCCCGGCTTCGACGCGCTGCTCCAGCCGGGCGATCTCCAAGCCGCGGGCGCGTTCCACCGCGCCGCCCTCGGGTTCGAGCTCCCCTGCGATTACTTTCAGCAGGGTGGTCTTCCCGCAGCCGTTGCGACCGAGCAGGATGAGCTTCTCTCCGGGGTTGTGCTGGAGCGACGCTCCGCGAAGCACCATCCGCCCCGCGAAGGAGACGCGCACGTCCTCCAGGCGATACAGCAAGTTAGGCTGCACCCCCGAGCCGGGCGAGGATCAGCGGCGTCTTGGGCGGCGGATCGCCCTCGATGCGAAACGCGGCAGCCGCTCGCGACACGAGCGCATCGATCTCGACCGACCTGTCACCCACCTCGAGCGTAGCCAGCGGCTGTCCCGGCTCGATCCGGTCTCCGACCCGTGCGTGGACCCTGAGTCCGGCCGAAAGATCGACGCGGTCCCCCTGTCGGCGGCGGCCCGCCCCCAGAGCGACGGCGATCCAACCGAGCCCCTCCCCGTCGATTGCGGCGACGAAGCCTCCGTGCCGCGCCGGGACCAAAACCGTACGGGACGGGCGCGCAAGACGCGACTCGTCGGGGTCGCCGCCGTGCGCCCGGACGACCTCCGCCCATCGGGCCAGGGCGCTTCCATCGGCGAGCCTTCGCTCGAGCTCGGCCCGTGCAGACTCGGCTGTCCTCCCGGCGAGAACGAGCCCCTCGACCGCCAGCTCCACAGTGAGCTCGCGCAAGCGCCTATCACCGGCCCCGCTCAGAACCTCGATGGCGGCGCGGACCTCGTTGGCGCAGCCAAGCCGGTCGCCGAGCGGCTGGCTCATATCGGTGATGAGGGTGCGCAGCGTGACGCCGGCCCGCTGGCCGACGCCCATCAACGCGTCGGCGAGCCGCCTCGCCACCTCGGGCGTTTTGCAGAAGGCGCCGGAACCGCATTTCACGTCGAGCACCAGCCGGTGTGCGCCGACTGCGAGCTTCTTGGACATGATCGAGGCCACGATCAGGGGGAGCGATGGCACCGTGGCGGTCACGTCGCGGAGGAGATAGAGCTTGCGGTCGGCAGGAGCGATGTCTTCACTCTGGGCAGCGATGCTCACGCCGCACCTTGCGAGTCTGTCGAGCGCTTCCGAGCCGCCTAGGACGGTCCGAAAACCCGGGATCGCGGCGAGTTTGTCCAGCGTCCCCTGCGTGTGACCGAGGCCGGCGCCTGCCATCATCACAACCGGGACGCCGCACGCCGCGACGAGCGGCGCGAACACCAACGAGACGCTGTCGCCGACGCCACCGGTAGAGTGCTTGTCCACGGCATCGGGGACTGCCTCCCCGAGTTTCCAGGAGGCTCCGGAGTCCCGCATGGCTTCAACCAGATCCTGCGTCTCCCGCTCGCTTGCGCCGCGGATACAGATGGCCATCAGCATCGCAGCAAGCTGCTCGTCACCGATCTGACCGTGGCTGGCGCCGCGCACGAACGCCTGGACCTCGGCCGACGTGAGCTCGAGGCCATCCCGCTTCCTCGCGATTGCCTCAACGAAGTTCACCCACTACCTCCGAGACCCTTCGGCTCAGCTGCAACGGCTGGCCATGGGAGCACGTCTCGTGCCGGCCGACCGCGCCACCCGGGTTGCAGCGTCAGCTCGCCGAAGATAGGCGCTGCTGTGCGTCGAGGCGGTACGGCGATTCCGGGAAATCCTCGACGAGTTTGCGGTACAGCCGGTTGGCCTCCTCCGGCTTGGCCTCGTGGTCCCAGAGCTTCGCGAGCTCGAAGAGCGCGGTGTCGCGCGGTAGTCGGGGGTCCTTGCCAGCAACCATCGCCTCCAGGTCGCTCACGAGCTGCGGGCCCTCTCCTCGTGCCACGCGCAGCCTGATCAGGTCAAGCATGGCGAGACGGACCAGCGGATCGCTCGACCGCTTGCTCGTGATTTCGCCCAGCTTGCGGATCGCCAGCGTCTGGTCACCCCGGTCCTCGGCGATACGTGCCAGGTACAGGTCGGCAATGCGAGCCTGAGGAGTCAGCCAGTAGCTCGACCGGATGGCCTCGAAGGCTTTCTCCGAGGCGGAGAGGCGCTCCGTGTCGGTGGCGAAAGTCGACTTCCCGACTGCCGTCCCGGCGCTGCCGACGGGCGTCTCATAGATGGCGAGGGCGTCAGCCATCGCCTGGCCTCCCGCTTCACTGCGACTGCCGATGAAAGCCGTTACACCCCACCACAACAGGGCAACCACTAGGACGGCGGCGAGACCCATGGCTGCCTGGCGCCAGTTCTGTCCGATCCAGTGGACGCTCTGGTCCACCAGCGAGATGAACTCGTCCTGCTTGATCTGCTTGCGTGTAAGTCGGCGTCCCACGGTGCGGCTCCTCGGTATGCGTCTACTTCACTGGCGCGGGCGTGTTCGCCGCGGCCAGTGGGTAGCGGTCGTTGTAGAGCTTGATCACGGCGTCGGTGATGTCGGCGGAGTTTGCGAGGTACGCAAGTTGGTCCGGGTTGAAGATGAAGACCGCAGCGTAGCGGTTCTGGTCTGCGTACTTCGTGATGAGCTCCTGGAGCTTCCCGCCCAGCTCCTTGAGCAGCGCCTGCTGCTTGGCTTCGAAGTCACGCTTCCCCGTTCGCTGCTTGTCCTCGAACTCGCGCTGCTTGGCAACAACCCGCTTGTTGAGCTCGGCGATCGCGTCGTCGTTGGCAACGCCCTGCTTGGTGATCATCTCGCCCTTGAGTTCGTTTATCTCCTTGTCCAGCTTAGCGAGTTCATCCTGCCTGGGTCGCGCCCAGGTGTCGAGTTCCTTCAAGCGCGCCTTTCCCTCGTCCGTGCTGGCAAGGGCCTTTTGGACGTAAACGAAAGCGATTTTCGACGGGGCGGGTTCCTGCGGCTGTTGCGCCCACGCCATCGTCGCCAGCAAAACCCCCGCGAGAACCGCTCCAGAAAGCCTCGTGCAACTCATGGAAACCTCCGGCCGCGTTTGCGGCAAGGGATTCTAGCACGCAGTTTGCAGCAGCACCCCCGTAGACAGTCCAGGCTAGAATTCCCATAGGAGCTCTCGAAACGTGAAGGCTATGGTGCTGGAAAAGCCGGGTCCCATCGAAACCCGCCCGCTCGTGGCCAGGGAAGTTGCAGAGGACCTGCTGGGCCCTGGAGAGCTGCGCCTGCGGGTGCTCGCTTGTGGAGTCTGTAGGACCGATCTTCACACGGTCGAAGGAGATCTGCCCGAGGCGCGGGCCCCTCTCATCCCAGGCCACGAGATTGTCGGCCTCGTCGAAGAGGTAGGGCCCGGCGTCTCGTTGGTCTTGCTCGGCCGGCGGGTGGGCGTCGCATGGATGGCCGGCGCCTGCGGCTCCTGCACTTGGTGCCGCAGCGGACGGGAGAACCTCTGCCCGGATGCCAGCTTCACGGGACTTCACCGCGACGGTGGTTACGCGGAGCGCGCGGTTGTCCGGGCTGATTTCACCTACCCCCTTCCGGAGGCGTTCGACGATGTCCAGGTAGCGCCACTGCTGTGTGCCGGCGTGATCGGGTATCGGGCCCTGATGCTTGCAGGCGCGCTCGCCGGAGGGAGGCTCGGCATCTTCGGCTTCGGGTCCTCCGCCCATATCGCGATCCAGGTCGCGCGGCATTCGGGCTGCGAGGTCTCGGTGTTCACTCGCGCGTCGCGCCACGCCCAGCACGCCCGTTCGCTCGGCGCCACCTGGGTTGGGGCGCCTGAGGAACCCCCGCCCGACCCTCTCGACCACGCAGTGATCTTCTCTCCTGCAGGAGAGCAGGTGCCGCTGGCGCTCCGCTACCTCGCACGGGGCGGCACGGTCGCCTGCGCCGGCGTCACGATGACCGACCTTCCCGGCTTTCCCTACGCTCATTTGTACCAGGAACGGACGATCCGCTCGGTGGCAAACGCGACCCGTGCGGACGCGCGGGAGCTGCTCAACCTGGCGATGGCGATTCCCATCACCACGAGCGTCGAGGTACTCGGGCTGGAAGACGCCAACGAGGCTCTCTTGCGCATCAAACAGTCGGCCGTCAGCGGTACGCTGGTGCTGAGGCCGGGCTAACGAGAAGCGGCAATGTCGTTGAGGGGTCACTCGAGCCCGGCTATTGCATGATGCTCGCGAGCGGCGAAGCGCTTTCCGAGGCTTCCGACTTCCCGGGCCTGGGCCGGGTGGTCGGTCGCGATGAGTTCAAGGCAGCGGTTTCAGCGCTCGCGTGTTTCAGCCGGAGTCGCGACACGCTGGTCCGGCAGTACCCGGGGTCGAGCGTCGGAAAGCGCTACCCGGTGATGCGGTCCGGCCCGATCCCCCGGACCTCACGGACGGAGAAGCCAGTGGCCTCCCAGGCCTCCCTTTTCCCCTCGTCCTCGGCTGCGGCGGTCACGAGGTCGTGCACCTCCGACCACTCGAGTGCCACCGTCGGGTCCGGGAGGCGGTCGGCAACAACCAGCGTCTCGGCCCGGTTCGGGTTCACGAGGGTCCCGGCCACGATGGCGACCGGCTCGTCGGCATCCCCGTTGCCGTCCCAGAGTGCGTGCGGGACAAACGAGTTCTGGGCGAACGTCCAGAGGTACTCGTCGAGAACGGCAGCCCGACCCCTGTCCGACATCCACACAGCGACCCGCTTTCCCGACGAGTAGAGCCGCTCGATGAGGCGACACGCCTCGAGCGCCTTCTTGCTGCCAGTCAGGCGATGCAGGATCACCTCTCCCACGGCCGATATCTCCCTTGCTCCAAATCCCCCCGATTCCTTTGCTGTGGGCTGTCTCTGGGGGCGCCCGCGAGGATAGCAGAGGCGCTCGGCGCCCAAGCCGGCAGTCTATGCTTCCTCCCGGTCAGAGAGGTGACGATGCGAACAACCCCACTTGCCGCTGCCCTTCTGGTGACGGCGCCGCTACGAGCAGCGGGCCCGACGGAGACAACGGCGATGCTCGAGAAGTTCCGTGCGTTCGTGCGAGGCCTCGAGGCCAAGGTCGCTCCCATGGAACGCGCGGCCAACCTCGAATGGTGGGAGGCGGCGACGACAGGCAACGACGACGCCTACAAGCGCCAGAGCGACTTCCAGACGAAGCTCGAGACGGTCTACACCGACCGTGAGGCCTATGCCCTCTTGAAAGAGGTCAGGTCGTCGGGAGTCTTTAGCGACCCTCTCGAGAAACGCCTTCTCGAGCGTGTCTACCTGGCCTACCTGGGGCGCCAGCTCGACCCCGAGCTGCTTGAGAAGGTGATCGCGGCCTCGTCCGCGCTCGAGCAGAGGTTCTCGACCTTCCGCAGCAAGGTCGCCGGCAAGGAGGTCACGGACAACCAGATCGAGGAGACGCTGATTTCGTCGAGGAGCCGAGACGAGCGCAAGACGTACTGACTCGCATCCAAGCAGGTAGGCGCGGCGCTCGCGGCAGATGTGGTCCGGCTCGTCAAGCTGAGCAACGAGGCTGCGGTCAAGCTCGGCTTTCGCGACTTCTACGCGCTTCAGCTTGCCCTCAACGAACAGGACGAGACTTCGCTTCTCGGTTTTTTCGACCAGCTCGACGCCCTGACCACCGCCTCATTCACGGAAGCCAAGACGCGGATCGACGGCGTGCAGGCTAGACGCCTCGATGTGCCGGCCTCGGAGCTGATGCCGTGGGACTACACCGACCGGTTCTTCCAGGAGGCGCCGAACCTCTCGGACGTCGACATGGATGCGCCATTGGCAGGCAAGGACATCGGCAAGCTTGTGGCGTCGTTCTACCGCGGCATCGGCCTCGACGCCGAGCCGATCCTCGCCAGGTCCGACCTTTACGAACACAAGGGTAAGAACCCGCACGCTTTCTCGCAGGACATCGACCGCAACGGCGACGTGCGCGCCCTCCTCAACATCAAGCCGAACCAGACCTGGCTCGGCACCACGCCGCACGAGCTCGGACACGGCGTGCACGAGTACAACATCAACCGCTCGCTCCCCAACCTGCTGCGCGTGGAGGACAGCATATTCGCCACGGAAGGGTTCGCGATGATGATGGAGCGCCTTGCCGAGAACGCGGCATTCTACCGCGCGATGGCCCTTGTTGACGAGACCACGCTGGCGAAACTTGGCGCTCCCATGGAGGAGAAGGAGCGCATGCAGGGCCTCATCTTCTCCCGCTGGACACAGGTGATGCTGCGCTTCGAGAAGGACCTGTACGCCAACCCAGAGAAGGATCTGGACGCCCTCTGGTGGAGGCTGGTCGAGCGCTACCAGGGGATCAAGCGGCCGGCCGTCCCGTTCCGATCAGCGGCGGGATCCGCCGCCAACTCGAGGCCCTCAAGCTCTAGATCACCAGGGAGGCTAGTACAGGCCATGGCTGTAGAATGATGCGATGTCCGTTCTGGTCTGCTCTGCGGCAGCCGTGCTTGCGCTCTTCCAGGATGCAGCCCCTCCGACGCCCGTTGCCGCGCCCGGTGCCGAGGCGATGGTGATGTCGACCCTTGAGGATCTCCGCAAGGGTGAGCTTTTCCTTGATGCGAGCGCACTCGAGCAGGGCCTAGCCGCTTCGTTCACGCTGATCGAGGGAGGGTCGCGCATCTCGGGGTCGTTCGCCTATCTTGAACCGATCCGTCGTCTGCGGGAGCGCGGCGGCGAGGTCAAGGAGCTCCGATTCGAGCAGACCCTCGTGCGGGTCTACGGCGGCAGCGCAGTCGCAACCTACCGATACACCAAGAGCTGGAACGAGACGGGCGTTCATCACCGGGAGCAGGGTTGGTCGAGCGACGTCTTCGAGCTTCGGGACGACGGAGCCTGGCTCCTCGTCCTGCGCCACCGCGGAAAGTAGACGACAGGAAGAAGTTGACAGTCGACAGTTCACAGTCGACAGTTACAACCCCTCAAAAGCGGTCGCCTGAGCCGAGTGAAACCGGTAGGAGCGGAGATTTGACTGTCGACTGTTGACTGTCAACTGTTGACTTGTTTCACGACGGGTGGCGGACAGTCACCACGGTGCGGATGCCGCCGCGAAGGCGGTAGTCGAGGGTGACCTCCATGCGCCGTGGCTGACACGCCGCGGCTAGATGCTTGAGCAAGAGGTTCGCGGCGTGCTCCTGGTACACCCCAACGCTGCGGAATGTCGTCAGGTAGTACTTGAGGGACTTGAGCTCGATGCAGTAGCGGTCCGGTACGTAGGTGACCTTGAGAGTCCCGAAGTCAGGCAACCCCGAGAAAGGGCACACGCACGTCCACTCGTCCGTGACGACAAAGACCTCCGCCTCGCGGTCGGGGAACTCGTAAGGGAACGTCTCCAAGAGACCCGGATCGGCCTTCTCGACACCGTCGAACGGGAACGTCCTGCCTTCGGCCTCCACCACCTGCCACCTCCGTTGTTCGATTCAGCGCACGAACCAGTGAGCGACCGCAAGCGCTGCCGCGAGTGCCCCTCCCCCGACCGTCGCCGCCCCGGCCGCAGCTCGGGTCAGGTTAGCAAACCCTTCGAAACCGGAGTCGGGCGACACCTTCGACAGAGCGCCCGCCAGCATTGCCGGGGCCGCAAGGGCGATCAGGGCCGGCCACGGAAGGAGGTGCGCGACTACGAGCCCGATGAGGGACGCCGCCGAGAGTGCCGGCAGGAGCCACGCGAGCCGAATCCCCGCCGCCACCCCCAGGGTAGCGACGGGACTCATCTTCCCCACCGCGCGGTCGGCCTCCGGGTGCGTGAAGTGGTGGCAGTAGAGGATCGCCACGATGTTGATCCCAATGAACACCCCTGCGGCCGCCGCCCCCCAGCTCCAACGCCCGGAGGAGGCCCACGCTGCGCCGCCCACGGTCAGCGGACCAAACGCGATGAGAATGCCAACCTCTCCGAGACCGCGCCCGAAGTACCCGAACCGCAGTGGCGGCGCCACGTACTCGAAGGCGATGAACGCTCCGAGCAAGGCAGGCACCAACACGCCCCACCCCGCAGTCACCGCGATCGCGGCTCCCAAGCCCAGGGCAACGGCGGCGAAACCGACGCCCCACCCGGTGGCCTCGCGCGGCGTCATCAGCCCCTTCGTCAGGACGTCCGAACCTCCGAAATCCGGGGAGTCCTTGGTGGGCGCCAGGGTGTCGACGCCGGAGCGGAAGTCGTACACGTCGTTGACGACGTTGGCGGCCAGATGGGCAAAGAAAGCACCCGCCATCGCCATTCCGAGGTTTGTCCACCGGATAGTTGCTCCACGCCAGAGCTCGTACAACCCTCCGGACAACGTGGCTGTGATCACGATGGGCGTGTAATGCGCCCGGGCAAGCCTCAGTGCCAGCCGGAGCCGGCTGGGTAACGATGCGCTCACCGTTCCTCCCTTTCTTCTGCGAGCCGACGGCAGAGCTGCAGGATCTCATCGAACATAGTAGCCGTGAGCCGCCCCGTGAACGTGTTCTGCTGCGAGACATGATACGAGTCGACGAGCCAAACTCCGCCTGGCAGGAGCCACGCCGCGCCGTGGCCGAAACGGATGCCGGTCGGCGTGGCGAGGCCCTGGTCGCGAAGCAGCCGCAGCAGGCTTTCCTGTGCGAGCCGCCCGAGCGCCAGCACGACACGCAGCTGACGGCGCGATGCGAGATCCGCCTGAAGGTAGGGACGGCAGCGAGTCAGCTCCGCGGGCGTCGGGCGATTGGCGGGCGGGGCGCAGCGCAGCGGCGCCGTGATCAGAACGCCCTGCAGCTTCAGGCCGTCGCGGCGATGCTCGCTGGTCGGCCTGTCGGCCATCCCGGCGCGGTGCAGGGCCGCATAGAGGAAGTCTCCGGATCGGTCCCCGGTGAACATCCTCCCCGTGCGGTTGGCGCCCTGCGCCGCGGGCGCGAGGCCGACGATGACGAGCCAGGCGGATCGGTCGCCGAACGCGGGCACCGGTCGCGCCCAGAAGCCATGCGTCCGGACCCAGCCGCGATAGCGAGGCGGGACCCGGGCTGCCTGGCTCTCACGCCAGGCCACGAGCCGAGGGCAGGCGCGGCACTCGACGAGGCCCGCGGACCTCTCCCCGACCCGGGGTTCGTGAAACGGGTTTGACACTTCCACCCGCTCATCTTAAGATGAATAAAAGGGTTTTAGGCCCCATGACCGACAGCGACGTCCAGCCCCACCCCGTCTTTGCGCAGCGTCTCATCACGCTCGCCGAGCAACTCGAACGCGCGGGCCAGCCCGGCTTCGCTGCCGAACTCTATGAGCTTGCCGCGAGCCTGACTCCAAAAGGTGAGGCCTACCGCCAGCGCGCGTCGGTCCTGCGTCGGGCTTCACCGAACCCCGAGGACGCCGAGCGGGAGCACAAGAGGCACAACCTCGAGGCGTCGCATGCCGTCGGGATGGCACGAGTCCTGGAGGTACGCGGGGAACTGTCCCGCGCCCAGGAGATGTTCGACCTCGCCAAGCTCAGGGCCCCGTTCCACTACCTGGCATACGCCGGCGCCGGCTACCTCCACTTACGGCGGCGTGACCTGCGGGCGGCGCTCGAGGAGTTCGTCCAGGCACGCCGTCTCAACCCGCTCGACCGGAAGCTCGCGGTGGAGGCGGCCCGGATCGCCCTCGAACTCGAGGACTACGCGGAGGCGCTGCGCCACGCGACCGACGCCTTGCTGCTCAGTCAGGGACTCAGCGAAGGCGAGGTCGCAGCGGCGCGGCGACGGGTCGAGACGCTCGCGGCGTTGTGCCGCATGTCCAAGGACGAACTCTCCGAACAACACCGGCAGCGAGCCAGCGCCCTCCAGCGTGCGAGCGAGCAGGTAGCGCTCACGCGCGCCCGCCTCTTCTCGACCTTCACAATGAGCGATACCTACACGCAACGGGCCGTCCCGACCCCGAAACGGGAGGAATTGCTCCGCGTCGCGCTCGACCTCAGGCGCTTCCGCGTCTTCCGCCACTTCTCGGACGCGCACCTGGTCCTCCTGGCGCAGATCGGGCGCAGGGAGACGATCGGGCACGCCAACGTGCTGACCCGCGAGGGCCACGAGGAACGCGACATCTCCATCGTGATGACCGGCCGATTGCAGGAGACCAGGAAAACGCCTATTGGCACCCAGCTTCTCGGCCAGCCCGGCCTCGGTGACGTCATCGGCGAGATCTCCTACATCGACAGGAAGCCGCGCTACTCGACCGTTATCGCCGTCGATGCCGGCACCATCCTCCGCTTCCCAGCCGCCGACCTCGACCACCTCGTCAGCTCCAACCGCGAGCTCGGCGTCGCGCTGCTGTGGTCGTTCTGGCACTCGCTCTCCGCCAAGGTCCGCGCCGCCAACAGCGCCATGACTGAACTGATCACACCCGGCCTCGGCCCGGGCCGCAACGCTCCGGGCCAACCCGGCGAGCGTGTGTTCCTCGACCAGTCTGCCAAGGTGGACGTGCTGCGCGAGCAGGGGCTGTCGGCGGCGGAGCTGCGGCTCCTCGCCACCTACTCCCAGGAGGAGCGCTTCCAGCCCAACGCCCTGATCTTCTCCGAAGGCGAGCGCGGCGACAAGCTCTACATCGTCGTGGACGGCCAGGTGCGCATCTCCCGCCGCCTCCAGGGTATGGGAGAGGAAGCCTTGACGATCCTCGGTCGCGGCGACGTCTTCGGCGAGATGGCGCTCATCGATGAGCAGCCTCGCAGCGCCGACGCGCGGGCTCACACCGCAGGCGGCACGGTCTTCACAGTCGACAGCCACCGTCTCGAGGAGGTGCTCGAGATGGATCCGGACGCGGCGCACCAATTCTTGGGACTCCTCTGTCAGATCCTCTGCCGCCGCATCCGCGCGATGACCGATCGACTGGTGGCGTGGCGGCTCATGGCGGGTCACGAGTAAGAGCCGTCCGACCAGCGCAGTAGAGGTCAGAGCGAGCGTTCTTCTGGAGGCGCTTGGGGCGTTGAAGCTTCACCCCGAAGCGTGTTACCATCAGAACGCACCGGCGACGAGCCGGTGATTTGTTTTTCGGTCCCTCTCGCGCATCGAGTGCGACGGAGACCGGACGGAGAGGCCGGGCGATGGCGATTCAGACACGCGACACGATCAGGAACGTGGCGATCATCGCGCACGTGGACCACGGCAAGACCACGCTCGTGGACGCGATGCTGTGGCAAAGCGGGATCTTCCGCCAGAACGAGGCTGTCATGGAGCGCGTCATGGACTCCATCGACCTCGAGCGGGAGAAGGGCATTACCATCATGGCGAAGAACACCGCCATCACCTACCGAGGGACCCGGATCAACATCGTTGACACCCCCGGGCACGCCGACTTCGGCGGCGAGGTGGAGCGCACCCTCATGATGGTCGACGGCGTGATGCTGCTGGTCGATGCCAGCGAGGGGCCGCTGCCGCAGACCCGCTTCGTCCTGCGCAAGGCGCTCGAATCGAAGCTTCCCCCCATCGTGGTGATCAACAAGATCGATCGCCCGGACGCTCGCCCTCAGGAGGTGCTCAATGAGGTCTACGACCTCTTCATCGACCTCGACGCCGACGAGGACCAGCTCGACTTCCCGGTGCTGTACTGCAACGCCCGCCGCGGCACCTGCCGGCCCTCGCCCGACGGCCCCGAGACGCTGCTCGAGCCTCTCTTCGAGGCGATCCTGAGCGCCGTGCCCGCTCCCCGCTTCGACCCGGAGATGCCGCTGCAGCTCCTCATCACGAACCTGGACTGGGACGACTACGTCGGCCGCCTCGCCATCGGGCGCGTGTTCAACGGCGCCGTCGCGAAGGGCCAGGAAGTCAGCCTCTGCCGCCACGACGGCACCGTCTCGAAGGCCAAGGTCACGGGCCTGTACGGCTACCAGGGGCTCAAGCGGGTCGAGATTCCCGATGCCGGCCCGGGCGACATCGTGGCTGTGGCCGGGCTCGACGACGTCTGGATCGGCGAGACGATCTGTACCGGTGACGATCCGCGGCCGCTCCCGCACATCAAGGTGGACGAGCCGACGATCGCCATGGTCATCGGCGTGAACTCCTCCCCGATGGCGGGCCGCGACGGCCAGCACGTGACCTCGCGGAAGATCAAGGAACGCCTTGAGAAGGAGACCCTCACCAACGTCTCGATCCGCGTCGAGCCGACCGAGACGCCGGACGCTTTCAAGGTCTCCGGGCGCGGCGAGCTCCAGCTCGCGATCCTGATCGAGATGATGCGCCGCGAGGGGTTCGAGATGTCGGTCGGCAAGCCCGAGGTGCTCACCAAGGAGGTCGACGGCGCCCGCCACGAGCCGATGGAAGCGCTCGTCGTGGACTGCCCCGAGGAGTTCATCGGCGTCGTCACCCAGAAGGTGGGCTCGCGCCGGGGACGTATGACCAAGATGGTGAACCACGGCACCGGACGCGTCCGCATGGAGTTCCGCCTCCCCTCCCGTGGCCTCATCGGGTTCCGCAGCGAGTTCCTCACCGACACCAAGGGGACCGGGATCGCCAACCACCTCTTCGACGGCTACGAGCCGTGGCAGGGCGAGATCGCGCACCGGAGCACGGGAGCGATGGTGGCGGACCGCACGGGGCGCACGACCGGCTACGCCATCGAGCACCTGCAACCGCGCGGCGAGCTATTCATCAACCCGGGCGACGAGGTCTACGAGGGGATGGTCGTCGGCGAGAACGCCCGCGAGAAGGACATCGACGTCAACATCACCAAAGAGAAGAAGCTCACCAACATGCGCGCTTCGACCTCGGACGAGGCCGTCCACCTCGTGCCGCCGCGCATCATGAGCCTCGAGCAGTCGCTCGAGTTCCTCGCCGAGGACGAGCTGCTCGAGGTCACCCCGACGGCCCTGCGCCTGCGCAAGAAGATCCTCCCCGCAGTGCGCCGCAGGTAGTCCACCCGCCTTCGCCTATCCGCTGCGAGGAGCTCTTCTCGCACCCCCCGGGGACGCGGTCATTCGGGAGGGGTTGTTCCGTGTATCCCACCAATTGAATGCGGATCCGGCGAGATGGAGCACCGCCGCAGCCACCACAAGCAGAGCAACCAGCCCCAACCAGAAGTCGAGACTGAACCGCCAGCTTGCGAAGCCGGAATCTGTCATGGTGCTCGCCAAATGAAAGCGCCCCAGCTCCTCTGGCGGCAAGCCAACGGCAAGAACCACGTTGGCACCGAGGAGCCAAACGAGCACCTTCTTTGCGGCCTGAAATCGTGCCTCTTCGGCGCTGCGCGCACTCACGCTCTTGATGCCCGCTACGCGCCGCACAACTGCGGAGGCCACCAAGCCAAACGCCCACGAGGTCGCCGCGAGGGCTAGCGTCAGCCCAACCCAAGCCGGCCACGAAGCATCTCCAAACCAGAAATGAAAGTGATGGTCGGACAGCGAGAATCCAAACAAATGAAACGGGATGACCTCGCCCTCCCAGAAGAACCAGCCACTCGGCCTGAACTCGCGAGCGATGCTCTCGGCGGCAACTGGAAGGAACATCAAGAGGGCAAACCCGGCGATGATCTCGACGCACCCGACTGCCACCTGCTTGGCCCACGCATGCGTTGACATGACGGTTGGAGTCGGCACGTCTCGGTGACGAGAGCACCCAAGAGCACCACTGAGGTACCACAATGCGACCGCCGCGCACGCAACGAGAAAGCCCAGGCCTGCAGCATTCCCCCCAACCAGGGTGGCCGACCACCGGTACACACCAAGGCCGACCTTGAGCGATGATCTCGTGAAGACTATTGGCGGAACGCTGTTCGCTCGGTGGGCGAGAACAACGAGCAGTTGTAGGAGAAGCAGACTGGCGAGAAAGAGCTGAGGTGGCCGAACCGTATCGAGCTCGGAGAGCCACGCGCCTCGTACCACCCTTCGACCCAGAACCACGAGGGCAATCCACCCGACGGCCCATGCCGCCACGAGTAGATCCACGCCCAGCAGAAGCCTGTATCCAGCCGAGACTGAGAAACGGGTGGCCTGGCTCGACCCGTAGGGTACAAGTCCGGGGCGAAGACTGATCAACCAGAGAGATCCTGCGAGAACTGTCGCCCCGCTGAGGATCATGCCAGCTGCCTGGGCAACCTTGCTGATCATCGGATGGGTGCCAGGGTCGACGTTCATTGCTTGCATTGGAGCACCATAGCCCTTGTCGCGGCAAGCTCTCAGCCCAGGTTCTCGTCCACGAGGGACGATCCCCCAAGAGGCATACAGCATTGACCCGCTCAGCCGTCACCCTATCTTGGCTCGGCCGTGTCCACCGCATTGCTGGGCGCTGCTGACAACCGGAGGTTCAGTTGGGACGACCGCCAGGTTCAGGCCAGCTCAGCGGCGGAGAAGAAGAACGAGAGCTCGATGCGGGCGTTCTCGGGCGAGTCGGAGCCGCGGATCGCGTTGCCCTCGACGTTGCTCGCGAACTGCTGGCGGACCGTGCCGGATCACGGCCGACCGAGGTCGGTCAGGTACTCGAGCACCTCGGGCTCGCGGGGCCAGCGGTCGAGGTTGTGCCTGGGTGTCGCGTACTCGAGGTAGCGGTTGCGGTCGGTGTTGACCGGGACCTTGAGCGCTGCAGCTCGCTGCGCGAGGCGTGTGACGGCTGCGGCGTCGAGCAACCTGAACCGGGGCAGGTCGGTCGGCGCAAGTCCACCGATCCTGGCGAAGGCCTTGAGGTCGTTGGCCAAGCCCGGCGCCGCCATCACGCGGTCGAGGGCCTTACGTTGCAGTCGCAACGGGGCGGGCGAGGCGACAACGAGCCCCTGCCCTCCCAGGTACCACACCGCCGCATGCGGGAAGACCTTTCGAACCGTCACAACGACGGAGGCCACCTCCTCCGGGTCGATGTGATGAAACTGGATCCACTGCTGGAAGATACCATTCTCACTCAACCGCGAGCGCGCCAGACGGTAGAACTCCTCGCTATACAGATTGGTGGAACCCGCAAACCAAATCGATGTGATCTCCATCGTGATGAGGTCGTAGCGCTCCGTCGTCCGCAGGAGGAAGTTGCGCCCGTCCTCGAGGTGGAGCGCGACATTGGGCCGCCCCAGAACTCCGTGATTCACGTGGCCGAAACACTCGTTCGATGCCGCGACGATCCCGGGCGCGATCTCAGCGACGTCCACGTGGCCAAAACCGGCCGCCTCCACGATGTGCGCCGAGTGGCCGGTCCCGAGACCTATGACCAGCGCACGATCCCACGCGGTCGAATGGAGGATGGGCACCAAAGCAAAGGCCATTTGGGCCGCCATCTCGCCGGTGTCATTGCCCTGAAACTTGCCGTTGGTGAGCAGCACCCGCGTGGTCTCGCCGGTAGGGGCGATGGGGTTCGCGACGACAGTCGTGAAGCCGCCGGACGTGTCCTCGTGGAAGAACAGGAGCCTCGACTCCTCCGTCACGTGAAGCGGGCTGAAGTACACATTAACTCCGGAAGTGAGTGCCAGGTGGTCCCACCCCGGCTGACACCACACACCGGCACACACGATCCCTCCCATCGCCGCGAGCACCGCTCCAACCCGCCGCGGGGGCGCCCAACGGGATTCTCGCTGACCTGACCTCAGCTCAACGAGACCGAGAGCCAGCGCACAAGGAACGAGGAGCAGCACGAGGGTGCGGAATGCGACCTCGGAGCCGAGAGCCGGGAGAAGCACGAAACCCGTGAGGAGCGCACCGAGGATGCTCCCTATAGCGTTGACGGCCGCCAGCAGTCCTGTTGCCGCGTCCCGGCGTTCGGGCGGCAGCCATGGCGTTCGCAAGAGGATCGGGAAGACAGTGCCCATGAAGGCGGCCGGTATGGTGACCAGTGCGATCAGCACGACAAGGCGAAGCAGCTCACCCTCTACGAACGTGGTCGCCCCAGCTCCCCACCTTCCGAGGAAACCCGGCACTTGAGGCCACGCAGAGAGCGTCGCGGCAAGCACCGCCGCTGCGGAAAGCATGGCGATCGGCACCAGCCACGCGGGCACCGTGTTGTTCGCTGCGCGCAGTCGGCTGGTGACACCACTGCCGACCCAAAGGCCGCCAAGTACCGCCGCGAGCATGAGCCCGAATGCGTACACAGAGTTCCCGAGCACGGCTCCGATGAGATGCACCCAGACAACCTCAAAACCAAAAGCGATGAAGCCGGACACAAAGGCCGCGATGACCAACAGGCGTCCAGAGGTGCCTCCAACCAGGGTTCGGTACGCGAGGAGTGGCGGGTCAGTCTGGGAGATCCCCGTGACGGGGACCGGTCTCGCTGCCGGCCACCACCTCCCCAGTACCGTTGTGGTCGCCAGGATTGTGGCACCCACCGCAGCGGCGAAGAATAGTGTTCCCGTCATTCCAAGCGCCGGGAAGATCAGGTAGGGACCGCAGCCCGCTCCCGCCATCGCGCCCAGCAGGTTGAGGGTGTAGAACCTCGTGAGAAGGCGCTGCGGCCGGGCGACCGCGAAACCGTCCAGCACGGCCACAACAGCAGGGAACGTCATGCCCATGGCGACCGTAGGCGGCAGGATGAGGGTCGACGAGACCAGCGCCCGCATCAGAAAGACGGCAAGAGCGGACTCGCCTGCCAGGTGCATCAAGGAGCCGGCCAGGCCCTGGACCGGCGAGAACAGGAGCGAGAGTCCGAACGCCCATGAGGCGATGCAACCCTCAAGCGCTCCGTAGAGCAGCACCGGCCGCCTCGGCCGTGGGGCGGCGGCTCCGTAGAGTGCTCCGCCAAGGGTAAGGCCGAGGAAATAGACGGCGAGAACGATGGCGCTAGCCGGCGTGCTGGCGCCAACGACGGTCGAGAGCATACGCTCGAAGACCTGCTCGGCCAGAAGGGCTGTTGCGCCGCTCGCGGTCACGAGGGCACCGAGGACCGTTAGCCGCCGCCGGTCGCCTGAGGTCAACTCGACCAAGAGGAGAGAACTCGGGCGACGAGAATCAACCAGCGGCTCACCACTCTCCCAATCCCCCGAGGCCACACTGCAAGCATACCTGAACGCCGATGTCGTGCCGACGACCTGGGCGCCGGAACGAAACGCCGTTCCCGTCAGTAGCGACCGAGAGGGTGCCCTCGCCCTCTTGTGCCTGGAGGATTGCTCCTTGATATAATTTCATGCGGAGGTGAGTCCGATCAAGCCGGCGACGTACGCGACCTCGACCAGCGTTGGGTTTGCTCCTTTTGGCGCAGGCGGGTCGGATCCCGCAGGACGGCGCTGCCGTCCGCAAGGCAGACGGTAGGCCGGCCCGTCAATGTTCATTTTCGTTGTGGCCATCTCTCGGCTCGTTGTCCTGCTTCTCGCGCTTTCGGCGATACTCGTGGCTGGCCGCTTCTGCCACGACCGGTACCTCGGTGCAGGCCGTAGACTGGCACGGGGCCTATTCGCCGCGGTCGGGGTCGTCGGAGTTGCGGCTCTCACTCCGTTTTTGCTTGCTTCCGCGGCCTTGATAAGAGGAACCGCCGCCTCATATTCCTACGATTGGGCGACCGCGGATCACTACTACTGGTTGCACGAGCAGTTTGGGGGACACAAGACCGACGTGGTGATGGATCTGTGGGCGGCAGCCCAGATAAACCGCGGTCACTTTGCGGATGCGTACGCATTGTTGCTCTCCCGATCACGAGATCGGGAGGGATTGGTCATGAGTGCCAACCGCCTCGCCTTGGTCGCCATGTGCGAGTACTATCTTGGGCGTTTTTCGGATGCCAACCTGACGTTCCAAGCACTTTCGGCACGAGGGGCGGGTTTCCTTCCCGACTACTTCCTTGGCCGGCTGGCCGAGCGAGACGGTTCCATCGTTCGAGCTTTGCTCCACTACCGCCGCTCATTCGCTCAGGTGCCCCACTTCTACCCCACTGTCTACCAGCTCGTTCGGCTCGATGTCGCGACCGGAGACCGGTCGGCAGCGCTCGCCGACCTCGAGCGTTACCTTGCGGCAACCCGCCTCAAGGAGCCGACCGAAATCGCATCCTGGCGAGCTGCCCTTGTCGCAGGCGTCCTCTGCCTCCCGGAGAAGGAGTTCAGGGTCATTGTTCACTAGAATCCGAGTCGAGGATCTGCTTGCCGCGAGCTTTGGCCTCGCGCTCGCCGGTATCGCCGGCGTCGGGGCCGTCCTGCGCGGTCTCCACCTAGACGAAAGTACGTACTGGGAACTGACCTTCATCCTTGCGCCGTTGGCTGTGCTCGTGTTCCTCGCCTCCCTTCGATATGCAATCGCGGGCGGCGCTCCCGTCCTCAACGAGACGCTGCGGGAGATCGGGGGCACGTTCCGTGACTGGCTGCCATTCCTGTTCTTCCTCATGTTCTACGGTGCCTTCCACGCCCAGGTCTGGCTCGTGCTGAATCCCGAGGATCGCGACGCCGCGCTGCTCGCTTGGGACCTACGGCTGTTCGGCCAGACCCCCGCGGTCTTCTTCGATCGCTTCGTCCACAAACCAATCACAGACGTCCTTTCCGTCGCCTACCTCTCCCACCTGATCCTGCCGCCGCTGCTCGCTTTCGCGTGGTATGTGCGCAACCGACGGATCTTCCGTGAATTTCTGCTGGCGGTCCTTCTCTCGGGTGTGTTTGGGGCGATCGGCTACCTCCTCGTGCCTGCAGTGGGTCCGGCGATTGCGTTCCCGCACCTCTTCCAGCATGAATTGAACGGGATTTTCTACGGGCCCATCAACGACATACTCGACAAAGTACGAGCGCCGCGTGATGTCTTCCCCAGCCTGCACGTGGGAATCTCGACCATCGTGCTCTTCTACGTCGCCCGTTTCAGCCGTCGCTGGCTCCTGGTTTTTCTGCCCTTCATCCTCGGGAACTGGCTCTCGACCCTCTACCTGCGCTGTCACTATCTCGTTGATGTCCTTGCCGGCTGGGCCGTGGCTGTGCTCGTGATCGTTCTGGCAAAGCAGCTCATCCGGACTGAAGAGCGGCTACGCCCGCCACCATCGGAGAGTGTTCCTGGCCCACCCGCCGACGCGAAGGCCTCAACCGCCCCGCAGTGAGCCGCCGACAGACGGCATTGGAACAGACAACGCCCCTGTCCTCGGGACAAGATGAACCAACAGGCCGTCAAGTTGAGCGAACGCCAGTCCGAGCAAGCGTGCAGCCCCGCCGGAAACAACTCCGCCACCTGGCTACCACTCTGCGACTAGCGGAGGAAGCAGTGGTTAACGGTCCGCGCCTTCAGGCCAGTTCCGCGGCGGAGAAGAAGAACGAGAGCTCGATGCGCGCGTTCTCGGGCGAGTCGGAGCCGTGGATGGCGTTGCGCTCTATGTTGCTCGCGAACTGCTGTCGGAGGGTGCCCGGCGCGGCCTTGGCGGGGTCGGTGGCGCCCATCACCTTGCGCAGGTGTTCCACCGCGCTGTCGCGCTCCAGCGCCATCACCCACACCGGCCCCGACGTCATGAACTCGACCAGCGGCCGGTAGAACGGTTTGTCCTTATGGACCGCATAGAACGCCATCGCTTGATCCTCGGAGAGGCGCAGCATGTGGGCGGCCAGGATCTGAAACCCCTCCTCCTCGAGCCGGGCGATGACCGCGCCGCAGTTGCGGCGAGCCACGGTATCAGGCTTCAGAATCGTCAGTGTCCTCTGCTTCATGTGAGCACTCTCCTTCCTCGGTGACAGCGTGGCGGCCGCGGTACGCGGCGGCCGCGGCCGTGGCGTGCGGAGCAAGCCCATTCCCTCAGACCCTGCCGAGGGCTCGCGCCATCGTGATGCCGATGTCGGCGGGGCTCACCGCCACGGCGATGCCGGCCGCCTGGAGCGCCGCAATCTTCTCGGCCGCAGTCCCCTTCCCGCCCGAGATGATCGCGCCCGCGTGGCCCATCCGCCG
This sequence comes from Acidobacteriota bacterium, assembly GCA_003158745.1. Taxonomy (GTDB): domain Bacteria; phylum Acidobacteriota; class Thermoanaerobaculia; order Thermoanaerobaculales; family Thermoanaerobaculaceae; genus RBG-13-68-16. The sequence goes on from PMLC01000065.1 coordinate 25,979, forward strand.
TCCGGGCGGCGCGGTCTGACCGGCGATGAACGCCACGACCGGCTTCTTCATGGAGGCCTTGACGTACGCCGCGGCCTCCTCCTCGGCGCTGCCGCCGATCTCGCCGATCATGACAATCCCCTCGGTCTGTGGATCGGCGTTGAACGCCTGGAGCACGTCGACGAAGCTGGTCCCCGGCACCGGGTCGCCACCGATGCCGACGCAGGTGGACTGGCCGAGCCCGAGCTTGGTGAGCTGGTCCACGGCCTCGTAGGTTAGGGTTCCCGAGCGGGACACCACGCCGACGCTCCCCTCCTTGTGGATGTGGGCCGGCATGATCCCAAGCTTGGCCTTGCCCGGCGAGATGATCCCAGGGCAGTTCGGGCCAATCAGGCGCGCGCCCTTCGTGCGGGCGTGCTGGACGATGACCTCATCGCGTGCGGGGATCCCCTCGGTGATGCAGACGATCAGCTCGATGCCCGCGTCCGCGGCCTCGAGGATCGCGTCGGCGGCCGCGAGCGGTGGCACGAAAATGAGCGACGCGGTGCAGCCGGTCGCCGCTCTCGCGTCCGCCACGGTGTTGAAAACGGGCACGCCGTCCACCGCCATGCCGCCCTTGCCCGGGGTCATCCCGGCGACGATCTTGGTGCCGTAATCGCGGCACTTCGCGGCGTGGAACTGTCCTTCCTTGCCGGTGAGGCCCTGCACGACAACGCGCGTCGAGGAGTCGAGCCAGATAGCCATATTCCCCTCCTCTACCTTGCCGCCGCGACGACCTTCGCCGCCGCGTCCGCCATGCCGTCAGCGGACTGGAGCTTCAGGCCGGACTCAGCCAGGATGCGCCGCCCCTCCTCCACGTTCGTGCCCTGAAGCCGAAGGACGATCGGGACCTTTACGGCCAGGTTCCTCGCGGCCGCGACGACGCCGGAGGCGATCATGTCGCACCGGACGATGCCGCCGAAGATGTTGATCAAGACCGCCTTCACCGAAGCGTCCGAGAGCAAGATCCGGAACGCGTTCTCGACCCTCTCCTGGCTCGCCCCGCCGCCCACGTCGAGGAAGTTTGCGGGCGCGCCGCCGGCGTGCTTGATGATGTCCATGGTGGCCATCGCGAGCCCGGCCCCGTTCACCATGCAGCCGATGGTGCCGTCGAGCTTGATGTAGTTGAGGTCGAACTTCGACGCCTCGACCTCGAGAGGGTCTTCCTCCTCGAGATCCCGCATCTCCGCAATGTCGGGGTGGCGCGCGATGGCGTTGTCGTCGAAGTTCATCTTGGCGTCGAGCGCGAGCACGTCGCCGTCGGTCGTGATGAGCAGCGGGTTGATCTCGGCCAGCGTTGCGTCGCTCTCGTTGTAGGCGCGGGCGAGCGCGGCCACGAACTTGACGAACTTCTTGAAGGTGTCCCCCGAGAGTTCGAGCGCGAAGCCCAGCTTGCGCGCCTGGTACGCCTGCAGCCCAGCGAGGGGCCCGAAGTGCTCCTTGAGGATCGCCTCGGGGTGCTCGGCGGCGACCTCCTCGATCTCCATCCCGCCGAACTTGGAGGCCATCAGCACCGGAAGCCCTGCGGCGCGATCGAGCACTACGCCGAGGTAGAGCTCGCGCGCAATTCCAAGCGCTTCCTCGACGAGCACTTTGCGGACGATCTTGCCCTCGGGCCCGGTCTGCTTCGACACGAGGTTCATGCCGAGGATGCGGCCGGCCACCTCGGAGGCCTCGTCCGGCCCGTTTGCCAGCTTCACGCCTCCGGCCTTCCCTCGGCCTCCGGCGTGAACCTGGGCCTTGACCACGACTTTGCCTCCTAGGTTGGCGGCAACCGATCGCGCTCCTTCCGGAGTAGTGACGACCTCCCCTCGCGGGATCGCCACGCCGAAGCGGGCGAGGATCTCCTTCGCCTGGTACTCGTGCACCTTCATCCGTGCCTCCAAGGTACAGACAACCGAGGCATTGTGCACACCCACCCGGCTCTCTGCAACACCACGTCGCGGCCTTCTCAGGAAACTGCCCGGTTCAACGCCGGGGACTCAGGACCAGCCGCCATCAGCTGGAGCAGAAGCAATTCTCTCCAGCTCCTCGTCCGAGAGTGTGTGATCGGATCCCTTTGCGGCCGAGAGCATGCGGCTCAGTACCGCACGGTCTTCGGCGCGGCCATGGCTGGCGAGCCACGCCCTCACATTCGACGAACCTGACATGGGTCCGATCTCGATCTCCTGCCTCCGTCCGACCCACCGCGCCGGCACCGCCGAGTAGATCAGGTCGACGAGTTCCTCGTCGCCGGTGAGTCCGGCCTTGATGATTGCCGAGGCGTGCACGCCCGTCGTCGTCCGGAAGGCGTCACGCCCGACCACCGGAGCGCCCGGGGGGATCGGGACACCCACCATCCGGCTGGCGTGTTCCGTGTACTCCGTCAGGCGCAGGAGGTCGGGCGTCGCCCACCCGAGGAGACGCGCGTTCACCAGGAGCTGCTCCATCGGCGGGTTCCCCACCCGCTCGCCGACGCCGAGCGCCGTCGCGTGGAGGCGGTCCGCTCCGCCCCAGGCAGCGGCGAGCGCGTTGGCGACTGCGAGCCCCCTGTCGTTGTGCCCGTGCCAGTCGAGGCCGACGCCGCCTGCACCGAGTTCCGCCAACGCCTGCCTCACGAACTTCGCCACCCGATACGCTCCGACCGGCGTTGCCTGCCCCGCGGTGTCGGCGATGCAGATCCGGGTCGCACCTGCGCCCACCGCCGCCGCGAATAGCCGCCGGAGATCGTCCGGCTGGGAGCGGGTGGCGTCCTCGGCCACAAAGGTCACCGGCGCACCGTTCTTCACCCCGAACGCGACCCACCGCTCCGCGCGCTCCGCAAGCTCGTCGAGCGACCAGCCTTCAACGTGACACCGTATCGGAGATGACGCCAAAAAGAGCGCGATCTCGACCGGTCTGCCCAACCGCTGTGAGATCTCGAGGACCGCCCTGATGTCGTCGGCGGTGGCCCGGGCCGCGCAGTTGGGCTCGATCGGGAGGCCGGCGCCCGCAATACCCGCGCAGAGGGCCTCGGCGTCGCGCGCTGCCGCGGCGCCCGCCCCGGGAAGACCGACGTCCGCAGAAGTGACGCCTACGGCGGCGGCGAGTTCGAGCATCGCGAGCTTCTCCTCGACAGCCGGGTGCCTGGCCGAAGGGCTCTGGAGCCCGTCCCTCAATGTCTCGTCGTCAAATGCCACGTTGCCGGGGAACGGCAGAGCCGCGGACTCCGTGCTGTTCCAGTCGAATACCAGCGTCTCGAGCAAACCGTTCATACGGGTTCCATCATCGCTCAACTCACGCAACTCTCAAGGTCCGCTTCGCCGGCAGCCCGAAGCGATGTAGGGGCAGTGGCAGCCGCCGGACGCGTGCGACCGATCGGGGGGCGAGGGATGGTACGAAAGGACCAGTGAGTCCTCACCGCCCGGTGAAATGCGCTGGGCGCTTCTCCAGAAAGGCCGACGTGCCTTCGCGCATGTCCTCGCTCGTGAAGCACAGCCCGAAGAGCGCCGCCTCCATCTCCAGCGCATCGTCAAGCGGCAGCCCGAGCCCAACGCGGATGGCCGTGAGGCAGCGAGACACAGCCAAGGGCGACACGGCGGCGATTTCCCCGGCCAGCCGCTGAGCGGCAGACCTGAGCTCCGCAGGCTCGACGACACGGTTCACCAGTCCCCATGCGAGCGCTGTTGCCGCGTCGGTCATTCCACCGGTCAGAAGCAGCTCGAGAGCCCTCCCCTGGCCGACAAGCCGTGCGAGGCGCTGGGTGCCGCCGTAACCCGGTATGAGTCCGAGCTTGGCCTCGGGCTGACCGAAGCGGGCCGCGGACGAGGCCAGGCGGATGTGGCAGGCAAGCGCCAGCTCGCAGCCCCCACCGAGCGCGAAGCCGTTCACGGCAGCAATCACCGGCTTGGACAACGCTGCGATACCGCCGAAAACCGCCTGGCCGGCTCGCGCCAGCTCCTCCGCGTCACCAGAACTCAGCCCGACGAACTCGGCTATGTCGGCCCCGGCAGCAAAGGCCTTTTCGCCCTGCCCCGTGATGACGACAACTCGAACCCCCGCATCCTCGTCGGCGGCGGCGACGGCGGTTGCAAGCTCCGCGAGAAGAGCCCGGTTCAAAGCGTTCAGCCTGGCCGGCCGGTTGAGGATGATCCAACGCGCGCCGTCCTTGTCTTCGATCAGCAAGTTCTCGTAGGTCATGGTCATCTCCCCTTGCCGGACCCAGAGCCTATCATTTGTCGAACACTGATTGTGCCCGACCGAGACCGCGAAGGACAGAGGCGATCCCTTCACCCGTCGCTCCGGGCGGCGCTACCCAGGATCGCAAACCTCGACCGCGGAGTTCCGTATACTTTCCTCGTGAAATCACACGGAGCGGTCGTGGTGCTCGCGTTGTCGGCCGTAGGCTGTGCCAGCACCAAAGAGAGCTACGTCTACCTCTCCCCCGAGAGGTGGACCCAGGAAATGGTCAAGCGCGGCGTCGACGTGCGTGAGGTCCCAAACCCGCTGGCGGTCAACGACGAGATCCGGAAGAGGGCGGACAGCTTCGCCGGCGTTGGCACACCACCGGAACGCCTTCAGCGTCTCCAGAGCGCCCTGTTCAAGGAAGAGACGTTCCCCTTCCGATACGAGCATCGCGAGACCTTCACGGCGATCGAAGCGTTCGCCCGACGTGAGGGCAACTGCCTCTCTTTCACGAACCTCTTCGTCGCTATGGGCCGGTCGCTCAATCTCCCCGTGACCACTGCCCTGGTCAAGCGCGCCCAGGCCAGCGAGAAGGACGGCGACCTTATCATCGTGAACAATCATGTGGTGGCTGCTCTGCAGTACGCAACCGACTGGCAGTACTTCGACTTCGATCGGCGCCAGCACGAACGGCCGATGGCGGTCCAGCCGCTGGACGACCTCTGGATCACAGCCCTCTACCTCAACAACCGGGGCGCGGACGAGCTCCGCATCGGTCACCCCGACATTGCGCTCCGTTTCTTCGGATACGCGACCAGGCTGGCACCGACATTTGCGCCGACCTGGGGGAACGTGGGTGTTGCGCTGCGTCGTCTCGGAGAAACTCAGGGCGCGCTTGGTGCCTACTCCCATGCATTGACCATCTCGGCCGACGATCCGACGATCCTCGGGAACCTCGCGTCGCTCTACCGCTCCCTAGGCAAGGAAAAGGAAGCCGAAACGGCTCTCCGGGCCATCAAGGTCGGGAATGCCACCCCTCACACGCTGATCGTGCGCGGGGACCTTGAGCTTGCCCGGGGACGCATGAGCGCCGCGATTCGCCTCTATAAACGAGCCAGCTACCTCGGGCCGAGATTCGCGGATCCCTGGGTGGCTCTAGCTCGGGTGGAGATGGCCCGGTCTAGACCCGACCGCGCCAGGAACGACCTCAAGCGGGCGCTGAAGCTCGAACCGGACAATGGGGATGCGATCCTCTTGGAGAACCAGCTCGCCGGGCAACCCGTGCCAGCCAGCCCGCACTGACATTCGAAAGCAACAGAGCAAAGTGGTAAGCTCTCCCGGCCGGTCCCGGGGCAGTATTGTGCCGCGGACCCATGAGAACCATGTGAGGAAAACACGATGAGCCGCCGCAAGCGTCAGGTGCAGGCCTCTGCCAGCGCGCCGAAATCGCTGTTCCGCAGGGTCGAGCGCACCCTCGATGCAATCGAGCACGCCGGTGACATCCTGGGGACGATTCGCAATGTTACAAGCTACATGACTGTGAACTTCCGCGATGATCTCGGAATCCTCGGAGGACGTATTTACCGCCTCGAGGGCAACGAGTACGAGCTCGTTCAGGTGTTCGGCACGGCCGATCAGGCTCCCCTCGGGACCCACGTCCCACGCGACTACGCGGCCATCGAGGCGGTGCTCGAGTCGGGCCTCGTCGTGATGCCCCGCAACGCGCCCGAGTTGGACCCCGCACTCGAGGCTCAGCTCGGGACTCATGAGCGCTTTGCCGCCATCGCGGTTGCGGACGGCGACTACCTTATCTCTTTCGATGTGGACCCGGCGCGCGGATCGACTGAGGACCTCCAGTCATCGCTCAACATCGTGCGTCTCGCCGTCAACCAGAAGCTGCGCCAGGAGCGCTTCGAGTCGATCCTGCAGGACGCGCGCCTGATTCAAAGTTCGATCCTGCCGAAACGCACCCCTCGCTACGGGGACTTCGATATCGCAGGCGACTCGCGCCCAGCCGAGACGGTCGGCGGTGACTTCTTCGACTATATCCGGGTGACCCCTGAGATCTTCGATCTCGCGATCGCGGACGCATCCGGTCACGGCCTTCCCGCCGCCCTGCAGGTCCGAGACGTATACATGGGCCTCCGAATGGGTCTGACTCGCGACTTCAAGTTAACGCGGACCGTCGAAAGGCTCAACGCGATCATCAACCGATCGCAACTTGCTTCGAAGTTCGTCTCCCTCTTCCTCGCAGAGCTCGAGACCACCGGCAACCTGATCTACGTGAACGCCGGTCACGTGCTTCCGTTCATCATCCATCGGCGGGGGGACGTCGAGTACCTCCGCGAAGGCGGCATGGTCCTCGGCCCTTCGCCGAACGCCACGTACCTCCGCGGCTTCGCGCAGCTCCTGCCGGACGACATCCTCGTGCTCTACACCGACGGAATCACTGAGTGTCACCACCACCGCACGGACGAGGAGTTCGGCGTCGCACGCCTCCTACGGCTTGTGTCCCGGCACGCGGACCGCCCGGCAAGCGAAATCGTGCAGACGGTTTTTCAGGCCGTCTCGCGCTACGCCGCGACCTCCATTCCGGAAGACGACCAGACCCTGGTCATCGTAAAGCGGCCTTCGTCAGACACCACGACCGCTTAGCCTGGACCATTCATGAGGGCTCTGCTGCGAACGCGGATCTGGAGGGCCCGGCAGGCGTAGTCGGGATTCGGAGCCTGCAACGGATCGCAGAGCTATACTCCCGGCCATGACACCGTTCTCAGCGACCAACTTCTTTACTCTCGCGGACTTCGATCACGCCGCCCTGTTTGATCCCGAGCGCCCGGTCTGGGAGGCGCTGGGTCAGGCCCTCGACGCCTACATCGCCGCCTGGGACCGGTGGGAGGTGCTGACACCGCTGAGCGAGAGCGTCCACGTCCTCGGAGGGCCGTTGTTCATCGGCGCGGAGTGCCGGATCGAGCCGGGCGCGGTGCTGCGAGGGCCGCTGATCGTAGGGAACGGGTGCGAGATCCGCACAGGAGCGTACGTCCGCGGTCGTGTGGTGATGGGAAAGGGCTGCGTCGTCGGTGCCCACTCCGAGGTCAAGACCGCCATCTTCCTGAACGGCGCTCACGCGCCGCATCAGAACTACGTCGGTGACAGCATCCTGGGCTGCGACGTCAACCTCGGGGCGGGGACCATCCTCTCGAACGTCAAGAACGTAGGGCGTGAAGTTACTTTCCGCCACCAGGAGCAGCTGATCTCTACCGGCCTCCGCAAGTTCGGCGCGGTCCTCGGCGACGGGTGCAGGACCGGCTGCAATACGGTCCTCAACCCCGGAGTCCTGATGGGCCCCGGGTGCGTCACCTACCCCGGCGTCTGTCTCCGCTCGGGGCATTACCCGGCGGGCACTCTGGTTAAACTCCGGCAGTCGCAGCAGCAGGTGGTGCTCGACCGTCTGCTCGCGCGGTGATGGCACGGTAGTTGCAGCCGGAATCAGCGAGGTTTCGGGAGGTCGACCATGAGATGCGCTCTTTCGGCACCCACCGCGGTCCTGGCCGGGTTGTTGCTGGCTCCGGTGGCCTTTGCCGGGGACGACATGACCTCGCTGAGCTACATCTCCTACCTCGAGCGGTACGCCACGGTGCGCCCGGCGCACGCCGAAGACACCCTCGATGTCGTCGTCAACATGCCCGTCCTCGCGGGTGACCGCCTGGACACCGCTCGCGGCGCCCGCGTGGAGGTGCAGCTGGCGGACGGAAGCACCCTGTGGCTCGACGGGTTCACCACGGTCGACTTCGATGCCATCGCCCTCTCGCGCGACGACACCTCTCCCCGTACGGCTCTCTATCTGGCTGACGGAACGGCGGCCATCGAGATCCCCACCACGGCGGCGGGCGATGGCTCTCTGCGTTTCGACAGTCCGGCCGGCGCGATCTTCCTCAACCGACCCGGCCTGTACCGCATGGAGCTTCGCGGCAGCGAGATCCGGGTCCAGGCGCACAGCGGTTTTGCCGAGCTCCCGGCCGGCGTGGGCTCGGAGATCCTGCGGAGCGGTGAGGAAGCCGTTGTCGGCCAGCAGGAAGGCGGCCTCCAGCGGGCCTCGATATCCGACGGCAGCGACGATTTCTGGAACTGGGTGCAGGAGCGCCGTCACGTTCCGAGCGGTACTACGGCCCAGTACGTCGGCTCGCGGGACGCCAACCGGGCCGGGGTGCTCGATGCCTACGGCGACTGGGTCTACGTCCCAACCTTCTCAAGCTGGATGTGGCAGCCCAGGGTCAATAACGACTGGGTGCCCTACTCCCACGGCCGCTGGTACTGGACGCCGGTCGGCTGGTCGTGGATCTCGTACGAACCCTGGGGATGGTACCCGTTCCACTACGGTTCGTGGTACTTGGACGAGAGCTTCGGATGGGTCTGGGGTTTCGACTCCGTTTGGGGCCCCGCCTGGGTGGACTGGCTCTATTCCCCCGGTTACGTCGGATGGTGCCCCCGCGGCTACTACGACTGGTGGTACTACCACAATTGCAGTCAGTGCTGGGGCGAGGGTTGGCGCTATCCGCGGCGCTGGAGCGAGGTGAGCTTCAACTTCTCCGGACGCGTGCGGCTGGGCCAGATCGATCCGCGACCGTGGACTGTGGTGCCGAGCGGCCATTTCTCGTCACTGCACATCGATCGTGTGCGCCTTGACTCGCAGCGTTTCCTCCATGAAGGAGAGACAGGGCGTGAGGGGTTCGTGCGCTCCGGGCCGCTCATCACGTCTTTCCCCGGGCGCTCACCGGGCGACGGCGCAGTCGAGTCGTTCTTCAGGCAGGGACCATCGACCCGCGAGATCCCGGATCTGTCATCGGTCATGGGCCGCGAGCCTATGACCGGAATGCGATCGGCCACGGGCTCGCCAAACCTCCGCCTCACCAGCACCACGGAGGTCACGAGGGGTGTTCGCTCCGCAACCGAAGTCACGAGGCTGACTTCGTCCGGCGGCAGTGGCGTCGGTCGCTCACCAGGCCGGGACTTCCCGGGACGGGTCAGCACCGGCACCGTGCCCGGCTCCGGCAGGAATCAGACGGAAGTGCGGCGTGGGCCCACCACCGTCGAGAGAGGCTCGAATCCTCCGGTCGTGAGGCGAGAGGTCGTTCACCGGGACAGCCCCCCGGCCACCTCACGCGATACCGGCCAGTCGACCCGATCGCAGGGGACGGGTCCCAACAGCAGTGGTCCGCGGACGGTTGACCAGCCGAAGTCGTCTCCGCCTGAGCGCCCGCACAGCAACTTCTCGAGCCGGGTGGGAGATTCGAGCCACTCGCTGTACAACAGAAATCTCGGCCGTTCGCGCGAGAGCTGGGGTTCGATGACGACGCGCCGCGACATCGGGGGGCCGGTGGCCCACAGGTCGTATGTGGCCGAGCCCCGAGTCTCGGGCCCCTCGGTCGTGTCCTCCCGCTCGTTCGTACGCTCTTCTTCGGCCGAACGGGCCCAGGTGCACAGCGTTCCGGTCCGAACCACGACCTCTCACGTCGGCTCTCACTCCGGTTCGACCTCTCACAGCTCCAGCAGCGGCTCGAGCCATAGCCACCGACCGTAGCAGTCGGGCACCGCGCGCGATTACAATCCTGACGTGCTGACGCGCGCCAAACGGCAAGATCACTGCAGCCGTGACAGGCACCGCCCTTTTGTTTGGCCGATGGCCTTGGTCGTGGTCGGGTTGTGGTCGTGCCACGCGTTGCCCGGCCAGCTGCCCGCTCCGGCTGCAGCGCCCGACTGGGCCTCCGCTCTCCCTGCAACCCACGAGGCTCTCTCTGCCGCGCTCGCAGCCTTGTCCGCAGGGGGGCAATCCCAGGCGTCGAGCCTAGCCCGCGGCGGCGCGCTTCGGGGCTACCTCGCCGATCTGGCCCAGCGCGGACCGCTGTCCCACCCCGAGCTGTTTCCCACGGACGAATCTGTGCTGGCGTATCTCGTTGATGCCCACGTGGCGTGGGCGTTTGCACTCGGTCAGGCCAGCCGGTTCTCGAAGCTTGGTGTGGACGGTCTGAGGGAGGAGCCGATCACGATCGACGGACGGATCAGCTGCCTGCGCGCGCTGATGGAGGAGCTTGCCTGGCGGGCGCCGTGGGAGCCTCGTCTCGCGCTTTTCCTCAACGCCGGTTGGCGTGGCGGACCACCACTCCCCACGAGTGCGGTCGAGGGCCGGTCCCTCGACTGGCAGCTGACGCTCCAGGCGGAACGCTGCGGGAGGTCGAGCGGCTTCTGGACGCTCGACGCCCCGGGAAAGCGTCTTGGAGTGTCCGCCTACACGGAGCTGATGTGGGGATTACCGAACAGCCAGCCGGCCCGGGCGCGGCGCCTCCTCGATCTTGTTCCTCCGCCTGACGCCCTGAGGGAAGCGGTCATCGCAGCGTGCGGTGCCTCGCTCCAGCACTGCGTCGTGGTTCCGACGCCGTTGGATACCAGCCGGCTGTTTACGCCTCCCGGGGTACGTCGTTAGCAAGAGCAAACCCGGAGTCAGCCGGCAGCAGTCTCCGACGAACTCATGTGCGAGATGGGATTCAAGCCGCTGTCACGGGCATCGAGTGCGGTCTGATCGGTTCGAGCCTTCCCGACCAGGGACAGGAGTGCCACGAGGCCCACGGGTATACTCGGCGCGTGCCGCTCGACCTCGCTCGCTGGCTCCCTGAATTCCCGGTGCGGCAGCATTGCCTCTACCTTAACCACGCGGCCGTCGCCCCGCTCCCGCGACGGGTGGCCGACGCGATGCGCGACCGGATCGCCGACCAGGAGAGCGTCGGCTCCCACAACTGGCAGCGCTGGCGCGAGACCGAGCTGTCCACCCGGGCGCTCGCTGCCGAGCTGATGGGCTGCCGAGCCGAGGACGTCTCGCTCGTACGCAGCACCTCTGAGGGGCTCTCACTGATCGCTCAAGGGCTGACCTGGAAGAAGGGCGACGCGGTTCTGGTCGGCGAGGAGGAGTTTGCCGCCAACGTCGCACCCTATCTCGCCCTGCATCGGCGTGGGGTCAGCGTACGGCGCTTCCCTACTCCGGGCGGCCGGCTCACTCCGGAAGTCGTGCTGCCCCTCCTCAAGCCGCCGGTGCGCATGCTGGCCCTTTCGTGGGTCGCGTTCCACACCGGATGGGTAGCACCGGTGGCCGAACTCGCCTATGCCGCGCACGAGCGCGACGTCCTTGTGGTTCTCGACGCAATTCAAGGGCTCGGCGTCCTTCCCGACCGGTTCGACGAGCTGGGCGTGGATGCGATGGTCGCGGACGGACATAAGTGGCTGCTGGGTCCCGAGGGCGTCGGCGTGATGGCGACGAAGCCGGCGTTGCGGTCAGCACTTCACCCCGTCCTGGCTGGATGGCTCAACGTGCGGCGTCCGGACAACCAACTTTTCCTCCATGAACTCGAGTTTCACGCGGACGGGCGGCGATTCGAGCCCGGCGCGATGCCGAATATCCTCGTCGCCGGACTGGCGGCCGCGCTCGATCTGTTGCTGGAGGCCGGGATCGGTGAGATCCACACCCGCGTAGTCAGCCACGCTCGCGCGTTGACCCAGGTCCTCCTCAAGGCAGGGTGGCGCGTAGGATCGCCGGGCTCAGGGCACCCGATTGCCGGGATCGTCGCTGCGCGTCACCCGATCCTGCCGGCCGACGATGTCGCGCGCCGCCTCCGCGAGCGCCACATCGAGGTCACTGCGCGGCAGGGCTGGGCCCGTTTCTCGCCCCACTTCTACGCCACCGCTGGCGAGATCGATGCCCTCGGGGTTATCCTCGGGAAACTATAACGAGACGAGGTACAATTTAGCCGTGGCCGGTGAGCGCGCGGTAGACGTGTTGATCCTCGGAGGGGGACCTGCCGGAAGCACCGCCGGGACGCTCCTCGCTGCGGCTGGTCTCGAGACCGTGATCCTGGAGGGCGAGCGCTTCCCCCGCTTCCATGTCGGGGAGTCGCTCCTGCCCCACACCTTGCCGCTCCTTGACCGCCTCGGCGTCCATGAGGCCGTGCGGGCCCTCCCGCACACCCGCCGCAAGGACGGCGCCAGCTTCGTGAGCCACGACGGAAGCCGGCACGTAGTCTACTGGTTCGAAGACGCATTTGCCCCGGTAATCCCCCACGCGTACCAGGTTCGGCGGGACGAGTTCGACGCCGCGTTGCTCGCAAACGCCAGGGCCAAAGGCGCCGACGTCCTGGAGGGTTGGCACGCCGGGGCGCCACGGTGGGAGGGCAAGCGCCTCGTCGGGCTCGTCGTTCGGGAGCCCGGGGGCGGCGAGCGCGTGATCCGATGCCGCGCTTTCCTGGACGCGAGCGGCCAGTCGTCGTTCCTCGCCAGCCGGATGGGGTGGCGTTTCCCGTACCCGATGCACCGGAAGGTCGCGGCAGTGTCGCACTTCAAGGGAGTCTGGCTGCCCCCGGAGCGGGAGGCTGGCAACATCACGATCGTACTGGCGGATGGGGGATGGTTCTGGCTGATCCCCTTCGCCGACGACACCGTCTCGGTCGGAGCGGTGCTCGACGTGGAGAAGTGGCGGGCCTCAGGGGGCACCCCGGAGAGCCTCTTCAGCGCCGCAGTGCAGGCGACGCCGGAAGTCGCGCGCAGGCTGGAGCACGCCGAGCGCCTAATCCCTTTCAGCGCAGTCCAGAACTTCTCCTACCGGGTGATGCAGATCGGCGGTGACGGGTACTGCCTCATAGGCGACGCCGCGGGGTTCCTCGACCCCATCTTCTCGACTGGCGTCTTCATTTCAACCACCACGGCTGCCTCGGCCGCCCAGGACATCATTGAATCTCTGATGCGCCACGGACGCGTCGATGCGAGCGACCTCGGGCCCACCATCTCGCTCACCCGGAGCCTGCACCGGCTCTTCTTCTCCTTCATCCGAGCGTACTACGACAGGCACTTCCTGGCGTTCTTCTTCAGCCCGACCGACGCTTCCCGGCTGACGGCCGCGATCGTTTCGCTGCTCGCGGCGGACGTGGTGCGGCCGGGACGGTGGAAGAAGACGATTCGGTTCCGAGCGCTGCAGGGCCTCGCGCGCGTCCAGCAGGTCGGAGCGCGCCTCGGGCGCCCAATCGTCGAGCCCCTCGCGGCCGGGCCGACCAGCGGGTCATGAGCCGCCGAACCCACCGATGAGCGCCGAGCCCGACGCCGCCCCAGCGCCCTCCGACACCGGAGCCGATCGAGCCCTACTGCGCTGGCTGATCTCGTGGACCCGCCCCTACCGGGGTCGCATCGTAGGGGCGATCGCCCTGGTCCTGGCGGGCTCGGCGTTCCAGATCGCCGGCCCTCTCCTGACGGCAGCCGCGATCGACCTCTACATGAAGCCGCAGCCCGGCACCAGCGCCCAGCATGTGCTGCACTTCATGCAGGCGCTCCACCTGCCAACCGTGGGCCCTGCGGGCCTGGCCGCCTTGGTGGCTCTCTACCTCGCGAGCGTGATGGGCTCTGCTTTCCTGCTGATCCTGCAGGCACGCACGATGCTGATGACCGGTCAGCTCGTGATGCGCGACCTGCGCGATGCGCTCTTCGCCCACCTCCAGCGTCTCGATGTCGCATGGTTCAACCGCACGCCGGCCGGACGCGTCATCACGCGGCTCACCAGCGACGTCGAGGCTCTCAACGAGCTCTTCACCTCCGGCCTCGTCGAGATCCTGGCCGATCTTTCGGTGCTTGGCGGGATCGCGACCATCCTGTTTGCCCTGGACTGGCGCCTCGCCTTCGTCGCCTTTGCCGTTCTGCCTTTCATGATCCTCCTGTCCGGGTGGTTCCGGAGGCGGGCACGGTCGATCTACCGAGAGGTGAGAACGCGCGTCGCCGCAATCAACACGCACCTCCAGGAGCACTTGTCCGGGATGTCTGTGGTCCAGTTGGCCCGCGCCGAGCAGCGCACCTCGGCAGCGTTCAGGGAGCTGGATGCGGCTCACCGCGACATCAACATCCGCGGCGTCTTCTACTACGCGGTGTTCTACCCGATGGTGGAGATTCTGATCGCGAGCGGCATGGCGCTGCTGCTTGTGTTCGGCGGGGCGTGGAAGTACGGAGGAACCCTCTCCATCGGCGTGCTATTCGCGTTCCTGCAGTATGTCCAGCGGTTCTTCCGGCCGATCGCCGACCTGGCCGAGAACTACAACATCCTGCAGGCCTCGTTCGCGGCTGCCGAACGCCTCAAGGGACTCCTGTCCACCGTGCCCGGGATCGCTCAGCCGGCGCTGCCCTTTTCGCCTCCCGAGCATGCGAGCACGTTCGCGTTCGACCGGGTCTGGTTTGCCTACGAGGGGGAGAACTGGGTCCTACGAGACGTCGCGTTCTCGGCTCGCGGTGGCGAGCGCCTCGCCGTCGTGGGTCACACAGGGGCCGGGAAGAGCACGCTTGTCAACCTCCTCCTGCGCTTCTACGACGTCCAGCGCGGCAGCGTGACGGTCGCCGGGACGGACGTCCGCCAGTGGGACCTCGCCCACCTTCGCAGGCGCTTTGCGGTGGTTCTTCAGGAGATCGATTGCTTTGCTGGCAGTCTCCGCGAGAACGTGTCGCTCGGGCGTCGTGGCGTGGACGACGCCCGCATCCGCTGGGCACTCGAGCAGGTCGGGGCCGGACCGCTCCTCGACCGGCTCCCCCAGGCGCTGGACACGGTTCTCGCCGAGCGCGGCACCGGGCTCTCGGTGGGCGAGCGTCAGCTCGTCTCCTTCGCCCGAGCGCTTGTGGGCGACCCCGAGTTCCTTCTGCTGGACGAGGCGACAGCGTCCGTCGACCCGCTCACGGAGGCCGTTATCCAGCACGCTCTCGAGAGAGTCCTCGCCGGGCGCACGGCCCTCATCATCGCCCACCGACTCGCAACCGTGGTGGGCTGCGACCGTGTGATGGTGATGCACTCCGGCCAGCTGGTCGAGCAGGGCACCCATGTGGAACTGCTCGCGCGCGGAGGACTTTACCGCGCACTGTACGAGCTTCAGCTCCTGCGGCCGCCCGAGGAACGCGACTCTGCCGCAGGGCAACGGTAGACCGGAACGACAGAGGGCCACATTCCGGACCGGCTCAGAAGGCTCCACCGAGTAAGTGGCCACCTGGTCATGCCCGATGGAGCCGGACTCTGGTAGATTTGTCGCGGTCGCTTCGACACGTCGTACACCGGGAGGTGCGATGGCTGATACAGGGCGGCTTTCCGGCTTGCGCGACTCGATCGCAGACGTCGTCCGTGCGCTGCTCAAGCTGCTCCGGTGGCACATGACCCTTACCCCGCAGATCGGGCCCATCAAGGCGGAACCAGCGGAGCCCGTCGTGGTCCTGGACGTGGGGGGTTTCCACTCCGCCCTGACGCTAGCGCGGCGGGTGCTGAACGGCGACGCATGAAGCCGCGCTACTACCTCGAGCATGCCTGCGTGCTCGGTCTGTCGGCGATTCTGCGCGCCCTCCCGAGACCGGTCGCGCTTGAGGCGGGCGCGGCGCTGGGGCAGCTCGGCTGGTGGCTCCGGATCCGGCGCGGGGTTGTCCTTGCCAACCTGGAGCAGGCGTTCCCCGAGATCGACGCGGCCGGGAGGCGCCTCATCGCCGCACGGGCCGCCCGCAACTTCGGCCGGACGGTGGCGGAGTTCGTCCGCTTTGCAGGGTCCGATCGCAACCGCGTGGGCGACCTCGTTAGGCTCAGCGGGACGGAAGCGCTTCGGGCCTCGCTCGAGGGCGGCGGCGCGATCGTCGTTACGGCCCACGTCGGCGCCTGGGCGCTCTACGTGACGGCTCTGGCGGCCTCCGAGATCCCGAGCGCGCTTCTCGTTGGGCGCCAACACAACCCGATGGTCCAGCGTTTCATCTTGGGAATCCCCGGCGAGGCGGTGCGCTTCGTGCCGAAGGCCAGCGGCGCGCCGCGAGAGATCCTGCACTGCCTCCGAGACGGCCGGGCCGTCGTGATGGTCGCCGACCACCGGGCCGGGCGGAGCGGGTTGTTGGCGCCGTTCCTGGGACGCGATGCGGTGACCCTCCCGCTACCGGGCGCGATCGCGGCGCGCTACCAAACCCCGATTTTCGTAATGACCGGCCATCGGATGCCGGACGGTCGCCACCAGGTCGCCATCGCCCCGCTCGCGGTCCACGACGATCGGGCCGACGAGGAGCAGCTTCGCCTCGCCGTCACAGCTGCCTGCAACGACGCGCTCGGCGCCGCGATCAGGGCATGCCCCGAGCAGTACTTCTGGTACCACCGTCGGTGGCTCAACGCCCCGGCGACCGATGGGGCCACCGGATCGCTGGCCGGCAACACGCCCTGACTACCGCGGAGCGAGTGGCTCCCGACAGGCCGGCACGTCGTTGGCCGGGTTGTTCACGAGCAGGCCAACTGGAAACGCCCGGACCGCTTCGGCCGGCTGAGGCCGGAGCACCGGCAGGAGTTCTGAAGCTCCCTCGACGCCAGAGTCGAGCCACAGTGCGTGGTCCTGCGCGTCGAGGATCACGGGCATCCGGTCGTGGATCGGAGCAATCACCTCGTTTGCACTGGTGGTCAGGATCGTACACGATTCGATCGGCTCCGATCCGTTGGGAGCCCAACGCTCCCACAGGCCGGCGAAGGCGAACGGGCCGCCGTTGCGCAACCCGATGAAGTACGGCTGCTTGCGCGCGCCGAGGCGCTGCCACTCGTAGAAACCGTCGGCGAGGACCAGACACCGCCGGCTCCGGAGCGCGGCCCTGAAAGCCGGCTTGTCGGCAACGGTCTCGGCGCGTGCATTGATCATCCGCGACCCAATCGAACGGTCCTTCGCCCACGATGGGATCAGGCCCCAGCGCAACTCCACGAGAACGCGGCCGCCTTCGACCCCGGCCCGCACCGCCGCGACGTCCTGTGTGGGCGCGATGTTGTAGCGAGGCGTCAGCTTCGGCACCTCCGGAAGGTCAAAGAGCTCGGCGATGACCTCGCCAGGCGCCGCCTGGGTGAACCGGCCACACATGGGTCAATGATAGGCCCGTTCGAACGTCCGCCCTTTTGAAGGTTCTCAGATTCGTTTGTCCGGATGTTCAGAACGTCGAATAGAGGGAAGAAGGAAGACGGAAGATGGAATGCAAGAAGGAGCGGTAGACCACTCGTGTCTTTCCCCTTCCAGCGATCCTCTCCCCTTCCACGGGAACTTCCGAACCTTCGAACGTGCGAACCTGTGAACGGAACCTGGGCTCAGACCGCTCCGGAACGTCGCAGGGGCCGGATCCGGGCAGCAGGCTGCGGGAAGTGCTCCCTCAGGAAACCGAGGATCGCTTCGGCGGTCGGGATCGGCCTCTCCATGCTCGGGGTGTGACCGGCCGACGCCATCTCGACAAGGCGTGCTTTGGGCATGGCGGCAGCCATCGCGCGGGACGAGGCCGGGGGCGTGAGGGAGTCCTCGTGGCCCACGATCACGAGCGCAGGGAGGTCCAGAGCGGGCAGCAATGCGGCGCTGTCGGGTCGGTCGCGCATCCCTGCGAGGCATCCGGTGAGCGCATCCGGGGCAGCGTCCGCCGCGATCGCCCGCAGCTCCTCGAGCAGCCTCGGCGCCCGCGCCTTGCTCGACGGACCCACGAGGCCCGCGACAAATTCGTCGAGGAAAGCGGAAACCTCGCCAGCGGCGATTCTACCGATGCTCGCGTCACGACGCTGCATCCCCTCCGGCGTGTCCGCCTCCGCCCTGGTGTCGACCAGGATCAGACCGGCTAGGCGCTCCGGGCGAACGGCCGCGACGCGGAGGGCGATGTAGCCACCCATCGAGTGACCCCCGAGGACGAAGCGGCCGAGTCCAAGCGCATCGGCCACACGGACGACGTCGTCCGCCAGTTCGATCATGGCGTAGCCCGTCTTTGGCTTGTCGGACGCCCCGAACCCCCGCAGGTCCGGCGTGATGAGTCGCGCGGCCTGTTCGACCGCTGTCCGTATCGGCGTCCACATCGCCGATGAGAGCGGAAACCCGTGCAGCAGGACGACCGGCACGCCCTCGCCGTGATCCTCAACCTCCAAGGTCACAGCACCCAGGTCGATCCGCATCGCGCCTCCCTTGTTGGTCAGTGTATGCCTCTCGCCGCCTCTCCGCCGCGCCTCAGCAATCGGAGGTTCAAACGTCCAACGGCAGCAGAGGGGCAGAGGAGGCGGGGAGCAGAGGAGCACGAGACGCACCCACCATTTGCGTGTCTGTCCCCTCTGCACCTCTGCTGTTGAAGAACCCCCGAACTTGCGAACGTTCCTCAGCTCCTCCGCTCCTCTGCCCGCCGCTCTTGACGTTCCATCCCACTAGTGCGAGATTGTCTCCGGCACCTTTGTTCTTTGAGTTGTTCGATTGGCTTTCCGTGGGGGTGCCCCGCCGCGGGCGGGGCTGAGATCACACCCTTGGAACCTGATCCGGGTCATGCCGGCGTAGGGAACGGGCCACGAGGCGTCAGAGACGGCACCCCGTCCCTCCCCTGAACCCGGTCGCCCGGAAGGAGGAGTGATGAGGTCGGTGATTCTGGCGCCGTTCGTGTTTCTTGCCGCCGCAAGCGTCGCGACGGCGGTGGTCCTGCGGGGTAAAGTCCTTGACTCTTCGAGCGACAAGCCGCTGTCCAGCGCCCTCGTCGAAGAGCTCTCGACTCACATGACCGCCATGACGGACGCGGCTGGCGTGTTCACGCTCGAGGTCGCTGCCGGGCCGCTCGAGTTGGCTGTGTCGCATACCGGCTACCGCGTGGTTCGCCTGACCCTCGCAGCACCAACGGTTCAGCCTCTCGCCGTTCGCCTGGACCCCGTGATCTCCATCGCCGACCGCGTTGAGGTCACTGCCGCCCGTGCCCGTGAGGGAACCGACCCCGTGAGCTTCACCAACCTGCCACAGGAGCGGATCCAGGAAACCTACTGGGGGCAGGACCCCGCGATCCTGCTTTCGCAGACCGTGCCCGGCTACTTCGCTTACAACGACAGCGGCAACGGCATCGGCTACTCGTACTTCTGGATCCGCGGCTTCAATCAGGCCCAGACGAGGGTTTCGCTCGACGGCGTGCCTCTCAACGACGCCTCGGACGGCGAGCTGTACTTCATCGACCTCGCCGACTTCCTCGCCACCGCCGGCGACGTGCAGATCCAGCGCGGCGTGTTCGGCCTCTCGGGCATCGGCGGTGCGGTGGACATCACTACGGCTCCTCCTTCGATGACGCCCTCGTTCACGATCACGAGCGGGTTCGGGTCCTACAACACGCAGCGTGTGTCTACCCGCTGGGACTCCGGGCTGATCGACGGCAAGTGGGCCATAACTGCTCGCTACTCGAAGGTCAAGACCGATGGCTACCGCGATCAGTCGTGGGTTGACATGTGGAACTACTACCTCTCTCTCGCGCACTTCGGCGAGCGCTCCCGCTGGCGCCTCGTCCTCTTCGGCGGCCCGGAGCAGACGCACCTCGCCTACGATGGCGTGCCCAAATCCGTGCTCGCCGGCGGCCTCACCGGCAGTGTCGACCGGGACCGGCGATTCAACCCGCTGACCTACCCTGGCGAGCAGGACAACTTCACACAGCCGCACTACGAGATCCTCCATGACGTGGCGATCTCGCCGCGGACCCAATTCTCCGAGGCGTTCTTCCTTTTCACCGGTAGCGGCTACTACACGGAGCACAAGACTGACGAGCCCCTCTCCTTCTACGACCTGCCGCCCGTCACGCTGTCCGACGGCACGGTCGTGACCAACACGGATCTCGTCCGCCACCGGCAGATCGACGAGTGGGACGCCGGATGGGTGCCGACGCTCACGACGACCGTCGGAACCTGGACGCTTACCGCCAAAGGCGAGTTGCGCCTCCACGACGGCCACAGCTACGGCTCAGTGCAGTGGGCGCAGTACTACCCTCCGAACGTGGCGCCGGACCACCGCTACTACGACTACCAGCTCGGCAAGCGCAGCGCTGCGCTGTCGGGCACCGCCACATGGAAGGTCAGCGAGGCGCTCGCCCTCACCGCCGGCATCGAGGCCTCGCAGCAGCGCTACAACCTGTCACACGACGTGCTCGCCGCTGTCGATTTCGCACAAGCGTACGATTTCATCCTCCCCCGTTTCGGCGCCCTCCTCCACGTCAACGGCACGACCGACCTCTACTTCAACGTCGCGAAGGGCGGGCACGAGCCCGCGTTCCGCGAGATCTACGATCCGGAGGGCGAGTACTCGACGGAGCGGGTCAACCTACGCCCAGAGGACCTCTGGGACTGGGAGACCGGCGTCTCAACCCGTCACGAGCATTGGCGCGCGCGGGCCAACCTCTTCTTCATGAACTTCCTGAATGAGATCGTCTACAGCGGCGCCCTGGACTCAAGCGGCGTCCCGATCTACGGCAACGGCGCGCACTCCCACCACGAGGGGCTCGAGCTCGATGCCAGCGCCGACCCGCTCCCCTCCCTCGGATTCGACGGCACCTTGACGCTGTCGCACAACACGTTCGTTTCCTACCACGACTACAACAGCGACGGCAGCGTCAACGTGTACGACGGCAACGTCCTCGGCGGCTACCCCGAGGGGCTCGCGTCGCTCACCGCCCGCCTCAAACTCGGCGCCGCTCAGGTCGCGCTTGCCGGGCGCTACGTCGGCCAGTTCTACCTCGACAACACCCAGGACAACCGCCGCGACCCGGAACTGCGCCAGGCGTCCGGTTACGTGCCGCTCATCAACCCAGCGTTCACCGTGCTTGACGCGTCGCTCCGCGCCCCTCTGCCAAGGGCGTTCGTGGCGTCGCTCGGCGTGAGCCGGCTCGACATCGAGGTCCGCCTCAACAACCTGCTCAACCGCCAGTACACCGCCTTTGGCTACATCGGCGACGATGGCGCCCCGCTGTTCATTCCGGCCGCCATGCGCAACGTCTACGTCGGGTTCACGCTCGGACTCTGACCTCGGCGCCACGCGGTACGAGCGCGGCCCCTGCGAAGGACCGCGAGTTCCTGTGGAGGGGCGAGGTCGAACCGCAGGCGTCTGGTACCGGCCGGCCAGCGGCCGGCCGGTACATCAGAAACCACCGCTGTCTCTAGGCTGCGGGGCCGCGCGCGGCCGGGCACGTGCGACGTCAGGCGCTCTCGGATCCGGGCGACGGTTCGGCGGCCGCCTTGGGCGTCTTGCGCGAGCGGCGCCGCGGACGTCGCGTCTTCTCCGCCGGCTTTTCCTCGGCAGCCGTTTCGCTGATGGAATCCTCCGCGCTCGCTTCCCCGCTGCCGGAGTCGAACCCCGTCACGACGTAGGTCCCCGAGCGCTGATCGCGGCGGAGCTTGACGACGTGGTGTTTCTCGGCATCTTCGAGGAGCGCGGAGAACGTCGAGTACCCGAAGTACTCCTCGTTGAACTCCGGGCGCTTGCGCTGCATCGTCTGCTTGATCATCGAGCCCCAGAGGACCTCCTTGCCGTCGCGCATGACCGCCTTGATCGAGTCTGCGAGAAGCGCGAAGCACTCCCTCTGCTTCTTCGGAAGCCCGACGAGCGGCGGCGCCTCTTGCACGGAGCGAATGAGGTCCTCGTAGAAGACGAACTCGTCGCAGCTCGAGACCAGGAGCTCTGACGTCGAGTTCTTCACCCCCAGTCCGATCACGTACTTGTCGTTCTCCCGCAGCTTTCCCACGAGGGGCGAGAAGTCCGAGTCGCCCGAGCAAAGCGCGAACGTCGTCACGTGCTCTTTGGCATAGCAGAGGTCGAGGGCATCCACCACCATCCGAATGTCGGCCGAGTTCTTACCCGAGTAACCTCTGAGCGGAATGTCGATCAGCTCGATCCCGGCCTCGTGGAACGGGCGCTTGTAGGCGCCGTAACGCTCCCAGTCGGCGTAAGCCCGGCGGGCGACGACCTTTCCCTTCTCCAGGAGCCGCGCGAGGACGAGCTGGATGTCGAACGTCTTGTAGCTGGTGTCGCGGACGCCCAGGGCGATGTTCTCGAAATCGATGAAGCACGCGATCTTGTGATCTTCCAGCGGCATCACGCCACCCCCAAGGCACGGCCCGAATTCCAGCCTTGCTTCTCGATGCTACTGGCCGCAAGCTGCGGGCGCAACTGGCGGCCACGAGGACCACCACTCCTTGGGTCTGTGTTCCTTAGACCTGTGCAGGGACGAGGGAGGGCTTGGAGACCTCACCCTTCGCGAGCCGGTCGAGCCATGCCTGAATCCCGAGCGCGGCCTGCTTGCCGGCACCCATCGCCAGGATCACGGTGGCCGCGCCGGTCACGATGTCGCCGCCGGCGAAGACCCCCGGGATCGAGGTCATCATGGTCGCCTCGTCCACGACGATGTTGCCGTGGCGGTTGAGTTCGAGGCCCGGCGTGGACTTCGTGGCGAGAGGGTTGGGGCCCTGGCCGATCGCGATCACCATTGTGTCAATCGGTATCTCGTACTCCGACCCCTCGATCGGCACGGGCCGCCGCCGCCCGGAGGCATCGGGCTCCCCGAGTTCCATGCGCTGGATCCTCAGGCCGGTCACGAACCCGTCGTTGTTCCCGAGGATCGCGACCGGAGCCGAGAGCCAGCGGAAGTCGATCGTCTCTTCCTCGGCGTGCTCGAGCTCCTCGCGGCGCGCCGGCGACTCGTTGCGGGTGCGCCGGTAGACGCAGATGACCTCCTCCGCGCCCAGCCTCTTGGCCACGCGGAGACAGTCCATCGCGACGTTCCCGGAGCCCACGACCGCGACCCGCCTGCCCGTACGGACCGGCGTGTCGGTACGCGGGAAGTTGTAGGCCTTCATCAGGTTCACGCGGGTCAGGAACTCGTTGGCGGAGAGCACCCCGATGTAGTTCTCGCCCGGGATGCCGAGGAAGTACGGCAGGCCGGCGCCGGTCCCCAGGAACACCGCGTCGTACCCGTGACCGTTCAGGAGTTCGTGCACGGTAGCGGTCTTGCCGATCACAAAGTCCGTCCGCATCTCGACGCCCATGCCGCTGAGGTTGTCGATCTCGAACCTGACGATCTCCTTCGGAAGACGGAACTGCGGTATCCCGTACACGAGCACGCCGCCCGGCTTGTGGAGCGCCTCGAAGATCGTGACCTTGTGCCCGAAGCGCGCGAGCTCCGCGGCGCAGGCGAGGCCCGCCGGTCCGGAGCCGACGATCGCGACCGTGTGCCCCGACGCCGGCGCGAGCTGTGGCGTCGAGGAGAGCCCGAGCCGCCGTTCCCAGTCCGCGACGAAGCGTTCGAGGCGGCCGATCGCCACGGGCTTGTACTTCTTGCCGAGCACGCACACGACCTCGCACTGCTCCTCCTGGGGGCAGACGCGACCGCAGATCGCGGGGAGCGTGTTGGTCTCCTTGATCTTCGCGAGCGAGCCCGTGAAGTCGCCCTCGCGGATGAGCTGGACGAAGGCGGGGATGTCGATGCCGACCGGGCACCCTTTCACGCACGGCGGGTTGGCGCACTGCAGGCAGCGCTGCGCCTCCTCGAGGGCGAACTCGGGCTTGTACCCAAGCGCCACCTCCTCGAAGTTCCGGATGCGCTCGAGCGGCTCCTGGGTCGCCATCGGGTGCCGGGGCACCTTCATGCGCTCGGCCTTCGGGAGCTCGGGAACGCCGCGAACCTCGTCAGCCATTGGCGACCCCCTTGAGGGCACGGCACTCGTGGCTTGCGAGGAAGCTCTCTCGTGCGACCTGCTCCTCGGGCAGGTACATCCTCAGACGCTTGATCAGCAGGTCGAAGTCGACCTGGTGGGCGTCGAACTCGGGCCCGTCCACGCACACGAACTTGGTCTTGCCGTCGACCGAGATCCGGCAGGCGCCGCACATCCCGGTGCCGTCCACCATGATCGAGTTCAACGAGGCCAGCGTTGGGATCGCGAGCGGCCGGGTCATCTCCGCGACCGCCTTCATCATGATCGCGGGTCCGATCGCGACCACGAGGTCGGGCTTCCCCTTCTCCGCGATCAGGTCGGCGAGCGCATGCGTCACCAGGCCCTTGCGCCCGAAGGAGCCGTCGTCGGTCGTGTAGACGATCTCGTCCGAAACCGCCTCCATCTCGGCCCTCAGGATCACGAGCTCCTGGGTGCGGCCGCCCAGGATCGAGAGGACGCGGTTGCCGGCTTTGCGCAAGCCGCCCGCGATCGGCAGCATGGGTGCGATCCCGGCCCCGCCGCCGATGCACACGACGGTCCCGAAGCGCTCGAGATGAGTCGGGGTCCCGAGCGGCCCCACCACCGAGAGGAACGCGTCCCCCGCCGACATCAGGCCCATGGCCATGGTCGTCTTGCCGACTTCCTGGACCACGAGCGTGATCGTCCCGGCCTCGGCATCCGACGCCGCGATCGTGAGAGGGATGCGCTCGCCGGTCTCCGCCGGGAGGACCATGACGAACTGCCCCGGCCTGTGCTTGCGGGCGATCTCGGGGGCTTCGACGACGAAGCGGTGGAACTTGGGCGCGATTTCTTCTCTGGAGAGAACCGTGAACACGCTCATGCCTCCGTCGGCTGCGGACGTTGGTCGCCACGTTTGGACTGTCGGTTGGGGTACCGGCGTGCGCCGCTGAAGCCTTGCACCGGGTCATACTATGATCCGGGGAGAGGTTTGGCAACAGTCCGCTTTCCTCAGGCGACCGGGCATCATTGAGACGACGTATCACAACTGCCCACGGCCCCCTCCGGGCCGCTCTGCCCGCGCCTACCCTGCAACGGCGATGCTACGCTTGCTTTGTGGACATCGAGGTCGCGAGCGCCGTGGAGCGTCTGGTTGGAGAGGGAAACCTCACACCCGAGCAGGCGCTCGTGCCCCGGCGCGCGGCGCGCGGCGAGCTGCTGTCCGTCAGGTTCGAGCTCCGCACCCTGCTCTGGCTGGGCGTTTCCCTCGTCGTCTCGGGCGTCGGTCTGCTCGTCAAGGAGAACCTCGATCGCATCGGGCCGCTGACGATCGCCGTGACGCTCGGCGCAGCGGCCGCGGCGTGCCTCACCTGGGTGGCGCGGGTCTCCCCCCCGTTCTCATGGGGCGAGCAGCCCTCACCCAACCTCGCGTTCGACTACGTCCTTCTCCTCGGCGCCGCCCTCATCGGCGCCGACCTCGCGTTCATCGAGGTGAAGTTCACGCCCCTGGGCCCCAACTGGCCGTGGCACCTCTTCTGGACCTCGCTCGCCTTCGCCGCGCTCGCCGTGCGCTTCGACTCGCGAGTCGTCTGGTCGCTCGCCCTCTCCACCTTCGCCGCGTGGCGCGGAGTTTCCATGGGGACGCTCGCGAGCGCGCCGCTCGGTAACTGGCAACCCGCTCCACTGCGCGCCAACTCTATCGCGTGCGGCGCGATCTTCGTTCTCGGCGGGTTTCTCCTTCTCCACCTCCGAAGGAAACCGCACTTCGAGCCTGTCGCAGTGCACATGGGCTGGCTGCTCGTGCTCGGCGGGCTCGCTGCCGGCATGCTCGACCCGGGGGCGAGGACGAGGTGGGCTGCATGGGCGCTTGCACTTCTTGCCGTTGCGGGAGCGTTGACGTGGCTGGCGGCGCGCGCGCATCGGTTCTGGCTCTTCGCGATAGGCCTGCTCGGCGCGTACGCCGCCGTCAGCAGGTTCGTCGTCGAATCGGTGAGCGGGGATACCCAGCGTCAGGTATGGTTCCTCGCGTCCTCGATCGCCCTGGTCGTCGCCCTGGTCAGGATGAGGCATCGGCTGGAGGAGGCTCTGTGAACGCGGCTTCGGTCACGGCCGACCGCCACCGCGAGGTGCGCCTAGCCGCCCGCGACTGGAGGGCCGCCCGCATCATCGACGACGACAAGGTCGCCCGGATCGACCGGCTCTACCCGGACGACCGCGTGCGGTTCGGCCTGGTCATCAGGCTGGTGCTGTTCGTGTTCGCGCTCGTCGCCATCGTCGCGGCGTTCGGGCTGACGTCGCTCGTGCTGCGCTCGGGCGCGCTCCTTCTGATCCTCGGCGGGGCGCTGTGGGTGGCCAACGAGCTGCTGTCCGGCACGTTCCGGCTCAGCGGCAGCGGCGCTGATGAAGCGACCTCGCTGGCCTCCGTGGTTTCCCTCGCTGCCGGGATCGGCTGGGTTGCGACCAACTCGAGCGCTCCCCGGAGCTCGACGTTGGCGGTCGTGATCGGCCTTGCTCTTCTGGCGTTCTCCGTCTGTGCGGGCTGGCGCTTCGGCACACCGATGTTCGGCGCGCTGGCGGTCGTCGGCCTCGCGGTGGCCCTGACCCAGGCCCCCGCGGCGCGTCTCCTCTGCCTCGCCGTACCCTGCATCCTCGTCCCGCTCCTGGAGAGGCTCCGGCGCACCGGCGCCGCCGCGCCGTCTCAGCGCGACGCGGCGACGGTCGCATCGGCTGCTCTGGCTGCCCTCGCCTATTTCGCCGCCAATCTCTGGAGTTGCGACGCTCGCACGATCGAGGATCTGCGTGAGGCCACGATCCACGCGCCGTTCCTCCCCCATCTGCTCGCCGCTGCCCTGACGGTGCTGTTGCCCCTCGCCGCTCTGGCGGCCGGAGCGCTCCGCCGCGACCGGCTCTGGTTGTGGCTGGGATGCGGGATGCTCGCGGCCTCGGGAATCACGCTGCGGCACTACATGCATATCGCGCCGCTCTGGGCGTTGCTCGTGGGCGTCGGCGTGACCCTGAGCGCCGTCACCCTGGCGATCCAGCGATGGCTCGACACGGGACCGTCGGGCGAGCGATCGGGATTCACGGCCCGGCCGCTCTTCGAGGGCCGTCTGCAGCAGTCGGCCGAACTCGTGGCTGCCCTCGCGACCCTCGCGCCGGCAGCGAGGGCGCTGCCCGCCGAAGGCGCTGCCGGCGGCGGCGATCTCAAACCCGGCGGGGGCTCGTTCGGCGGCGGGGGCGCTTCGGATTCGTTCTGACCGGTCGCAGGCCCGGCGGCACCGCGAGCAGTGCGCTATCCTCGCTGGGTGCCGGAAAAACCAGCCACCCGCAGGATCTCAATCCGCCCGGCGGAGGGATTGCGCCGGACGGTGGACTACGCGAGTGAACTCAACCCCGAGCAGCTCGCCGTCGTCATGCACCCCGCCGGCGCGATGCTCGTGCTCGCGGGCGCGGGCTCCGGCAAGACCCGCACCCTCGTGTACCGCGTCGCCCGGTTCCTTGAGGACGGGATCGAGCCGGGCGCGATCCTGCTGCTCACCTTCACGAACCGGGCTGCTCGGGAGATGCTCTCCCGCGTCGGGCTGCTGCTCGGACGCGATGCCGGTCGCGTGACCGGCGGCACGTTCCACTCCGTCGGCAACCGGCTCCTGCGGAGGTACGGCGACCGCCTCGGCTACCCGTCCAACTACGGCATCCTCGACCGGGAGGACTCGCGCGACCTGATGGGAACCGCGCTCGCCGACGTGGTGCCTTCCACGCCGAACCGCCGGTTGCCAGGCGGCGCGGTGCTAGTCGAGATCTACTCGTTCGTCATCAACACCGGGCGCCCTCTGGAGGAGGTCGTGGCGACGCGCTTCCCCCAGTTCTCGGGCGACGTCGACACGATGCAGGCGGTGTTCCGGCGCTACCTGGAGCGGAAGCGCGCCGCTTCGGTCATGGACTACGACGACCTCCTGCTCAACTGGCTCCTGCTCCTCCGCCGCCACGACGATGTCCGCCGGCAGCTGGCCGCGCGCTTCCGTCACGTCCTGGTCGACGAGTACCAGGACACGAACCGCCTCCAGGCCGACATCGTCGATCTCTCGCTTGGGCCGGAGCGGAACCTGATGGTCGTCGGCGACGACGCCCAATCGATCTACGCCTTCCGCGGCGCCGAGTACGCCAACATCCTCACCTTCCCCGAGCGCTACCCGGGGTGCGCGACGTTCCGCCTCGAGACCAACTACCGCTCGCTCCCGCCGATCCTGGGTCTGGCCAACGCGTCGATCGGCCGCAACGAGCGGCAGTTCCCCAAGCACCTGCGGGCGGTCCGCGAGGGCGGCGAGCCGCCGGTGCTCTGCGTCACGCCTTCACCCGAGTCGCAGGCGGCTTTCGTGGCGCAGCGGATCCTCGAGCAGATCGACGAGGGCTTCGCCCTCTCCGAGATTGCGGTCCTGTACCGGAACCACTCGCACTCGCTCGAGCTCGAGGTCGAGCTGACCCGGAGGAACATACCGTACGAGGTCCGCTCGGGGCTGCGTTTCTTCGAGCAACGCCACGTCAAGGACGTGCTCGCGCACCTGCGCTTCGTGGCGAACCCCCGCGACGAGGTCGCCTTCACCCGGATGGCGCGGCTCAAACCGCGCCTCGGGCAGAGGCTTGCGAGTCGGGTTTGGGAATCGCTCTCGGCCTCCGGTGACCCGCACGACGCGCTCACCCGGCTGGACGCGAAGGGACTCGGACTGCCGGGCGCCGCCGCCAACTCGGTGAAGAACATCGCCGAGCTGGTTTCGCGTCTGCTCAAGCTCCGTTCCCGCCCGGGCGAGATGGTCCGGGAGGTTGTCGGGTCGGGCTACCGCGACTACGTGCGCGCGCAGCTCGACAACGCCAGCGTGCGCCTCGACGACCTCGAGCAGCTGGCCCTCTTCGCCGACGGGTACGACTCCCTCGACCCCTTCCTCGACGAGGTCACGCTCATGAACGAGCTCTCGGGCGAGGACGTTACGGTCGAGGAGGGGGAGCGAGAACGCGTGACGCTGTCCACGATCCACCAGGCCAAGGGGCTCGAGTGGCGCGCGGTCTTCATCGTCTGGCTCGCGGAGGGCCGGTTCCCCACTGCGCGCGCCGAGGACATGGAGGAGGAGCGCAGGCTCTTCTACGTCGCGTGCACTCGGGCGAAGGACGAGCTCATCCTTTGCTATCCGCTCGTCGCGCGCGACCGCTACCGCGTGGACGTAATCCTCGAGCCGTCGCGGTTCGTAACCGAGCTGCCGGACAACTCGTACCAGCGCTGGCAGGTCCAGGAGGGCGAGCCTCAGCAGGAGCTGCCGGAGGGCGGCAGGTACGAGCTGCCGGGCTTTTTCGGCGACGGAGGTGATGATGTCAACTGACATTGCGATCGTGGGGGCGGGACTCACTGGCCTGGTCGCCGCGTATCGGCTCGCCAGCGCCGGCCGGAAGGTCACGGTGTTCGAGCGCTATCCGGAGGCAGGTGGCCTGGTCGCTTGCTTCGACGCCGGCGGCGAGCGCCTGGAGTGCTTCTACCACCACATCTTCACGACGGACACCGATTACGTCGCCCTCGCCGAGGAACTCGAACTCGGCCACACGGTCGATTGGCTCCCTTCCCGGATGGGCATCTACTCCCGGAATCGCCTTTGGGACTTCGGCACTCCGGTCTCTCTCCTGAGGTTCAAGCCCCTCCCGTGGGTGGACAAGATCCGCTTCGGGTGGTCCACCCTTTTCCTTAACCGCACGGCCGACTACCACGAGTTCGAGACGGTGACGGCCCGCGACTGGATCCTAACCCACGCGGGACACAAGGTGTACGACACCGTGTGGGGCCCCCTCCTCCATCAGAAGTTCGCCGAGAAGGCCGATGACGTGGCGATGGTCTGGCTGTGGGGCAAGGTCTACCTGCGGGGAAGGTCGCGCTCGACCACCGGCATGGGCGAGCGTCTCGGCTACATGCGGGGGTCGTTCGGCCGGCTGGTCGAGGTCCTCGTTGCCCGGCTGCGTGACGCCGGCGTGCAACTCGAGTTCGCCAACCCCGTCAAACGGATCACGCGCACAGGAGACGGACTCGAGGTCCAGTCGCGGACTGGCGCCGAGCGCTTCGCTCGCGTGCTCTTCACGGCGGCGCCCCAGGAGCTCTCCCGCGTCGCCGGGGAGCAGTTCCCCGGCGAGTACCAGGCGAACCTCACCGCTCTGCCGGCCACGGCTGCGCTCTGCGTCGTGCTCGAACTTTCTCGCTCGCTCACGCCGTACTACTGGCTCAACATCGCGGACCCCGAGTTTCCGTTCGGTGGCCTGATCGAGCATACCAACTACATACCCCGCGAACGCTACGGTGGCCGGTTCGTGCTCTACATCTCCAAGTACATGTTCCCGGACAACCCCCTGTGGAGCGCCCGGGACAACGAGGTGTGGTCGGTCTACCGACCGTTCCTCCAGCGGGTCAACCCCAAGTTCGACGACTCGTGGGTGCTCGCCCGCCACCACTTCAAGGCCGCATACGCCCAGCCTGTGATTCCGCGCAACTACCCCAGCGTGATGCCGCGGTTCGAGACGCCTGTGCCCGGGCTCTACCACGCCTGCATGGCGCAGATCTACCCCGAGGATCGCGGCCAGAACTACGCGGTGCGCTCCGGAAATCGGGCCGCTCAAGCGCTGCTTGACGGTGGCGCGTGAACCCAGCGCCCGGGGTTCCCGATCCTAGAGCGGGAACGGCCGGGGGTATCCTGTAATCGTCGGAGGTCGGATGGCCGTGAATCCCGAATGGAGGACGGTAATGAGAATCACACGCATGGTCGTACCGCTTCTTCTGGCATTTCCCGCGCTCGCCATCGGCCAGGCCGCGATGCAACCGGCGGGGACGCCGCCGACCGCCGAGGAGGTCCGCAAGGGCATGGGGATCGCGTCGCAAGGCGACGTGCGCGGCCAGCAGGATGCGGTCGGCTTCGCGTCGAAAGTCGACCAGATGGCCCGCGTCTGGGATCTGTCGGCCACGCCGCCCGCACCGGAGCGTTTGGGAGAGGCTCCCGATCCGGGGGTTGCCGGCGTGATCTGCCCCCACGACGACTACCTGTTCGCGGGCCGCGTCTACAGGAAAACGCTGCCCCTCGTGACGGCCAAGACAGTTGTCATGATCGGCGTGTTCCACAAGTATCGCCGGTTCGGGGCGCACGACGTGCTCGTCTTCGACTCCTATCGCGCGTGGCGCACGCCGGACGGCGAGGCCCGTGTTTCGCCCCTGCGAGAGGAGCTGTTGGGGCGCCTGGCTGGCGGCGACGTCGTCCAGGACAACACCGCCCACGACTCGGAGCACTCGCTGGAGGCGCTGCTTTTCTGGCTCAAACACGCCCGGGCCGACGTCGAGTTCGTACCGGTCATCGTGCCGGCGATGGGCTTCGACCGCATGCAGGCGCTCGCCGGGCGCCTCGCCACGGCGCTGGCCGAGTTGATGGACCGCCGCGGGTGGCGGCTCGGCCGCGACGTCGCCGTGGTGATCTCGTCCGACGCCGTGCACTATGGCGACGACTTCAAGTACACGTCGTTCGGCGAGGGCGGAGTCGACGCGTATGTGAAGGCAGGCGACCAGGATCGGCGGCTGCTGACCGGGCCCCTCGCGGGTCCGGTGACCACCGCCAAGGCGGAGAAGTTCTTCACGACCTGCGTGAACCCACTGCAGCCATCCGAGTACCGGCTGACCTGGTGCGGCCGCTTCTCAGTCCCGTTCGGACTCCTCCTGCTGGAGCGCACGACGGCCGCGCTCGGCCTCCCGACACCGGTCGGGCACCCGCTGGCGTACGGGACCTCGATCGGCGCCCCTGAGCTTCCGGTCAAGGAGATCGGAATGGGAGCGACGGCTCCGGCCAACCTCTACCACTTCGTCGGGTACCCCGCAGTGGCGTACACGGTCGGGCCGTAGGCGCCGAACAGGCCCCCTGTCTGCGCTCGGCGGGTCTGGGGCCGGACGTTACTGGAAGACCTCAGCGAGGAAGTTCTTCAGCGCCTGCCACGAGCGCCGATCGGCCGCGGCGTTGTAGGCCGCGCCCTTCGAAGCGTCGTTGCCGGCTTCCTTCTGGGTAAAGGAGTGGACCGCCCCGCCGTAGTAGACCATCTGCCAGTCCACGCCACCGGACCGCATCTCCTGCTGGAAGGCCGCGACGTCTTTGGGCTGGTTGAACGGGTCGTCGGCTCCGTGCAGGACCAGAACCCTGGCCTTGATCGCCTTTCCGTCGGCGGGATCCGGGGCGTCGAGGCCGCCATGGAAACTCACGACGCCGGCGACATCCGCTCCCGTTCGGGCCAGCTCGAGCACCGTCGTGCCGCCGAAGCAATATCCGATGGCTGCGATCTTCTTCGCGTCTACCATTTCGTTCGCCCGCAGTGCATCGAGGCCGGCGGTGACGCGTGACCGGAGAAGTGCGCGGTCGCCCTTGTACTTCCCAGCCAGGGAGCCGGCTTCACCAGCGTTCTTGGGGTGGACACCCTTGCCGTAGACGTCCACCGCGAAGGCGACGTAACCGAGCTGGGCGAGTTGCTGTGCTCTCATCCTCTCGTAGTCCGTCAGCCCCATCCACTGGTGGACCACGAGCACGCCCGGCCGCTTGCCCGCCACAGCATCGTCCCACGCGAGGAAACCTTCGAGAGTCGAATCCCCCTGTTTGTACTCCACCACCTTCGTGCGGATCTCACCGCGGGCCACCGTCGCCACCGTCGCCACCGTCATGACCACCCCCACCAGAGCCAGCAGACGCATGCGGAGTCCCCCTTTTCGCTGTCGCTCTGTTCCAAGGGAATCCTCCAGGTCGCTATTCCCACTCCCTGGTTTCACGCCTCTGGCGCGAAAGAACTCCGCGGGCGACCGACGATGACCATCCGCCTGAGTGCCTTCTGCCTTCAGTCGTAGCCTTGCTCGGCCATCGCCGCGAGGACCACGGCTTCGAGCCGCCCCGCGAGGTCGCCCGTTGCGGCGGCGGTCTCCTCCACCCATTCGGCAAGCGCGGCATCGAGCGAAGCTTCCGGCAGCGACGCGATCGTCCGCGGCAGCCACTCCCGCCGCAACTTCCCGCGCCAATCCTCTCCCGCATCAGCCGCACCGCGGGCGAGCATCACCAGGTCGCCGACAGGGTCACCGGACGGCACGCGGAACCTCCACGAACAACTCTACCCCAAACCCCCAGCGCGACCCGGCGTCTCCCGCTCTACCCCGCCGTTGGGATCGCGCTCGCTGGCGATTGCATGAGGAGCCCCCGGGCCTCCTACCGCCTCGCCATCGCCGTCGCGCGCCTCTCTGGCGTGAAAAGGCGCTCTGCCGACAACGCCATGGGAGGCGGAGCCGCACCCAACCAGGCCGCCTCTTCCACTGGGAAGCGTCCGCCGGTTCGGTCACCCTGCCCGGTGCCACACAGTGCCGTGCGGAGTGTCCTCGAGGACGATGCCGCGCTCCGTCAACTCCGTGCGGATCTCGTCGGCGCGGGCGAAGTCGCGGCTCCGGCGCGCGGCGGTGCGCTCCGCGACCAGCGCATCGATCTCGGCATCGGAGCCGGCCGGGCTCTGCGACCTCGGGACGATCCCCAACACCCCGTCCACATGCGCAATGGCAGCGGCGAGGCGGTCGCGGACATCGGTGGTGATTCCGCCGCCGTCGAGAGCCTGGTTCACCCGCGTCAGAAGCGTGTGCAGAGCCCCGAGGGCCCGAGCGGTGTTGAGGTCGTCCGCAAGCCCCCCGTCGAACTCCTCGACGAAGGCATCCACCTCGGAGGCCACGAGGGCCTCCCCGCTCGCGGCTGGCGGCGTGTGGGCCAGGCGCCGGAGCGTGTTGCCGATCCGCTCCACGCCGGCGGCCGCCGCGTGCAGCCCGTCGAACGTGAAGTTGAGCTTCTGCCGGTACGGCACCGAGATGAGGAGGTAGCGGATCGCCAGCGGGTCGTGGCCGCGCTCCAGCAGGTCGCGAAGCGTGAAGAAGTTGCCGAGCGACTTCGCCATCTTCTGCCCCTCGACGATGAGGTGCTCGGCGTGCAGCCAGGTATGGACGAACGGCCGACCAGTCGCGCCCTCGCTCTGGGCAATTTCGTTCTCGTGGTGCGGGAAGATGTTGTCGACCGCGCCTGTGTGGATGTCGAAGCTCTCTCCGAGGAGAGCCATCGCCATCGCAGAGCACTCGAGGTGCCACCCAGGGCGGCCGGCCCCGAGCACCGTCTCCCATGAGGGCTCTCCCGGCTTGGAAGCCTTCCACAGAACGAAGTCGCGCACGTCCTCCTTCTCGTACTCGTCGGCGTCCACCCGGGCGCCCGCCCTCACCTGATCGACGTCGATGCCGGAGAGCTTGCCGTAGTCGCGGAACGTGGCGATGCGGAAGTACGTGGAGCCGTCCTGCACGTAGGTGTGCCCGCGCTCGGTCAACTTCTCCACCAACTCGACCTGCTGAGGGATGAAATCGGTCGCGCGCGGGTAGTGCTCTGCCCGCTGGAACCTGAGCGCATCGATGTCCTGGAAGAACGCGGCAATGTAGCGGTCGGTGAACTCGCGCAGCGAGACGCCCTCGGCGGCCGCGCCCTTGATCGTCTTGTCGTCGATGTCGGTCAGGTTCATCACCTGCGTGACCCTGTAGCCGAAGGCCTGGAGAGTGCGCCGCAAAACGTCCTCGAAGAGGAAGGTCCGCAGGTTGCCGATGTGGACGAAGTTGTAGACGGTCGGGCCGCAGTTGTACATACGGACGTGGCCGGTTTCAAGCGGATGGAAGACCTCCACCCGCCGGGTCATCGTGTTGAGGAATCGGATCTCGCGCGGCATCAAACCTCCCGCCCGCGATTGTACGATGCGATCGCGGCCTTCGCAGAACGAGGCTCGACCTGGGAGGCGTTCAGCGCCTTGGCGGCTCCTCGACGATCACGACGAGGTGGGCCGCTCCGAGTGAGAATGCCTGGTTCACCTTGCCCTTGACCGTCACGCTTTTGCCCTCGCCCGGGAGAGCGCTGGCCGTCACGACCGGGATCTTGCCGGTCCCGTCGTCGACCTCGTAGTACTTGACGATCAGGAGATTGTGGGCACTCGTGACCTTGCCGGCGACAGTGACGCTCCGGCCGTCATACTTCCCGGGGGCTTTCTGAATATCGCCGATCTTGGTCGCCAGCAGGGACGCACACGCCGCAATCAGGAGAAAACCGAGAAGCCACGGAGTCGGCCCCGCACGGAGAGGAAAGCGTGGGCGTTCGGTACGCATTGGAACCTCCCTTGAGTAGGGTGGATTTTAGTCCAGACTCGTCACCCAGCAACGCTAGTCGCCCCTGGGTGTCCCCGGGCTCCCTTTCTCGCACCGCACCGATGGCCCGGCGCGGGTTGCCGTGTAGCGCGCCGGAGCGAGTGCTCAACATCCCGTTCCGGTTGCCGTGGCCCCGGCGGCGAACGCCCCGAACCGCCCGAGAGCGCCGACCAGCTCTCCGTTGCGCTCCCAAGACAGGGGGTACTCGACGCCGAGATCCGCGCCGTCGCGCCCGGAGAAGGCTCGCCACGCCTTCTCGTTGGGGGCGACCATCCGTAGGGAGCCGTCATCCGCTCTATCGACCCAGCGCTCGATCGCTGCGGCCGCGCTCGCTTCGCTGCGGCGTTGAAGCAGCTCGAGCAGCGCTCCGCCGAGCGCCGGTCGGGCAACGGCGGGAACCGGAAATCCGCAGACAACGTCCCACCCTAGAGCGTCGGCGGCCCATGGCATCGCGCCTTGGAAAGCCATCCCCACGCCGCCCCAGAGGAGGCGCGTCGCTCCGCCCAACTCGACCGACTCCGGCCCCCATCCGGCTGGGAATGCGGCCGCGGCTCGAAGGACCCCCCCGGCCTCCACCGCTTCGAGGGTGCCGAGATCGACCCATTCGGCCGCACCACTCGTGAGGTCCTCGACCGCCACGACGACGGTAGCGCCTCGCCGGGCCAGCCTCTGCGGCGCTGCCGCCATCTCCGGTACGAGGTGCTCGGCGAGCCCGGCAGGGTCCAACCACCCGGCGAGGGACCACGGGTCGGGCAGAAGGGTCAGGCCCCGAGCGTCGCCGAGCCTGCGACGGGCCGCGCCGAGCCGGGACTCGAACATCGGGCAGTCGAGCGCAGCCTCCCGCAACCACCGTCGCTCGGCCTCCGCCGCCTCGTCCAGCAACGCCAGCACGGCAATATGCGCTCCGAGACCGGCTCCCGCCCCCCGCTCCCAGCTCGCTCCGCGTCGCGCGAGCTCGGCCACGGCTCCGGCCGCGAACGCCGCATGCACGCCATCCGCCAGCACCAGCAGGCCGCGGATCGAGGTCTTCGCAGTCGCGCTCACGCCCGGCGATGCTAGCACGCTCCCCGACCCCGCTTTCCGTCTCCCAACGAACCCTCACGAACAACGCAGGCTAGATAATCCGCTTGTACTCCGCGGGCTGGATCCGCCACACCGGGATTCCACAGAATCTCTCACCCTCGGGGCAAAACGGCCTCCGCCCTGCAAGCTGTCTGACGGCGCAAGGAGGAAGGAGCCAGCGCCCGATCGCCGGCTCGGCCTCGCGGATCTGAAGCGCCTCGTCGAGGCACGCTTGCCAGATCTCCTCCTGGGCGTTGTAGCACAGGCGCATCCGGTGCTTGTGGTGGAGGTTCAGAAGGTCGGACGACTCGATGAAGCGGATCGCGAGCGCATTCGGAAGCAGGTACGCCGCGGCCTCCTCTGAGGCGCCGAGGCGCCGGAGCGAGCCGGTTCCCTCCCAGGCCCTCACGACCGCCTCGTCGAAGACCCGCCGCGCTTCACCGCCGGCGTGCGCCACGAGCCGAGGCACGACCACGTCCGGCTGCTCGTCCACGACAGCGGCCAACAGCGGCCTGGCGGCGGGCGTCATCCGGTGGCGCTGGTCCTGAGAGTCGGCCGCGTGCGAGAGCTTCTTCGCAAAGGTGTAGTGGGCATGGTGCAGGCAGCGTCCGAGCTTCGAAAGGGTCGAGAGGTTGAGGTCCTCGCCGAGCAGGCGGTTCACTCCCGGGTCGAGCGCGAGTCGTACCGCCTCCTCGTCGGGCAGCCGCCCCGCGGGAAGTCCGAGGACCGCCCGGACCGCCGCGGCCACCGCGGCGACGTTCCCCCCAGCGGGGGCAAGCAGCCTCGATGTCAGCCCGGCAAGGTCCCGGTCGAACTCGGACCTGTACGCGGCGGACTGCGTCTCGGCCCCGTGGAACGCCGCGAACAGCTCGTACTCCGGAGTCGACTCGAGCGGGATCGGCTCCTCCAACACTGTTGCGAGGTCAGGGTCGTGTTCCAGGGCTGCGGCCACCATGGCATCGACCACGCGACAAGTCTCGCTTGGCACATCGAACTGCAGGCAGAGTCGGCGGTAGCGGAACAGCGTCAGGCACGAGACCGTGTGAAGCAACGACGTGTAGGTGGCCACCGGGAGCACAGAGCGCGCCACCTCCTGCGCCCTGCGCCGGGATTGGCGATCGAGACGCTTGGGATGCCGGCGCCAGGTCGGGAAACGCTTGAGCAACTCCGCCTCCGCGACCGGGCCGAGCAGTTGAACGAGTCTCCCGTAGGCGGCGTGCTGCGCCGCCACCGTGGTCCTGGCCGACTCCGACGCCGCCGGTGGCAACTCTGGGATCAAGACCTCGTCCGCCGCCACCCTCACGTAGCGCTGGGATACCTGCTCGGAGTTGGAGTATGGGTGAGCGTGCAGGAACGACCACACGAACTGGCGGCTCACCCGCTCGAGCGAGAAGAGAAAGTGCGCGTGCTGGAACGTCGTATGGTGGCCTGCGGCGTAGAGCGACCTGGCGAGGGCGTCCCGCCGGCCCCGCACGCCTGCGAGTTCATCCTCGCTGAGGCCCGGCGCGCAAAGCACCCCGTCCGGTGACACCGCCCCCGAAGCGGAGGTGCAGGTTCGGGCCGCGGCGACCGCGGTGTCGAGCGGGCGCGCGAACGCCGCCAGCAAACGGACGACAGGGTCGGGTCCCATTCGGCCGCATTGTAACCCCGGGCGCGACCGTTGCACCTGAGACGCCTTTTCCTCGCCCGGAGAGGGCTAGAATAGCGGCGGAAGTCTGCTGCGAGGTGCGATGTGCCGATTTTCGAGTTCCTCTGTCCAGCGTGCAACCGAATTTTCAGTTTCCTGTCCCTGACTCCCGGAACGTCGAAGCGGCCGGTCTGCCCGCGCTGCGGTGCTACCGAGCTTTCTCGGGTTCCTTCGACCTTCTCCGTGAGTGCCCGGGCCAAGACGAAGTTCGACAAGCCGCCCGCGGATGCGCCCGACGACGCTTCCTCCGCGCAGATGGAGAGCGAGATGATGCGGATGATGGAGGGGTTCGACGAGAAGGACGCCGAGAACCCCCGGGTCATGGCCCGCATGATGCGCAGGATGGCCGAGGCCTCCGGCGAGCCAATGACGCCTACGATGGAGGAGATGTTCCGCCGGCTCGAGGCCGGTGAGGACCCCGAGACGCTTGAGGAGGAGCTCGGTCCCCAGCTCGAGGCCGAGATGGGCGAAGGCGACGGCGGTGACGAAGCAGCGTCCGCCGCGCCGACCCGCGACGACGGCCTGTACTCGCTCTGATCCAGCCGACAGCTCTCCACCACCCACCCAACCAGCTCACAGCTGACAGCTCCTCCACCCGCCCAAACTCCTTATCCCCAAGGAGGAACAGCTGTGAGCTGTGAGCTGTGAGCNNAGCTGTGAGCTGTGAGCTGTCTTTCAGACGGGATCCGTGTCGATCATGACCTCGGCGTGCTCCCCGTGGCGCTCACGAATCCGGCGAATCGCCGCTTCAGTAATCTCATGCGAGCGCTCGAAGGATGCGCCCTTGTCCAAGAGGAGCCGGAACTCGATGAACGTCGTTCCACCCGCCCGACGCGAACGAAAAGCGCGATACCCCCGAACCTCCGCGGCGAAGCCGTCCAGCATCCCCTTGACCTCATCCTCCGCCTCGCGCGGGAGTCCCCGGTCCAGCAGTTCTTCCGCAGCGTCGCGGAGGATCTGACCGGCGCTCACGATGATGTAGACGGCGATCACGATTGAGGCAACCGGATCGAGCCACTGCCAGCCCAACACCCGATACCCCACCAGCGCGACGCCCGCGACGAGGTTTGTCGTGATGTCGGTGACATAGTGGAACGCGTCCGCTCGGAGGGCAAGCGACCGTGTCGCCCTCGCCTCATGCCGCAGATACGTGACTAGAACGAGCGAGACAGCCACGCAGAACGCAGTCACCGCCACACCGGACTCGGGGCTCCTGATGGGTTCCGGACGAAGCAGGTACCAGAGCCCGCGCCCGACCAGCCAGAACCCGCCGATCGCGATGATCACTGCCTGAATCACTCCGGACAGGGCTTCCGCTTTCTCGTGGCCGTACGCGTGCTCCGCATCGGGAGGATCCGCCGCCACGCGGAGGAAGAAAGCATTGAGACCGGAGCATGCCACGTCCATCAGGGAATCGACCGCCGCCGCCAAGACCGCAAGGGAGCCGGTCGTGAGGCCGACCCCCGTCTTGGCAAGTGTCAAAGCGAGAGCGGTTGATGCGGCAACCGATGCTGCGACGATCTTCCGGCGCTCCTGCCTCACTTCGGCTCCCGTCCCGAAATCTCCCTGTCCTCAGAGGCGTTCAGGGGCCCCGGACCGACACCATCCGGGTACCACGCGACCCTGACCCGCCACCCGGTCACCGAGAGTCTGTCGGGACCGAGATCCAGCGTCTCGCTCGCACCGGCCGGCCTCGCAAGTCGGGCAGCCACGCGTATCCCCGCTCGTCCTCCGCCAGTGTACCGCCCGGCCTCGGCGAGGCTCCGGCACGGTACGCGCGCGACCGGCTCGTCCGGCTCGGAGGTCAGTCCCGCGAGCGGTAGGCGGTGCAGCCGAGGAGGCCTTTGCGCCAGGATCGCCTCACATGTGTGCGCCGTTACCTCGAGCCATGGCCGGTAGCAGCGCGGCGGCCTGCCCGCCGGCGCTGAGATCGTCCGGCGAGGATCGAACTGGGCGCAGATCACCGCTGAATGGTACACTGCCAGCCCCTGGAGGGACGGAGGCGTGAAGGGCCCCAAGCACGAGGAGTGGAGCGGGCAGTTGAGTCTCTTCGAGGACGACTCGGCCCGCCAGGCCCCGACCGGCCGCGACATCCTGGTGTTCGACCTCGAGACACAGCGGTCGTTCCAGGACGTCGGCGGCCGAACGGCCATGCGCGAACTCGGCATGTCGATCGGCGTCGTGTACTCCTTTCGCGACGATGCCTTCCGCGGCTTCCTGGAGCAGGAAGCCAAGGCCCTGATCGACCGCATCCGCTCCGCCGAGTTGGTGGTTGGGTTCAACCTCCTCGGCTTCGACTACGAAGTGCTCAAGGGGTACCAGGACGTGCCTCTCGAAAACGTCCCCACCCTGGACATCATGTTCTATCTGCAGGACCGTCTAGGTTTCCGCCCCAAGCTCGACTCCGTCGTGCAGGCCACGCTCGGTGCCGGGAAGTCCGCTGACGGTCTGCAGGCGCTCCTGTGGTGGAAGGAAGGGCGGCTCGACCTGATCGAGAAGTACTGCACCGACGACGTTCGCCTCACCCGCGACCTGTACCTCTACGGGAGGCGCAATCGCCACGTCCTTGTGTCGCGGTACTCGGGCGGCCCCCTCAAGGTCGACGTGGACTGGTAGAGGTTCCAGGTCAAAGGCTAAGAAGGCTAAGTACTTGACTCAACCTACCGCAGCTGCCACTTGTCACCGCCGCACCGTCAGAGCACAATGAACCCGTATTCAGTCTCGGAGGTCGTGGGGGGGGGGCCGTGTCTCAATCGGCGAGCCGTGACGGCCTAAGGAGATAGCCATGGGCAGGGAAATCCGCAAGGTCGGGGTGCTGGGAGCGGGCGTGATGGGCTCAGGGATCGCTGCGCACCTGGCCAACGCCAACGTGCCGGTGCTGCTGCTGGACATCGTGCCCGGGCAGCTCACTCCGGACAACGAGAAGGCCGGCCTGACCCTTGGGGACAAACGCTTCCGCAACAAGTTCTCTCTGGCCGGACTCGAAACCGTGAGGACTTCGAAGCCGGCGCTGCTCTACTCCAAGCGCTTCCTCCCGCTAATCTCGGCCGGGAACTTCGAGGACGACTGGAGGAAGCTCGCGGAGTGCGACTGGATCATCGAGGTGGTCGTCGAGCGCCTCGACGTCAAGCGGCAGGTGTTCGAGCGCCTGGAGCAGGTCCGGAAGCCAGGGGCAATCGTCTCGTCGAACACGTCCGGCCTGCCCATCCGGGCGATGGTCGAGGGGCGCTCCGACGACTTCCGCAAGAACTTCCTGGTGACCCACTTCTTCAATCCCGTTCGCTACATGCGCCTCCTGGAGGTCATCGCCGGCGAGGACACCGATCCCGATGTCGTGAAGTTCATGAGCGACTTCGGCCAGTTCCTGCTCGGCAAGGGCATCGTCTTCGGCAAGGACACCCCGAACTTCGTCGCGAACCGGATCGGCGTCTACGGGCTGATGGCTACCGTGCACGCAATGATGGAGATGGGCTACCAGGTCGACGAGGTGGACGCGATCACCGGCCCGGCGATGGCACGTCCGAAGAGCGCCTCGTTCGGCACCGTGGACCTCGTCGGGCTCGACACCATGGCGCACGTCGTGCGGACCCTACGGGAGGAATGTCCCAACGACGAGGGTCAGGCGGTGTTCGCGGTGCCCGAATTCATCACGAAAATGGTCGAGAACAAGCAGTTGGGCCGCAAGACGAAAGCGGGCTTCTTCAAGCGTGAGAAAGGCCCCAAGGGCGAGAACGTCGACTACACGCTCGACTGGAAGACCGGCCAGTACCGCCTCAAGGCCAAGCTCGATGCTCCCTC
Source organism: Acidobacteriota bacterium (assembly GCA_003158745.1). Taxonomy (GTDB): domain Bacteria; phylum Acidobacteriota; class Thermoanaerobaculia; order Thermoanaerobaculales; family Thermoanaerobaculaceae; genus RBG-13-68-16. The sequence goes on from PMLC01000065.1 coordinate 67,415, forward strand.
CCTCAAACAGACCAAGGGGATCCACGACGCCGGGGCGCGGATCAAGACGCTCGTCAACGCCCAGGACCGCGCCGGCGCCTTCGCCTGGCGCGTGACGCGAGACGCACTGGCATATACCTCCAGACGCCTTGGCGAGATCTCCGACACGATTGTGGACATCGACCACGGTCTGACGTGGGGTTTCAATTGGGAGCTGGGGCCGTTCGAAACCTGGGACGCCATCGGGGTCGCCGCAACGGTCGAGAGGATGAAAGCGGAGGGCGTTGCGCCGGCGCCATGGGTGGACGAGATGCTGGTGGCCGGCGTCGGCACCTTCTACCGGGACGGCGCGGCGGGCCAGGAGTACTACGACCCGCGCAGCAAGTCGTACGTCCCGACCAAACGGCCGGCGACCTTCCTGGTGCTGAAGGAGATCAAGCGGCGGACGCCGCCGGTGTTCGAGAACGCCGGAGCCTCCATCGTGGACCTCGGCGACGGCATCGCCTGCGTCGAGTTCCACTCGGTCCTGCAGCCGAAGCTGAACCCCATCGACGATGACATCATGGACGTCGTCCACAAGGCGATCGGCATCGCAGAGAAGGACTTCCGCGGGCTCGTCATCCACCACCAGGGCGAGCAGTTCTGCGCGGGCGCCAACCTCCTGATGATCCTCGAAGGCGCCATGAGCCAGCAGTGGCGGGCCATTGACGCGATGATCCGCAAGTTCCAGGGGATGACGATGGGGCTGCGGCGGGCGCGCGTCCCGGTGGTCACCGCCCCGTTCGGCTACACATTCGGCGGCGGAGCTGAGATCACGATGGCGGGCGACCGCGTTTGCGCGCTCGCGGAAACCTACATGGGCCTGATCGAAGTCGGGGTCGGGCTCGTCCCTGCCGGCGGCGGCCACGTCTTCATGCTCGAGCGCGTGCTCGAAGGGCTGGACGAGCCGGTCCTCTCCAACCTGCCCTTCCTCCGCAAGGCGTTCGAGGCGATCGCGATGGCCAAGGTCGGCACCTCGGCCGAGGAAGCGCGGGAGCTCAAGTACCTTCGCCCGTACGATCACATCGAGATGAACCGCGATCAGCAGCTCTGGACGGCCAAGCGGATGGCGATCGGGTTGGCGGAGGAAGGGTACCGGCCGCCCCTGGCGAAGAAGTTCAGCCTCCCCGGCCGGGAAGGGGTTGCCACCATCCGGATGCTCCTCCACAACATGAAGATCACCCACTGGATCTCGTCGCACGACGAGAAGATCGCGACCCACGTCGGGAACATCCTCTGCGGAGGCGACACCACGATCAACAACCCGGCGAGCGAGGAGACGATCCTCGACCTCGAGCGCGAGGCGTTCCTCTCGCTGTGCGGAGAACCAAAGACGCAGCAGCGCATTCAGTACATGCTGCTCAACAACAAGCCGTTGAGGAACTGACGCGGCGATGCCCGACCGGAAAACGACCGTGAAGGTCCAGGCGACTCACCCTTCTGTGGAGCGCGCCCTCCGGGCGTGCTCATGGTCGTTTCTCGGCGCGGGGAACGAGCACGCGCGTAGCGCACGCTCCAGAGAGACGAGAACGAAACCCGTGCTTAACCGGCCTATCCCGGCCGCACCGTTGCTCGCGACGACAGCCCAAGAAGGGAGAGTCTGCGCATGCCAAAGGCCGTAATCGTCTCGTACGCCCGCACGCCGATAGGCAGGGCCAGGAAGGGCAGTCTGAAGGACACCCGGTCGGAAGAGTTCGCCGCGCCGTTGCTCAAAGCGCTCGTGGCCCGGACGCCGGGACTCGAGTCGGCGATGGTCGACGACATCATGCTGGGCTGCGCCATGCCGGAGGCCGAGCAGGGCATGAACATCGCGCGCCTGATTTCTCTGCTTGCCGGCTTCCCGGTCGAGGTGACGGCGTGTACCTCCAACCGCTTCTGCTCCTCGGGCTCCCAGGCCATCGCCTGGGCGGCCGACGTGATCCGCTCCGGCAACGCAGAGGTCATCATCGCCGGCGGCGTCGAGTCGATGTCCACGGTGCCCATGGGCGGCAACAAGATCGTCGCGGACCCGGCGCTGATGGATGCGCTCCCCAACGCGTACGCCGCGATGGGGACCACCGCCGAGGTGGTGGCCCGCCAGTTCGGCATCACCCGCGAGGAGCAGGACGCCTTCGCCCTGGGCTCGCACCAGCGGGCGGCCGCCGCGATCGCGGCGGGTAAGTTCAAGGACGAGATCGTGCCGCTTTCGGTCCGAACCATGGACGACGGAGTCTGGCGCGAGTTCGTGTTCGACACCGACGAGGGGCCTCGCGCCGACACCTCTCTCGAAGCGCTCGCCAAGCTGAAGCCTGCCTTCGACCCGCGCGGCACGGTTACCGCGGGCAACTCGTCACAGATCAACGACGGCGCCGCCGCGGTGGTCGTGATGTCGGACGAGAAGGCCGCGAAGCTCGGCCTCGAGCCCGTCGCGTTCGTCCAGCACTGGGCCGTTGCCGGCGTGCCGCCCGACATCATGGGGATCGGTCCAGCCAAGGCCGTGCCAAAGCTCCTCGAGAAAGCTCATCTGACGCTCGACGACGTGGACCTCGTCGAGATCAACGAGGCGTTCGCCAGCCAGTCGATCTACTGCGCACGAGAACTCAAGCTCGACCCCGAGCGGACCAACGTCAACGGGGGCGCCATCGCCACCGGCCACCCGCTCGGCGCCACGGGCGCGGTCCTTACCTGCAAGATCCTGGGAGAGCTGAAGCGGCGCAACGCCAAGCGCGGCATCGTCACGATGTGCGTCGGCGGCGGGATGGGGTTCGCCTACCTGCTCGAGCGGCCGTAGAACCCGCTCACGACGCGGCGCCGGCCGGCGAAGGGAAGGTCTCGACGGATAGGGAGCCGGCCACGAGGCTGTGTCTATGACAAACTCTGCGGCACGCCACAAAAGCGGGAGACCGTCCGACTCATCCGCCGTACCCCGAAGAAACTAATGCGGTCGCTGAACACTCGGTTCGCCTCTTGACGACTGCTGCATTCGGCCCAGCCATGTCATGAACCACTCTTGGTACTCTTGCATTGACTTGGCGCAGGGCTTGTCGGCAGCATCGGCTCCTTGCGGAGAACCAGTCTCGAGTACCAGTTGGCGCGTGACGATGTCCTTGATCGAGGCGCAGCCGGGGTTGCGACGTGGAGCAAAGGCATCGCCAGTACACACATAGGTGGCAATCTCATCGACGACTTGAGCGAACGCGGCGTCCTTGTTCATGCGGTCGCGGAAATCCCCGTCCTTCATGGCGTCGAGACGCTCACTTGCCAAGCGGCTGGCGTCTTCTCGATCCGCCGCGCCTGCTCCGAGGCCCAGGCGCACAATCAACTCTGGGAGCGGAAAGTGCTCGCGGACCTGCGCAGTCTCCTCCGGGTAGTGCGTCTCTATCAAAGGCCTCAGTTCAGCGAGCCCGTCGTAAGAGGCAAGCAACATTGCGCTCTGGCGGAGCAGCGGCCAGCCGTGCCGGAGTGTCGTGCTGCCATCGACGATGGCCGCCGAATAGAGCCGCAGCCTCCGTTCGCGTGACATGCGGGCGAGCTCAATGCTATCGAGGAACCACCCCACGTTCCGCGATGTGGGATTGTTGCTTCGCCCATACTCGGTGATGATGTCCTCGAATGGCCGAACGTCAAGCCAGCGGCTGTGCTCCCCGAGATACCCCAGGACCTCAGTCGCCACCTCGGGGCGGGTCTCCAGGAGCCCTTTCCGGATTGCCTCACGAAGGGCTGATTCGCGCGCCACAGGATCTGGAAGCCTCGCCGCATTGTCGATTGCCTCCTGCTCGGGAAGCAGGCTCTCCTCGGCAACTGGCGAGGTGGCGCAAATGTAGACCGGCGCGCCAAGGCTGAGCACGAACACCAGGAATATGGTTGCGATCCGCGAGAGCATACTGACCTCCTACTGGACGTGAAGCAACACTGAAGACCGAGAGAGATCGAGGAGCGCCCCCGCCTGGTCGGTCACCCGGACGACATTCGTCACAACCGGCACAGTCCCAAACACCAGCCCGCTGCGATGGGCCAGGCCCTGCACGATTGGCCTCCTGCGAACGCCTCGGCGCTCAGTCTGGACCTCCCCTGTTCCGCATGTCCACGCTTCACAGCAGGCCGTCAGCGCGAAAAGCGGCCTGAAGGTGCCTCACCCTCGGGAGCATGCGGCCGCTTTCCACGGCGATGACATCGAAGCGGCACGCCGGGATCTCCCCGCTCCGGTGCGCCAGGTAGGCGTGGGCGAGCCGGACGAGGCGCTGCTGCTTCGATGCCGTCACAGCTTCTTCAGGCGAGCCCGCACTGCGACCTGCCCGGGTCTTGACCTCGACGAACACGAGCGTGTCGCCCTTGCCGGCGACGATGTCGATCTCGCCCAACGAGCACCGCCAGTTGCGCGCCTCGATCCGATACCCCTTGACCCTCAGGAGCAGTGCAGCAAGCGCTTCCCCCCGCCGAGCCGTTCGTCCCCTGTCACCGACTCTTGATTGCACACACGATGCTTGCGTTTTCGCTTCTGACTGTCAACTGTCGACTTTCGGCCGTCGGCCGTCGGCTGTCGGCTGTGAGCTGTCTTCCCCCAGCGCCTGCGCCGCCAGCGTGATCACGTCCACGGTCTGCGCGCCCTCGATTCCGAGCTCCTTCTGCGCGTTCCCGACCATGACCGCGCAGAAGGGGCACGCGACCGCGACGTCGTTCGCGCCGGACTCCTGGAGCTGCCGCACCCGCGTCTGGTTGATGCGGTCCCCTAGCTTCTCCTCGAGCCACATCCTCCCGCCGCCCGCGCCGCAGCACATCGCCTTCTCCCGCGAGAGCGGCGCCTCCTTGAGCGCGAGGCCGGGGATCGCCTCGAGGATCCGCCGCGGCGCGTCGTACTCGCGGTTGGTGCGGCCGAGGTAGCACGGGTCGTGATAGGTGAGGTCCCGCCGCAGTTCTGCAGTCAGTTTCAAGCGGCCGGAGGCCACAAGCTCCGCGACGAACTGCGTGCCGTGGACGACCTTGTAATTCCCGGCGAAGTCGGGGTACTCGTGGGCGAGCGTGTTGAAGCAATGCGGGCAGTTGGTGACGATCTTCTTCACCCCGCGGCTGTTCAAGGTTTCGACGTTCGCGGCCGCAAGCACCTGGAACAGGTACTCGTTGCCCAGCCTGCGGGCCGCGTCCCCCGTGCACCTCTCCTCGGCGCCGAGCATGGCGAGCCTCACGCCCGCGGCTTGGAGCAGCTTGACCAGCGCCTGCGAGGTCCGCTTGCCGGCATCGTCGTACGAGCCGGCGCAACCGACCCAGAAGAGGACCTCGAAATCTCCGCCCTCGGACGCGAGCGGCACGCCGAGCCCTTTTGCCCAGTCGCCTCGTGTCTCGCCGGAGAGCTGCCACGGGTTGCCGTTCACCTCCATCCCCCGGAATGCGGGCTCGGCCTCGGCGGGGAAGTCTGCCTTCTCGAGCACCAAGTGGCGGCGCATCTCGACGATTCTGTCAACGTAGGAGATGAACAGCGGGCACGACTCCTCGCACCACCGGCATGTGGTGCACGCCCACACGACCTCGGGGTCGATCACGTCGCCGGCAAGCTCTCTGGTCGGCGTGCCCCGAGCCTCGCCAGGTGCCCGGAGGATCTCGCCCGCCGATGCGTTGAGATGGTCGCGCAAGCTGATGGTCAAGTTGCGGGGGATCAGCGGCTTCTTGGTGATCGTCGTAGGGCAGACCACGGTGCAGCGGCCGCACTCGGTGCAGGTGTACAGATCGAGGAGCTGCTTCCACGTCAGGTCCGTCACCTTGCCGGCACCGAGCGCGCTCGCCTCCTCGATGTTTTCGAGGTCCATCTTCGCGAGCCGGCCCGGCTCTCCCAAAGGGCGGAGCAGGACGTTCGGGAGCGAGGTGTAGACGTGGAAGTGCTTGGAGTACGGCAGGTAGTTTGCGAAGACGTAGAGAGCGCCCAGGTGAACCCACCAGGCGGCGGCGTAGAGGGTCCGCAGTGCCCCTACCGAGGTCCCGGCAAACCAGCCGCCGACGACCGCCGAAACCGGGGTCCAGGCCCACGGTCCGGGCGCTCCGCCACCGATGCGAGCGCCGTCGGCCACCACGTCGCTCACCATCAGGGCGCTGATCAGCCCGAGGATCACCCAGGCGTCGGCGCTGTACTCGAGGCGCTCCGGTCTGGTGACCAGCCGCCGCCACGTCGCGATCGCGATGCCGATCAGCACGAGCACCGCGAATACGTCCTTGGTGAGCAGGTAGGCGTGCCCGACCGGGGTGTGAAGGAACGGCAGCTCCCATCCCCTGGTCAGACCCTCGACGACCATCGAGACCGACCGTATCGAGAAGACAAGGAAGCCCCAGAAAATCAACGCGTGCATGATCCCGGGGAGCGGCTCGAGGAACATGCGCCGCTGGCCCAGAAAAAAGACGAGGACGCCCCGCAGCCGCTCGTTCCAGCGGCCGAGCTCCACATCCTTGCGGCCGGCCAACAGAAGCGAGAGCTTCTGGGAGAGCGACCAGGCCACGCCCGCCACTGCGGCGATCGTCAGCAGCACGAACCAGAGCGTGTCCGAGCCGCCGAGAAAGCTCCCCGCCGTTGCGTGATGTGGCATCGTGCGCGTCCTCCGGTCCGGCGAGCATTCTGCCACAACCCCCGCCACCGAGGCCGCCCGCACCTATCAGGGGCTGATACAATCGCACCCCGTCAAACGGCTCGCCGGCGGTGCCATGGGGAGCCGACAGGAGGTCTTGAGATGGTGGGGAAGGTCAAGGTGCAGCCGGTCTCACGGGTCGGCCTGGAGCCGCTCGTGGCAATGGCCGAGCAGCTGCGAGCCTCCCTGCCCGGCTGGGGAGACACGGCCCCGGTCGCCGCCAGGGGCCAGACTCCAAGCGACCTGGCGGTCGATCTCGGCCACCTGGCTCACCACGATGGCGACGGGTTCCTCGTCGCAAGCATAGGCGACGAGGTCGTCGGATTTGCCGCCAGCTTCGTCCGCTCGCGGCAGCTTACCGTCACCCAGCCCTGGCTGCTGCCCGAGTATCAGGACCAGGAAGTCGCCGACACGCTGGTGCGGCGCGCCATTGCGTACGGAGATCGGTCCGGGGCCACCGAGTGCGCGGCCCACATTCTCCACGATGCACCCTGGCAGGCCACCTTCTTCCGCTTCGGCTTGCGGCCACGAATGTCCTTCTATCGGCTCATGCTCACGTCCGAGCAGGCCCGAACAACGGGGCGCGAACTCGCAAAGCTCCTCCCAGGCTCCGAGCTGAGCCGGGATGCCCTGAACCGGCGCGCCGGCGCCGCCGATCTTGAGCGCCTCGACCGGCTCGCCCGGGGAATGGTCCGACCAATGGACCACGAGTACTGGCTCGGTGAGCGGGGGCTTCACCTCGCCAAGGTCCGCGACGGTCAGCGGATCGCAGCGTACGCTTACGGCGGGGCTAGTGAGTGCGGCCCGGTGGCTGCCGCAACCGGCGAGGCAGCCCTTGCCGGCCTCGGCTGGGCTCTGCAGCTCGCTGCCGAGGGCGCCACAGCCGATGTTCAGGTCCTCGTGCCCTCGACGTTCGAGACGGCCCTCGAGAACCTGCTCGACGCCGGCGCCCGGTGCTTAGCAACCACCACCTGGATGACGCGCAACCCCGGCGCCACCCTCGAACGATACGTGCTGTCCTCCGTCACACTACCCTGACGGCGCGGGCTCTTTCGGTCCCGTCGGTGTCAGGGCCACCATCGACGCCTACTCGAAAATCGCTCGGATCCGGAGCTATCTGCGCCGCGTCCGACGCCCACCCGGCCGGGGGCGTGCCACCTTGCCCCGAGCCTTGGGCTCACTTTGAGGCTTCCCTTCCCTCGTGCCTGTGCGACGTGGTGCCTCGGGCGCCGCGAGGAGTGGCTCGAGGTTCACCTCCAGGAACTCCTCGTTGATCCCCTTGATGCGGACGCGAACGGCGTCGCCGAGGCGAATGACTCTCCCCTGCCGCTGCCCGATCAGGCGGTGCCCGGTCTCGTCGTAGCGGTAGAAGTCATCGTGGAGATCCGAGACGTGAACCAACCCTTCGACGAAGACCTGGTCGAGCTGCACGAACATGCCGAAGGCAACCACCCCAGTAACGTGGCCCGAGAACTCCTCTCCCACGTGGGCCCGCATGAACTCGAGCTGCTTCCACTTGACGACCTGGCGCTCGGCCTCGTCGGCGCGCCGCTCGGTGAAGGAGCACTGCTGAGCAAGGTCCTCGAGGTCGGCCTGCGCGAAGGCAAGCTCGCGGCCCTGCAGCACGTGACCCGCCAACATCTCGCCGAGGAAGCGGTGAACGACGAGGTCCGGGTAGCGACGGATGGGCGACGTGAAGTGCAGGTAGAACTCCGTGGCGAGGGCGTAGTGACCCTTGCATTCGGGGTGGTATGCGGCCCGCGCCAGCGACCGCAGGACCAGGCTCTGGAGGAAGCGCTCCTCCGGCCTTCCGACGATGTCGGACAGCACCCGCTGCAGCTCCCGTGGGGGCAGCTCCTCGAGGTTTCCCCTCAGCTTGATGCCGAACTCGGCCAGCACCGCCTGCAGCTCGGCCAGCTTGCCAGCCGACGGGCGCTCGTGGATGCGGAAGAGCCCTGGCTGCCTTCCCCACACCAGCATGCGGGCCACGCAGTCGTTGGCCGTGACCATCAGTTCCTCGATGAGCCTGTGGGCGCGGTTGCGGGGGGCTGCCTGGACCCCCATCATGAAGCCTTCAGGGTCCAGCAGGATCTCCGGTTCGGGCAGGTCGAAATCGATCGAGCCGCGTTCGGTCCGACGGCGGCCAAGGCGCCGCGCCGCCTCGTCGAGCAGCTCCAGGGAACGCCGCACTCCAGCAGGCAGCTCCGGAGGCCACGAGCCCCGTTCCAGCCACTCGAAAACCTCCGTGTATGTGCAGCGCCGGCGCGAGCGGAACACCGTCCGCTCGGCCCGGTAGCCCTCCACACCGCCGTCCGGGTTGACCAGGAAGCGAACGGAGAAGGCCAGCCGGTCCTGCTCCGGCACGAGCGAGCAAAGGTGGTTGGAGAGCTTTTCCGGCAGCATCGGCACGCAACGGCCGGGCAGGTAGACGCTGGTCCCCCGCTCTCGAGCCGCCGCGTCCAGTCCCGTGCCGGGCCGGACGTAATGCGACACGTCGGCGATGTGGACGAACACTTCGATCGCGCCGTCCGCGCCTTGAAGGGCCACGACCGCATCGTCGAAATCCCGGGCCGTTTCCCCGTCGATTGTGACGGCGGGCTGGTCGCGGCGATCGGCCCGGCCCGTAAGGTCGCCCGGCAGGACTTCGTCCGCCAGAGCATCCGCATCACGGAGCGCCTCCGGAGGGAACTCCACCGGGATTGCCAGCTCGGCCAGGACAACCTCCTCGTCGACGCCGCTCTCTCCCTGCACCCCGAGCGTCCGGACGAGCGTTCCCTCGATGGGTCCTTCTTCCGGGACCCCGCGCAACGCGACCTCAACGAACTCCCCGGCTCGCGGCGGCCGACCAGGCACCGGGTTGAGCAGCACCCTCATGTTGAGCCGTCGGGCGTATGGATCGACCCACGGCTGGACCGGATCGGGAACGTATCGCCCAACCAGCGTCGGCCTCCGGCGGCGCAGCACGCGTACGACCTCGCCGTGCTTCTCCGGGATCGGGCGCCCCATCTTCCTACGAACCCCAAGATGGACGAGGACCTGATCTCCATCCATCGCCGTGCTGAGCTTCTCGGGAGGAACCACAATGTCGGGAAGATCGCGCTCGCCCTGGCGGACGATACCGAAGCCTCTCGACGTCAGCCTGATCTCCCCTGCGTAGAAGTCGGTGTACTCCAGCGCAACAACCCGGCCCTGACTGCGAGCGACCTCGCCGCGCTCCTCGGCCTCGGCAAGGAGCGCCGGTAGCTCGTCACGGACCGGCTCTCGACCCCAAGTCCCGGCGAGCTTTCGCTCGAGCTGGGCAAGGGTCAGGCCGTTACCGCGCGCGCTCCTGACTTCGCCGACCACCTCCCTACGGTGCATCGCTGCCTCCGAGGTTCGCCGCAGAATCGTTCACGTTGACAGTTTCCCGGCCCATCGGTAAACTCCCGGCGGCGCGTGCGAAAGTGGCGGAACTGGCAGACGCGCAAGGCTCAGGACCTTGTGAGGGCAACCTCATGGGGGTTCAAATCCCCCCTTTCGCACCACTCACTCCCTGAATCCCGCGGACCCGAGTCTTGAAGCGACGGGCCGCACGGGGCCGCTCACCCGAGTCGGGAGCTTTCAAGGCGCCACGTCGCCCCGCACATAGCGAAGCGCGTCCTCGCGTTCCCAGTAGATTGGGAAGATCGTCTCCAGGCGGGTGAGCTTGAGCAGCGCCTCCAGACGATGGTGGGGGCGAAAAAGCGCCACGCGGCGGTTGGCACGGGTGAAGCGCTGTAGGTAACCGACCAGCTCCCCGATGCCGGTCGAGTCCACGTAGTCGATACGCGCGAAGTCGATCACCACGCCACCGGCCGTACTCTCGAAGACGGTCTGCAGCTCGCGGGCGAACATCTCTGCAGACTCGCCCAGCTTGATGGTGCCCTCGACTTCGACGATCGTGACGCCATTCTCTTCGACCCGGCTCACCCTCATGGCTGGCTCCCCAAATTTCGCCATCGACCTATGCCCTGACGGTCACATCCGCCACGGCGGCGACGCCTCCCCCGCGGGTCGCCCGGCACGCGTAGCGCCTCAGATCCCCGAACGCCCCGATCTCGCGTACTTCGACCTCAAGGCGGTCGCCTGCGGTGATTGGCTGGAAAACGCTGACCCCATCGAGACCCACGAGCCGCAGCGACGCCTGCTGGTCGGGTCGCACGACGAGGAGGATGGCCTGCGCCAAGGCCTCCGCAACGAGGCCGATCGGCCACGGGCCGGGCCCCGTCATCATCCCTCCGGCGGTCCCCAGCACGATCGCGACCCTGCCACGATCGATCTCCTCGGTCCTCTCGACGAACCGGAAAGGGATTTGTTGCGGAAGCGGCTCAGGCGACCTCGCTGACACCTTTGCTCCTCATGAACTCGACGAGGGAGTTGACGGACGCAAACGCCTTGGCGCCGACGTCCTCGTCCTGGATCCGGACGCCGAACGTTTTCTCGATGCCGATCACGAGTTCGAGCGCGTCGATGGAGTCCAACCCCAGACCATCGCCGAACAGTGGGGCCGCATCGTCGATGTCCTCCGGTTTCATCCCCTCGAGCTGCAGCCTGTCGATGATCAGCTGTTTGACCTTCGTGTGCAGCAAACTCTGGCTCATTGCGCCCGGCCCCTTCCCGTCTCAAGTTTCAGTATAGCGGACGGCATCAGCGAGCCCGCCTGGGCGGGGGTTGCAAACCGAGTTCGGCGAAGGAACTCGAGCGGCCCTGAAACCCCACGGAACACCGTTCGTGGTCGATGGTCACCGGCAGCCGCCGCTCCCAGGTCACGGCGACCACATCGGCGATGCGCCCGGGCATGCTGGACAGGTTGACGACCTCCAGCGACACTCGGCGTTTGGCCAGATCAGCGAGAAGAGCAGCGCAGTGAGGGCACCCGTCGGCCACGTAGACGGTGAGGGTCACGACTCCTCTCCGTCGGCGACCGGCGCCTCCCAGGGCACTTCGACCGGTTCCAGCTCTGCGAGAAAGCCGGGGTCCTCTCGCCATCCTGGGCGCGCTTTGACACGCAGATCCAGATAGACCCTGGCACCGAGGAGCGTCTCAATGCCGGCGCGGGCCGCGGTGCCTATATCCCGGATCATCGAACCGCGGCGACCCACGACGATCCCCTTTTGGCTCTCGCGGTCCACGATGAGGTCCGCGAAAATGCGCAGCAGCGGCCCCGAGGACGTCTCTTCCTCCTGGAATGCGCGGATATGGACCGCGGATGTAAACGGCAGTTCCTGTTCGACCCGCTCCAAGAGAGCCTCCCGGATCAACTCGGCCACGAGGAAGCGCTCGCTCTGGGTGGTGACGAGCGAAGGATCGAGGAGCGGCGGGCCCTCCGGCAATAGCTCGAAGATCCGGTCCTTGAGATCCCCGAGCCCATCACCTCTTAGAGCCGAAACTGATATCACTCCCGCGTAGGATCGGCGAGACGTGTAGAACTCGAGCCGCTCCGCCAGGTGTTCGGGTGCGCCCGCAACGTCCATCTTGTTCGGAAGGAGGATCGTCGGCGCCTCGACCTCCTCCAGGAGCGCGACGACGAAGTCCTCGCCGCCGCCCGGGGCCTGGCTCGCATCGAAAAGCTGGAGCACGAGATCCACTTCGCCCAGGGTGTCACGCAACGCGTGCATCATCTGCACGTTCAGTCGGTGCAGTGGGCGGTGCACTCCGGGAAGATCGAAGATGACGGCCTGTCCGCGCTCCTCGGTGAGAACTCCGGTGATCCTGTGCCGCGTCGTCTGCGGCTTGTCGGAGACGATGGCCACCTTCTCGGCCAGCAGAGAATTCACGAGCGTGCTCTTCCCGGCATTCGGACGCCCGAGCAAGGCGACGGTCCCCGAGCGCGTCATGAGATCCCATCTCCGACGCGACGCACCCTGACCCTCCTCACTCGCCGCCTCTCGACCTCGAGCACCTCCAGATCCAGGTCGTGCCACCTTGCGTGCTCGCCGGCGCGCGGGAGGTGTCCGAGCCGGTCGAGGATCAGGCCGGCCACCGAGTCGAAGCCGAGCTCCCCCACCTCGGTCCCGAAGAGCTCCTGGAGGACCTCGATGTGCGTGGCGCCGGCGAGCAGGAAGACGCCATCGGCCTCCTTCGCGACATCCGCCGTCTCTCGCTGGTGCTCATCCTGGATCTCGCCAACGATCTCCTCGATGACGTCCTCCAGCGTCACGATGCCGGACGTGCCACCGTACTCGTCCACCACCACCGCCATCTGCTGATGTGCCGCCTGGAACTCGCGCAGCAGCTCGCGCAGAGGCTTGGTTTCCGGCACGGTCAACACCGGCCGCAACAAGTTGGGAACAGTCGGCCTATCCCCCCTGGCGACCGCCCGAAGGACATCTTTGACGTGCACGACGCCTTCGATCCGGTCCAGGGTGTCGCGATAGACCGGGATACGCGTGAACATCGAGTCGGCGAACAGACGTTCGGCCTCCGCGAAGGAAGCGGCCGCGGGAAGGGCCACGACGTCGGTCCTCGGGGTCAGGATCTCACGTGCCACAGTGTCCGAGAGGTCGACGATCGAAGCCACCAGCTCGGCGTCCTCTTTCTCGAGGATCCCTGCTTCCTCCCCCGCTCCGATGAAGGCCTGAACCTCGTGCTCGTCGACCTCCTCCGAGTCATCGGCGTTGCCCCGCGGCTCCGAGTCCTCGATCCGCGCGAGGCGCCGGAGCACCGGGGTCCACGGATGCAGCGCAACGAGCATCGCCACTGCGAGTGGTTCGACCCACGATCCGCGCGCCAGCGCCAGACCGACTGCCACCGCAAGCAACCACCCGAAGAAGAGCACCGCCAGCAGGGTGGCATGAGAAGCCCCGAACATCCGCCCGGCGCGAATCGCGGCTAGGGAGAAGAGGGCCAGAAGCACACCGTCACCGACCTGGAGGAACACGATCAGGCTCGCGTAGGCATCGGAGCGTCGGGGATAGCCGGGCAACAGTCGGGGGCGCTGGGCGAGTAGGCCGCCGAGTTGAATGGCTCCAAGCCGCACCACGGCGACGAAACCAGTCCCAGCCAACCCCACTAGGAGGAGGAGCACCACGGCCGACAGCACCGCGGTCACCGGGCTGGACCACCACGCGGCGAAAGCGCTCACCGGATCAGCTCCCGCCGGAGCTTCGTCTCGAGTGCCGCCATCTCGCCTTGGTCCTTCTCATGATCGAATCCGCACAGATGGACGATTGCATGGAGCAGAAGCACCTTCAACTCCCGCTCGACCGGCACGCCTGCTCCCGCAGCCTGGCGCTCCGCAGTTTCCAGAGAGATCGCCACGTCGCCCAGGTAGGGGAGGCCTTCGGGTTGGGTGAAACCGGCCGGGAACGAGAGCACATCGGTAGGCTTGTCCTTGCTGCGGAAACGACGGTTGAGGCTCCGAATCGTGGCGTCGTCGCACACGAGCACGCCAACCTCTACAGGGTCCGTATCGAGCCGATCCATCGCCGCCAAAGCGATCTTCCGGAGCGCTGGCGTCGGGCGCCCGCCGGGATGGCGCTGCCAGCGGAAGGTCACCCGTGCGCTAGCCACGGCGCTTCCTGTTGAACTCGAACCCCGGGTACTCGATGCGGTGGTGGAACGCGTTGGTGAGAACCCAGAAGAACGCAGCCCCGATCCTCTCGAGATCCTTCAGAGTGAGGTCGCACTCGTCGAGCTGGCCGTCCTCCAGGATGTTCTTGATCATCTGATCGATCATCGACTGGATCCGGCCGGGCGTGGAGTCTTGGAGCGTCCGGCTGGCGGCCTCCACGGCGTCGGCCAGCATCAGGATCCCCATCTCCTTGCTGTGCGGTTTCGGGCCCGGGTATCTGAACTCACTCTCCTGGACCTCGCCCTTGTCGGGGTCCTCCTTCTCCTTGGCCCTCGAGTAGAAGTACCGGATGAGCTTCGTGCCGTGGTGGGTCGTGATCGCCTCGCGGATCGGCTCGGGGAGCTTGTACTGCCGGGCCAGTTCGAGACCTGCCTTGACGTGGTTTGAGACGACCAGCGCCGACATCCAGGGCGTGAGGTTGTCGTGAGGGTTCTCCGCACGCTGGTTCTCGACAAAATACTCGGGTTTGGCAAGCTTCCCGATGTCGTGGTAGTAGCAGCACACCCTCGCCAGCAGCGGGTTGGCTCCGATCGCCTCCGCGGCGGCTTCCGCGAAGTTGGCCATCGCCAGAGAGTGTTGGAATGACCCAGGTGCCTCCAGTGCCATCCGCTTCAGGAGCGGCACGTTGGGGTTCGAGAGCTCGAGCAGGCGGATGTCGGTGATTGTGCCCGTCAGCGACTCCAAGACAGGCAGCAAGAAGCTCGCGAGCGCAGCGGCAACGACACCGCCGAGCGCACCGGATACGACTTGGGCTCCGAGCACTGCCCCGTCTGCGATCCTCCCGTGCCAGAGCACGAGGCCGACGACGGCCACGGCGTTCACCCCGGCGATGACGGCGCCCACCCGCGCCAGCACGTACCGTTCCTTGAGCCGCTGCGAGGCGAACGCGGCCGCCACGCCGACAATCAGGGCATAGACCGCCAGCGTCACATCCCCGCCGAGCATGAGGGACACGAGCACGCTCTGAGAAACCGCGAACAGCATGCCGACCGGAAGACCGAACATCAGCCCGGCCAGGATCGGACCGGTGCCGTGCGGTAGAGCAGGAAGGTAGATCTCGACGTGTCCGAACGGATCGCGCATCACGCTGGCGGCTACGCCACCGGCCAGAAACGCGAATCCGCGGGCCAGCAGCAGGACGACGACGCTGAGGACCACGACGGCCCCGAATCGGATCCGCGCTTCCTCGGACGAAGGGCCCTGCCGCCGCAGGTAGAACAGCCAAGCCCCGGCAAGGAGGGCCATGACCAGAGCGGCGCCGGCCAGGGGCAGGAATGTCTGCGTCGACGTGCTGCGCTCGGCGAGCGCCGCCAGCAACCTCGCGGTCTGAGCGCTGACCTCGTCGCCGCGGCGAACGAGAACCTTGCCTCGAGGCAGCCGGACCGACACCTCCTCGACCGAACTCGCCGCCTTGAGCCTGCGCGCCAGCGTCTCCCCGCGGTCGAGGACCACGTTGGGCACCATCGCCCGCGCCAGCAAGGCGGCGAGCGGAACCCTCCAGGACCTCTGGATCCCCGGCTCGGCCGCCAGGCGCTGCTCGACGACCTCCGCGAGGCTGGTGCCGCCGTCGAGGAACCGGTAGACGTCCAGTTCGATGCGCTCCTCGGCCCTATCCGCGACGTGCAAGGTGATCCCGCGCTCGGCGCTGTGCAGCAACTCCGTGCGGTCGCCGACGATCCCTTCCCTGTAAATCCTCTGCACAAGTTCCCGCATGAGTCCGAGCAACCCCTCCGAGAAGTGCGCCCCTCGCAGGACCGCGGCCTCGCGAGGTTGGACGACCAGGGACCCGACCTCTCCCAGCCGCTGCGCCAAGTCGAAGTCGTCGCCCCCGGATTGCCTGCGGCCCTCCTGGAAGATGCGGTCGAGCTTCTCGACGAGCGAGGCTGCAACCCCCGGATCGTAGACGTACACTGAAAGCACTTCGAGGCTTGCGCGGCGACGCTTCTCTTCGGTTGACTCGCTGTCCGGGAGAACCACGCCCCGGTCCACTACGACGTCGGACGACGCGATCTCACCGGCCACAAACGTCGGTATCCTGTGCGAACGGCTCGGCGCGATGAGGATCGCGCCGAGCACAACGAAGCAGGCGCACCAGGCCCAGGTTTCGGAGAGGATGCGGCGCCTGAGCTGGACGAACTCGCCCCGGCGGACCGCGAGCCTCGCCGCCGTCGTGCGGGCCTGCTTGGTCTCCTTGCCGTTCACGACCCGTTCCCCCGCCGGGCCTCGTCGTGCGCCTCGTACGCCGCCACCACCTTCTCCACCAGCTTGTGACGCACCACATCCTCTTTGAAGAAGTCGAAGAAGCAAATCCCGGTGAGGTTCCCGAGGATTTGCCGCGCCTGGACCAGCCCCGATGTCTTCTCGTTGGGCAGGTCGATCTGCGTGACGTCGCCCGTTATTGCCGCCCTGGAATGGAACCCGAGCCGAGTCAAGAACATTTTCATCTGTTCTGGGGTCGTGTTCTGGGCCTCGTCAAGGAGCATAAACGAATCGTTGAGGGTCCGGCCCCGCATGAACGCGAGCGGCGCGATCTCGATGACACCGCGCTCGAGGTGGCGCGCGACCCGGTCGTACCCGAGGATGTCGTAAAGCGCGTCGTACACCGGCCGCAGGTACGGGTTCACCTTCTCGACGAGGTCCCCGGGCAGAAACCCCAGCCGCTCCCCCGCCTCGACGGCCGGGCGCGTCAGCACGATGCGTTTGACCCGGTGCTCCGCCAGCGCTGCGGCGGCCATCGCCACGGCCAGGTACGTCTTCCCGGTCCCAGCCGGTCCGACAGCGAACACCAGGTCGAACTTGTTGAGGGCTTGGATGAACAGTCGTTGCTTGAGGTTTCGGGGGACGACCAGCCGTTTGACCGAATCGGGTATCGAGGCGTCGGTGAAAAACTCAACCAGATCAACACCCGGATCCTCTTCGAGCACCCGCAGCGCTGTCCGGAACTCCTCCTTGCCGACCGAGTACCCGCTCGCCAAGAGCTTGCCGAGCGCCTGCAGGAGCTTGCCGGTCAGCTCGACGGCCTCGGGGTCGCCGTCCACGGACACGGTGTCGCCGCGGGCCGTGAGGCGAACCCGCAACCTCTCTCCGAGGTAGCGGAAGTTCTCGTCCAGGGTGCCCGCCAAGATCTCGAGATTCCTCTCCGGGAGGGTCAGTACGGTCATGCCGCCGATCGCTCCAGAGTACGCTCGCGAACCGCCCGGACGATCCGCTCAACGTCATATCTCGTCACGATCGTCTCGTGCAGGGCCAGCCCCTCCGGTGAGCCCCGGCGCATCAGCTCCTCCGAGTCGCAGTACAGCCACTCGCTGTTCTCTCGCACGATTACCATGTCGATATCTTCGGCGGCGATAAGTTCGAGCGGGTTGAGGCTCTCTTGCAGACACCGCACCGGCCTCAGATTGATGAAGAGGTCGAACTGGAACCCCATTCCCAGGAGGATCTCGCGCATGTACTCGCCGTCAGGGACCCGGGGGTCGCCAAAAGCAGCCGCGAGGATTGCGTCGAACGAGCGCAAGCGGTCGAAGCCGTTGGGGGGAACCGCCCGCCCGGTGGCCAGGAACCGCTCCGCGCCCCACTCCAGTTCCTCCCACTCCGCAACGAAGTGACCGGCAGAGCGCAGTGCATCAGCAAGCGACATTGCCTTGGCAACAACTTCCCGCTCAATCCCGTCGCCCGGCAGTACCACGATCCGGACCGGCTTCGCGCTCATCTCCTGCGACTTTCGTCCCGTCACGTTCCCCATAAGGTCAGCTCAGCTTCGGCCTGCCCAGAGCACGTCGGGAGCGCCAGCCCGGCGGTTGAGCCATCGCGCCAGCACGAAGAAAGCATCGGAAAGCCGGTTCAACGTCGGGATGACGATTGCCACGCCGTCACCGCGCTCGGAGAGAGCGACGACGCTCCGCTCGGCCCGCCGGCACACCGTCCGAGCCTGATGTGCCAGCGTTGCGGCGCGCGTCCCCGCCGGCAGCACGAAGTTCCGGAGGGGCGGAAGCTCCGCCTCCATGGCGTCGATCCAGCCTTCGGCCCAAGTGGGCTGGAGGACCTTCTCCGAGAGGATGAACCGGGCTTGCGGGTCTGCCACAAAAGCGCCTACCTCGAACAGCAGAGACTGAATTCGCTCCAGCTCGGCCCCGGCCTCCGCCGGAAGCTCCTCCGCGCGCAGCACGCCCAGAACCGCGTTAAGTTCGTCGACGTCCCCGTAAGCGGCGACTCGCAGGCTGGCTTTCGAGACTCTCGAACCGTCGCCCAGGCCCGTGGAGCCGTCGTCGCCGGTCCGCGTGTAGACCTTCACTATTTTATGTTATCACCGTTCGCGCCCCCATCGGGTTGACGCCCCGTGAGTTCGGCCACCTTTGCCAGGAACTCCTCGATACTGAAAGGCTTGATGAGAATGTCCGCGGCCGCGAGGACATCATCTCCGGACGGGTTGTACCCGGTGCAGACGATGACTGGCACTGCAGGGGCTTGGTCGCGCAGGCGGCGCAACGCCTCACGCCCATCCATGACAGGCATAACCAGATCCAGGACAACAAGGGCAAACTTGTGGGGAGCGCTGACTACCTTCTCCACAGCTTCCAGCCCGTTACTTGCCTCGACGACCTCGTACCCCGCGTTCCTCAGCGACCCGGCCAGCGGGATTCGGACCATCACCTCGTCATCGGCCAGGAGAACGGCGCCGGTGCGGACCGCACCTCGTTGCACGCCCTCGGCGGCCGTTTCGCCTGCCGCGCATGGCAACTCGAGCCAGGAGCGCCCGCCCAGGCCGGGCCTGAACGTTCCGCCGGTTCGTCCGCGGAGCCTGGCGGCGATGAGTTCTGCCAGCGCCTGCGCCGTGCGCCGTGAGGAGAACAGCTCCCGTTGGACGTCGCCTCCAGCCGAAGCATCGCCCTGCGTCCCCGTGTCGGAGAATACCAGGCTCACGGTTCCGGCCTCCCGACCAACGGCTAGCAGAACATCGACCGCGCCGCCGAGCTCCATGACCGAAAGCGCCAATGGGAGACTCAGGTCCAGCCATAGGAGGAGCTGGGAAGCGTCGGCCACCACCCTGTCCTCTTTGGCTTCGCGGCGCACCGTGGCACGGACTTTTCGGGGAAGCCCCGGCTTCACGTTCTCCAACCACCGATCCAGAAGAGGTCCAAGGCGCACCGGGCGCAAAGCCCCGGACCCGCTCCGCGAGACGGCCACGAGGCGTCGGAGACCGTTCACCGACTGGGTGACAAGACCCTGGGCGACCCTCAGGGTCTGCTCCGCTGGCGTGCCGCCCTTCAGCTCCTCCAGGAGGCCTAGCAGTGCCTGGAAGTTGTTGCTCACCCTGTGCCCAAGGGAGGCGGCCACGTGAGACAGAGCGCGTTCGCGGGCAACCGCCGGGAACTCGCGGGAACCCGCAGGCGGAATCCCGAGCTCCACCATCACGAACAATACCCTCGTCACCGCGTTCTCCGTGCGCACGGGAAAGGTCTTGAAGTCAGTGGGAAGGACGTCTCCATCCCGGCCGAACACGCGCACCTGACCACCACCCGTCCTACCTCGCCGTGCGCGCGCCATCGCAGCCAGAGCGACTCGCCAGTGCGAGCGCTCGACAAGGCTCAGCAACGGCTGGCCTTTCAGTCGGCGCAGTTGGTCTCCGCCGCGCTCGACAGCCGCGGCGTTCGCCCAGACCAGTTTGCCGGACGGGTCCGTGAGCACGACCGCCAGGGGTATCGCATCGGCTAGCGTCGCCAGCACGGCCTCGGCCTGCTGACCCGGGCTGACCTCTTCCCAGCGGAGGTAGATCAGGTCTTCGTCGAACTCCCGCGTGGAGGCCGTGGGCACATTCGCGACGAACTCACGGCCCCCGGCTGATCGGAACCGTACGGCGGCCGACCGTCGAACATCGCTGCCGGAACGGCATCCCTCGAGGTCCCGGGCGAGGAGTCCCCGGTCGCTGTCGGCCGCAAACGTGAGAAAATCCCGCCCTACGAGATGTTCTCTCTCACCGCCGGCCAGACTCTCAGCCGCCGCGAGGTTGGCCGCGACAACCCGAGCACCTTGGAGACAGACGACCGGGACAGGGCTGTGATCCGACAGCCCCCTCCACCGCCCCTCACGCTGGCGACGTTCTGCGAGGTCCCGCCAGCGGTTGGCCTCCATCGCTGCCGCCGCGTGACCGGTTCGCGCTCCTCGCCAGGCAACCAGAGCCGTCACGGCGCCTGCCATGAAGACTGCCAGCAGCAACGTTGCCCCTAAAAGGACAGGCCGGACCCCCCGCACGGCCCAAGCCGCGGGCACCAGCGCGCCGAGAACCAGCTCACCGCCCGCCGCCCTGATCGGCTCCAACACACCGAGCAACCGCTCCTGGCCACGGGCCGTCCGGAGTCTCATCACCCAACGTCTCGCATCCGGTTCACTGACAGGTCTTTGGAGAGCCTTACGCCAGTCGGGCCCGAGAAGCCCCCCCAGCGTTCCTAGTGGCCCCTAACAGTCCCAGTCCGACGCGAGCAGCAGCCGCCCATCGTCCGCTGCCAGGAAGGCGACTCCCTGTCCATCGGCGGCAAGGCCATCGATCAAAGCGGTCCCCATGCGTCCCAGGTCGCTCGCCACGCCCACGGCTCCGAATTCGGTCGAGGCGCCGGGCACAGACACCACGACGAAAACGGTCTTCCCGGCCCCGATTGGGTTCGACGACACCCCCAGGGACTCGCCGCCTCCTCGGCTCGCCCGGACCTGCGCCTCTTCCAGCGTGACGCGCTCATCCTCCCGCCAGACCCGCGGCGGCGTCGTCGCGAGAACCCTCCCAATGCGATCCAGGATCATCGTCGCAGCGAAGAGCGCCGGTTCCTTGAGGCGTAGCCTCTCGAGGTCCGCGGCGCAGTCGGTGACTGTTCCTGAGTCGCTTGACCCGCACCGTAAAGCGACGCCACGCAGACCCGCGGCGACCTCATCGAGGGGGCGCCGGATTTGGCTTGCGACGAGGCGGACGGAGCCCTTCATCTGCGCAGCAGCCACTTCCTCGATTGAGCGTTCGGCCGAACGGTTGAAAAGGAGGACACCGGCGCACACGACGACCGCGACCGCGAACACGCTCACGAGGATTCCTGAGCACCGATTGGAGGCCTGCTTACTCATTGAACTGTTCTATTCTAACGCTGGGGGATATGCCCATGCGACTCGCTGCCGCACTCACGGTCGTTGGCGCGTTGGGAGGCGCCATGGCGTTCGGAGCCGACCGCCCCGAGGGTCGCTTGTTCGCGACCCGTTCCGTCACCGTGGCGCGTCACGGGATGGTGGCGGCCGCACAACCTCTCGCCGTTCAGATCGGGCTCGAGGTGCTCAAGAAAGGCGGGAGCGCGGTGGACGCGGCGATCGCCGTCGACGCGGCACTCGGCCTCATGGAGCCCGTGTCGTGCGGCCTCGGCGGGGACCTGTTCGCCATGGTGTGGGACCCCGCGACGAGTAAACTCTACGGCCTCAACGGCTCCGGCCGGGCGCCTCTCGCGTTGACCCCCGACAAGGTGCCCCCGGAGAAAGACGGGACGATGCCGGTCTACTCCCCCTACGCCTGGACCGTTCCCGGGTGCGCCGACGCCTGGTTCGAGTTGCACGAGCGGTTCGGCCGGCTGCCCATGAAGGAACTCCTGGCGCCCACCGTCGTGTACGCCCGGGAGGGCGCACCGGTGCCGCAGGTCATCGCCGGCTCGTGGGCCCGCAGCGTCGCACGCTTCAAGGACAAACCCGGGTTCGCCGATGTCTTCCTGCCGGGAGGCAGGGCTCCCGCGGAAGGCGAGCCGTTCGCCAACCCGGCACTCGCCCGCACCCTCGAGTTGCTGTCGGCCGGGGGCCGGGATGCCTACTACCGCGGCGAGATCGCCGAGAAGATCGTGGCGTTCTCGAAGAAGATCGGCGGCTTCTTCGCCATGGAGGACTTCGCCCGGCACACCAGCGAGTGGCAGGAGCCGATCTCGACAACCTACCGAGGCACCACGGTGTGGGAGCTGCCGCCCAACGGCCAGGGTCTCGCGGCGCTCGAGCTGCTCAACATCCTCGAGCGCTACGACCTTAAGGCCATTGGCCGGGACAACCCTGACTTCTGGCACGTGCTGGTGGAAGCCAAGAAGCTCGCGTTCGCGGACCGGGCCAGGTACTACGCGGACCCGGCGTTCTTCCCGGCGCCGGTCGCCGCGCTGCTCGATAAGGGGTACGCCGCGAAGCAGGCAGCTCGTATCGACATGACCCGCGCCGCGAGGTCGGTGGAGCCCGGAAACCCCGCCCTGCAGCGAGGCGACACCACGTTCCTCGTCACGGCGGACGAACGCGGGATGATGGTCGCCCTGATCCAGTCCAACTACACGGGGTTCGGCTCCGGCTACGTCATCCCCGAACTCGGGTTCGGGATCCACGACCGCGGCGCCTTGTTCTCGCTCAAGGCGGGGAGTCCGAACGTGCTCGCCCCCGGCAAGCGACCGTTCCACACCATCATCCCCGCCTTTCTCGGGAAGGACGGCAAGCCGCTGATGGCGTTCGGCGTCATGGGGGGCGACATGCAGCCGCAAGGCCACGCCCAGATCGTCGTCAACCTTGTGGACCTCGGGATGAACCTGCAGGAGGCCGGCGACGCCCCGCGCTTCTACCATACCGAGGACAGCGAGCCCACCGGGACCGTGATGACGAACGGAGGCGTTTTAAGCCTGGAATCGGGCGTCGGGCAGGATGTCCGCCAGGCGCTGATACGACGCGGCCACAAGCTCGTGGAGGCCAACGGCATCGTCTTCGGCGGCTACCAGGCGATCTGGCGCGACCCTAAGACCGGCGTCTACTTCGGCGCCACCGAGTCGCGCAAGGACGGTTGCGCAGCCGGCTATTGAGCGCGGGCCGGTTGCCCGGCTGCGCCGTTCAGACCATGGCCAAACCCGCCCGGACCGGATAGCATCCGCGTCGGGATGAACGACTCCGTCCCCTCTCGCGTGCGTGACCTCTTCATGCTGCGGCCTGGCGTCACCTACCTGAACCACGGGTCGTTCGGTGCGTGCCCGAAACCGGTGTTCGAGCGCTACCAGGCGTGGCAGAACGAGCTCGAGGCGCAGCCCGTCGAGTTCCTGGGGCGACGGTTTGCGGATCTCATGCGCGCCGCCCGCGGGTCGCTGGCCGCATTTGTTGGCGCCGACCCGGACGACCTTGTGTTCGTGCCGAATGCCACCACCGGACTCAACGCTGTCGCCCGTTCCCTGCCGCTGGAGCCCGGCGACGAGGTCTTGGCGACCGACCACGAGTACGGCGCTCTTGATCGCACGTGGACCTTCTTCTGCGGCAAGCGGGGCGCACGGTACGTCCGACAACCTGTGCCGCTTCCAGTCCATTCGGTCGGGCAGATCGTCGAAGCCGTGTGGGCCGGCGTGACATCTCGGACCAAGGTGCTCTTCCTGAGCCACCTCACTTCGACCACGGCGCTGGTGTTTCCCGTCGCCGAACTCGTGCGCCGCGCGCGCGAACGCGGTATCGTCACGGTCATCGACGGCGCGCACGCTCCCGGCCAGATTCCTCTAGACCTGAGAGCAGTCGGGGCCGACTTCTACGCCGGCAACTGCCACAAGTGGATGAACGCCCCGAAGGGCTCGGCGTTCCTCTACGCGAGCCGCAAGGCCCAGGCGTTGCTCGAGCCGCTCGTAGTGAGCTGGGGGTGGCACAGCGACCGCCCCGGTCCGTCGAGGTTTGTGGACGAGCACGAGTGGCAGGGTACCCGCGATGTCGCCGCGTATCTCACCGTGCCGGCGGCGATCGACTTCATGCGGGACCACGACTGGCCGGCCGTCGTCCGCGCCTGCCACAAAGTGGCGCGCGCCGCCCGCCGGGGCATGAACGCAGTCACCGGGATGGCGCCGATCTCCCCCGACAGCGAGCACTGGTTCGTCCAGATGGCCACTATGGCGCTCCCCTCCTGCGACCACGAGACTCTCCAAAGGCGCCTCTGGAACGAGTTCTCGATCGAGATCCCGACCTTCGCCTGGAACGGAGGCTCGTACATCCGCGTCTCGATTCAGGCCTACAACACCGAGGCGGACGTGGACGCCCTCGTCCTCGCGCTCTCGAACCTTCTTCCAGAAGTGCTCAGGAAGAGCTGACCAGGCGCCCTCGCCGCGGGTGGAAGCTCACGGTTTCGCCGAGCGCGGCGCGCGGCGCCTCGCGGCATCGATCGACCAACGGCCGGATCCCGAGCACAGCAGGAACAGCAGGCAGCAGAGCATCGCCAAGTCCGTTCGGGCATCGCTGACCATGAACCAGAACCCCTGGCCCGGGCGGAACAACTCGGGGATCTTCGTGGTCCCGATCGCGGTCGAGATGACGGCGAGCAGCGGGAGGGCAGCGAGCCTCGTGAACAACCCCAGCAACACAAGCAGACCGCACGCGATCTCGAAGCCGCCCACGACCTGCGCGGTCACCTCCGGGTATGAAAACCCGATCTTCGCGAACCTGATCGCGCCGAGCTTCGCGTCGGTGTACTTGAGGACCCCCTGCGTAAGGAAGATCAACCCTACCGCGAGCCTGATGAACAGCACGCACCCCGTGTCAAACCCACCCGGATAGACAAGAAAGCCAACCACTCGTTTCACAATTCACCTCGGCCTTCGCACCTCAGCTGCCTCCTTCAACCATCCTCCTGCCGCTCTCATTTCGTCCTCCGCCACCCCCGGAAGGACCGGGGTCCGTGGTCCGAGAACAGCAAGACCGGCAAAACACCGCCACTCTGGCAGGACCGCGGCGGAGGGCGCGTAACCGCGCCGCCGCCGTTGGGCCTATCGCAAGGCGCGCGAACCGGTCGCACCGGAGCGTAGCCGGAGGCTACGTGAGATGCGTACCGGCGAGCGCAACGCAGCAGATGGTCCGCTATCGGTAGCGCCTTTACTTCGCGAGACGGCATCCGAGGGCGATGGAGTAGAACTTCGAATCCTCGGAGTCCGCCCGGCTCGTGAGCACGCACGGCGCCGAGGTTCCGACCACGACCGCCGCCAGGCTCGCGCCGCCGAGGATCGTGGCGGCCTTGTAGAACACGTTGCCGGTCTCGATGTTGGGGACGACCAGCACGTCCGCATCACCCTCCACGATCGAGGTCAGCTCCTTGATCTCGCAGGCCTCGCGCGAGAGCGCTACGTCGAGGGCCAGCGGCCCGTCCACGATCGCGCCCTTGATCTGCCCGCGCTCCGCCATTTTGGAGATGATTGCGGCGTCCATCGTCGCCGGCATCTTGTCCGACACCTTCTCGCTGGCGGCGAGCAGCGCGACCTTCGGCTTCTCGATCCCGAACGAGTGGGCCGCGTCCACGGCGCAGTTCACGATCTTGATCTTGGTCGGCAGATCCGGCGCGGGGATGACCGCGACGTCGGAGACGATCAGCAGCTTGCCGTGTGTTTTCTGGTATGCGGGGATGTCGAGGACCGTGATGTGCGTGAGCACCGCCCCTGCCGGCAGCAGGCCTCTGTCTTTGTCCAAGATCAGGTGCATGTACTTGTCGGTGGCGATGAGCCCTTTCATCAGGACGTCGGCCTCGCCGCCCCGCACCATGTCCCGCGCCTTCACCCCTGCTTTCGCGTCGTCGCGCTCGTCGATCACAGCGAAGACGCCCATGTCGAGCTTGAACTCCTTGCAGAGCGCCTCGATGCGAGCGGCGTTCCCCACCAGGATCACTTTCGCGATCCCTTCGCTCGCGGCGCGGGCCGAGGCTTGGATCGTGTTCTCATCGTGCCCGGCGGCGACCGCGACACGCCGCACCGGGACGCCCTTGACCCCTTCTGCGAGCTGCTCGAGCGTTCGAATCGGCTTCATCGTCCCTCCCCGTCCTTTGCTGCGACTCCACCGCCCTGCATTCTCCGGTTCCCAGCGCCCTGAGCCCGGTGCCCGGTCACTACCCCTCGGGCCGATAGTCGCGCGCGGGCTCCTTGTGGTTAAGCACGCGGAGCGCACCCTTCGCGAGAGCGAGCATCTCATTCTCGCCGGGGTATACCGTCACGCCACACCCCACCGCCGCAACGAGATGCGTGATCGCGGCCACCAGCTTCTGCGAGCGGGCCATCCCGCCTGTCAGGAGGATGCGGTCCACCGGCTCGCCGTCAAACGCCGGCACGAGAGCCGCGATGTTCTTGGCGATCTGGTAGGCCATCGCCTCAAACACATCCGCGGCCTCCCTATCGCCGGCCGCGATGCGGCGCTCCACCTCGCGCAAATCGGCCGTGCCCAACAGGTCGATGAGGCCGCCGCGCCCCTTGTTGAGCTTTTTCAATTCGTCCTTGGTGTACTCCCCGGAGAAGCAGAGATCGATGAGCTGCCCGACCGGCAGAGAACCCGAGCGCTGGGGAGTGAAGGGACCCTCGCCGTCGAGGCCGTTGTTGACGTCGATGTAGCGTCCCCTCTTGTGAGCTCCTATGGTGATGCCGCCTCCCATGTGGGCAACGATCACGTTGACCTTCTCGTAGAACGTTTCGTGCTCCTCCGCGTAGCGGTGGGCCGTGGCGATCTGGTTGAGAGCGTGGCTGATCACCTTGCGCCGGATCGCCTTGATTCCCGCGATCTTCACCCGCTCGGGCGCCTCGTCCACGACGACCGGGTCGACGATGTACGCGGGCTTGCCGGTCCCGGCCACCAACTCGTTGGCGATCAGCGCCCCGAGGTTCGAAGCGTGCTCCCCCAGGACACCGGCCCTGAGTTCCGCGGTCATCGCATCGCCGACACGGTAGGTGCCGTGTGCGATGGGCCTCAGAAGGCCGCCCCGTGCCGCGACAGCGTCTATCTCGTCCATCGAGAGCCCGTGACCCGCGAGCTCCTTTCCGATGACGTTCTTGCGAAACGCGAACTGCTCCGTGATCGGCTTTCCCTCGAACGGCGCGAGCTCCTCCGCCGGGTGCTGCAGCTCCACGGTGAAGCTTTCCTGGTCGCCCTCGTAGACGCTGATCTTGGTGGACGTCGACCCGGGGTTGATGGCGAGCACCCGGTAGCGGCGGAACAGTGTGTCTTTCGGGGTCTGTCGCCATTCCCCAAAACGGTGCAGGCGGAGGACGGAGGCCTTGACCGAGAGGCGCACGTCCTCGGGCGTGCAATCCATGGCCAGGTCCACGCCGCGGAACAGGAGCCCGAACATCACCGAGAATTTCTTTGCGGCCGGGTAGCGCGTGGCGTAGAGGTGGTAGAGCAGATTCCCCATGTCGAGGTTCGGGCAGATGATGACGTTGGTGCCGCCTGTCCACCCGGCCTGCGCGCCCGCCCGGTAGTAGGTCGCGGACCGTTGCGACAGAGCGACGCTCACCTTGACCTCGGCATCGATCTTGATCGTGGCGTACCGCGCCCCACGCCGAGTCCGCTCGGCCAGGACGCTGGGTATGATCTCCGCGGCACGGCGCACCAGCTCCGCGGAGGGCCCCTCATCGGAGCCGCGATGGGAATACGAGACGATGACGCCGTGGATCTCGGGGAGCACGTCCTCCGGGATCAGGTCGCGGGCGATCGCGCACGTCCCTACCGCGACGTTTGCGAGCGCCTCAGGAGTCATCGTCGCGGTCACCCCGACGTCCCCGAACACCACGATGTTGTGGGGGAAGATCGTGTCCGGGTGGTCGTCGGGGAGGACAAACACGCCCGCCTCGCACGGCATGTACCGATGCCTCAGGGACCGCACCATCGGCCGGAAGAAGTCTCTCGGCTCATGTGTAGCGCCGCCCACGACCATGTCCGCGTGACCCAGCCTGACCGCGCAGATCGCGAAGTGGGCCGGCGTCGAAACGAACTGGCGCGCCTCCGCCGGCGTCGTTCCCTGTCCTCCCTCGCAGCTGCTCTCCAGATAGTCGTTCGCGAACTCGTCCAGGAGCGCCTTCTGAGTTTCGAGGTCCAGAAAAGCGCTTTCCGAAAATGCGAACTCGATTCGGTTGGGATCCACGTGTCCGAGGTCGCGTGCAGCCACCTCGCGGACCGCTTCCTCACTCGCGAGGAACACGGGCCGGATGAAGCGCGTCAGGTAGCACGCCCCTTCGAGCACCCGAGGGTCGAGCGGCTCGATGAAGATGACGGTCGGCCGGTTGCGCGGGACCGCCAGGATCTGCCGGTCCAGCGACGCCTCGATGTCGAACATTCGAACCTCCCGTTCCGGCCGGGGAGCACAGGAGCTGATTGCTCCGCCTCGAGATTCTAGCAATTGTATGTGACGAAGCCGAACAAGCGCACCTTGGCGTGCCAAGACGCTCACGTTTGAAAGCCTGGCGACCGAAGTTAAGGGTTCAGAGTGAAGGGTCGAGAGACAACGGCCCAACCCAGTGTCACCAGGCCTGAAGTGCACAGCAGGAGGTTCTTGTCGCTAACTCTTAACTCTTCACTGTTAACTCAAAACTGGCCTCAGAATCAGGCGGCAGTGACGCGGGCGAGCCAGGACTCGCGCAGGAACTTTCGGACCAACTCGGTCACCCTACGCAGTCCCTCCTGCTCCAGGACAACGTGAGGCTGGATCCCGGTGGCAAGGGCCTCGGTGCGCGCTTCCTCGCCGCCGTCATCCTCGACCAGGATGCAGCGCATGGCCGCGTGGGCGCGGACGTAGCTCGCAAGAGGGCCCCAGAAGGATGGCGCCGGGTGGCACGATGTGGCCGCGAGCAGGATATCCGGAGCGCCCGAGGGCAGGGTGTCGTTGAAGCTGACGACGCTCGCCCACTCACCGACGACCAGGTACCGCAGGTAGGGGTGGTCCGCGGCGACGTTCGGACGGGTGAGCGCGGCGCCGACGACGCGCTCGAGCGGCTGTTTGTCCGGATCAAAGGCATAGTCGGCTCCGGCCCGCACAGCGTCCTGCTTCTCGGTGAGGAAGGCGCCGGCCGTGAGGATCTTGCCTGCGAAGCCGTTACGTCGCAAGCCCGCGATCGCTTCGAGCCTCGCATCGAGGGCGGCGATCGGGCCCTTGAGCAGCAGCGCGATGTCGTAGCTGCCTGACATCGCCCGCTCGACCATCTCCCAAGGGCGTCCAACGCTGTCGAGGTGGAGCTCCGGGTGATGTTCGGCCAGCAGCCGTTCGGCCTCGTAGCGATCGGGCAGGTCGCCGCAGAGGATGACCCGGCCGGGCATGGTCAGTTCTCCCCGGCGATGAAGCGATCGTGCTCCCGCTCGAGCAGGTCGAAGTGCTTCCCCTCCTCGCGTGCGAGGAACTCGAACATCTTCTTGACGCCCGGATCGCCGACGATGCCGGCGCAGGTGAGGTAGAACTCCCGCGCCTTCTTCTCACGCTCCATGGCGATCCTGACCGCTTCCTCGGGCCGGGTGTGCTCGTTGACGCCGAATTCGTCCTTGCCGGTCATTCCAACCCCCTGGCGAAACTCGCAAAGGCCTTTATAGCAGAAGCGTCGCGCTCCTGGTATAGCCCGTCTCGACGCGGCACGGGCAGCGCGCCCCGCGGCTCCGGCGAGGCGCCGGCTTGCGCTAGTCTGTCTCCGGGAGACTCGTCATGACGCCGCAAGAACTCGAGAGGACTACTGTCGCGTTCCAGCCCTCAATCGCCATCCTCGCCGCCAACCACGCGGGCGTCTTTGCGGCGTTGTGCGAAAAGCCGTCGACACCCACCGAACTCGCCGATCGTCTCACGCTGGACAGGCGGGCAGTCACCACCCTCTCCGACGCCCTGGTTTGTCTTGGCGCCCTGGAGCGGCGCAACGACGTGCTCCGGGTCCCACCGGAGCTACGCGGCGCGCTCGATCCAGCCTCGGAGGCGTCGATCGCCAGCGCCCTCACCCACCAGTGGCACGTCCTCCAGCGCTGGGCGAGGCTCGACGTGGTGCTGGAAACCGGCAGGCCGCTTCCCCGGGCGCGGCAGGACGAAGACCGGTTGCGCGCCTTTATCCTGGCCATGGCCGACATGGCTCGCAGCGGTGGCCTTGCCCTCTGGGATGCGGTCGACCTGGGCGATCGTGAGCACCTGGTCGACGTCGGCGGCGGTCCCGGCGAGCTCTCACTCTCCGCGCTTGAGCGCTTTCCGAACCTGACAGCCACCGTCTTCGACCTGCCGCACGTGCTGGCGATCGCCCGCCAGTACGCGGGCACGCGGGCGGCAGCCTCTCGGCTCAGCTTCAAGGCCGGCGATGCGCTCAAGAGCCGGATCCCAACCTGCGACGTGGCTCTGGTGTCGTCCCTACTTCACTCCTACGGCCCGAAGGGCGTCGCGAAAATCGCCCGCAACGTGGCGGCCGGCGTGAAGCCCCGAGGCCTCGTGCTGATCCGCGAGTTCATGTGGGACGACGAGGCGCACTCGGGACCGGTCGGCGCGGCGCTGTTCGCTGTGAACATGCTGTCCGGCANNCCGCTGATCCCGCTTGCATCGCTCCGGGAGGTTCGCCGGCCACCCTGCGTACCTCGGGCCGCCAGGTAACCAGCGGTCCGACCCAGGCACCGAATCAGGAGATCGCGCTTCCGCGCCGGTTCGGACTCTTCGCCTTTGGACCTTGGAAATTGGTCGTTCTGGTTTGCCGTTGTCGGAGCACGGACCACTGTTTTTCCTGTGCCCGGTGTCCTATCCCCTGTCGCTACCCCCGCGGCATCGGCAGCAACGCGCCGCCCGATACCGCGAGGTCCACGCCGGTGAGGTGGCGCTGCCGGTCGTCCGCCAAGAAAAGCACCGCCGACGCGATATCCTCCGGCTCGGCCACGCGGCGCAAAGGGACAGCTGAGACGATTGCCTCGAGCTTGCCCCGGATCGCGAAGGTGGCCTCGGCCATCGGCGTCCGCACCCACCCTGGGGACACCAGGTTGACGCGGATGTCCGGCGCCAGCTCCTGAGCCAGCGACTGCACGAGACCCCAGAGCGCGGCCTTGGACCCTGCGTAGTGGCTGTGGCCGGGCTCGCCGCGCTCACCCGCGGTCGACCCGATGAATACGATGTTTCCG
>PMLC01000065.1:98500-102126 GCA_003158745.1 Acidobacteriota bacterium
GCGAGGTCCGCGGCCACGGGCACGACACGGTCTCCCCCAAATTCCTCCCTAAGCGCCTCGGCCGCCTTGTGACCCGTCCTGTAGTGCGCCACGACCCCATGCCCGGCTTCGAGGAAGCCCCTCGCGCAGGCCAGGCCGATCCCGCTGGATGCTCCCGTCACCACGACGCGTCTCATCCCTCCTCCTCACGGTGAACGGCGAGCGAGTCGCCGTATGCCGCCACCGTCACCAGAGCCTTCAACGTGATCCACCGGGAGGGCTCGCCTACAGGTTCCCCGAAAGGTGCCGGTTGCTGCTGGACCCAGCGGCCCACGCTGTCCTGCCGGGCCAGCACGCCGAGAAGCGCCTTCAGGATCGGCGGCTCGGCGGGCCACCCAATAAGCGCCAACGCCCAGAGGGCGTCCAACAGGTCGCTCCTGCCTAGGTTCGGATGGGAGAACGCCCACCACGCCCTCGGCGCATTGCCTTCCAGCCACAAGCCACGGTCGAGCAGGACGCTCGCCGCCCGGTTTGCCATTCCGGCAAGCGGGGCCCGATCGACAGGCGCAAGTTCGGCCATGAACCGGAGCATGCCGACACAGGCCAGAGGGCACACACCGCCGATCAGGTGGCGCAACTCGGGGCACGACCAGCCACCGCTACCGCCATCGCGATCCACCAGCCAGGCGATCGCTTCCCGTACGCGCGGGTGGTGTGCGAACCCCAACCGAGCCAGCGCGGCGCATATTTCGGCCGTGAAGCAGGCAGCCGGCGGGCGTCCACGCGTTGCCGAAAACCCTCCCGAATGGAGCTGCAGGGACTCGAGCAGCTTCTGGGCCCCGCGCTGGACGCGAGGGTCCTCCGGGTCGGCGCCGAGCGCCGCCAGGGCGATTACATGCCACGCGGTCCCTCCCCAGCGAGCCCCATAACCACTCGGGGAACCCCAGTACCCCAGAGGGTCCTGGGACGCCAACAGGCCTGCCGCCATCCCCGTCTGCCGGGCAGCGAACCTCGCCCGCACAACCGCTGGACTGTCGTGCGGGCGATCGAGCAGGACCGTGAGCGTCCGCCAGATCACCCCCGGTTCGTCTTCAGAGAGTAGGAAGCGCGTGGGGTCGCCCTTGAGGTGGCGCCACCACGTCGCCTCGCTCACGCGCCGCGCCTCCGCTTCACTTTGGTCATCTGGATTTGCTGGAGCGCGCTGGAAAGGCGTGCAATCTTCCGGTTTCGCGCATTGATCGCCGGAATGTCCTCGAGATCCATCGCATCGGACCTGATGTCGCGCATGATCCTCTCGAGCTCAATCTGGAGCAGATCGATCTCGTTGTCGAGCAGGCGCTTGAGGTGGACCGCGCTGATCAGGGTGTACCCGTCCGCGACCTGCGCGGCCATCGCCGGTGCCGAACCGCCCATATAGGGACTCATGCACGCCCTCCCCGCGTTCCCTCACCTGCCGAAATACTCGCCCGATTATCGTACCACCGAGACGACCGGACTCGGAGCTCACGCCCGTGACGTGGCACAGTCTGGAATGCTAGCTTGTCCCCGGTCGGTTCGTCCGGAGGGCACCGCGATGGCACACGAGAGCCTTGATCTCTTCGCAGTCGACCACCTTTTCACAGACGAGGAGCGCCTGGTCCGCGACACTGTTCGAGACTGGGTGCGGCGGCGCGTCCTTCCGCACATCGAGGCGTGGGCATGGGACGGACATTTTCCCAGGGAACTCGTGCCTGAAATGGCCCGGCTGAATCTGTTCGGCGCCACGTTCAGGGAGTACGGGCTGCCCGGCCTTTCGAACGTCGGGTACGGCCTCGTCATGCAGGAACTCGAGCGTGGCGACTCGGGGCTACGGTCCTTCGTCTCGGTCCAGTCGGCGCTGGTAATGTACCCGATCATGACGTGGGGCTCCCAGGAGCAGAAGGACCACTGGATCCCGCTCCTCGCCCGCGGCGAGGCGATCGGATGCTTCGGCCTCACCGAGCCGGACTTCGGCTCGAACCCCGGCGCCATGCGGACTCGCGCCCGACGCGACGGCGACGGCTGGCTCCTCTTGGGCGAGAAGGCCTGGATCACGAACGGCTCGGTCGCCGACGTCGCGGTCGTCTGGGCGAAGGACGATGACGGCATCGTTCGCGGCTTTCTGGTGAACAAGGGCACTCCCGGGTTCTCGACGGTCGAGCACAGGGGCAAGTACTCGTTGCGGGCCTCGGTGACCTCACAACTGGTGCTTTCGGACTGTCGCGTGCCCGAAACGGACCGCCTCCCGATGGTGGCGGGACTCAAGTGCCCACTCGGGTGCCTCACGCAGGCGCGCTACGGGATCGCGTGGGGCGCTCTCGGCTCCGCACTGGCCACCTTCCACGCCGCCCTCGACTACGCCCGCACCCGGAAGCAATTCGGCGATCGCCCTATCGCCAGCCACCAACTCGTGCAGGAACGCCTCGTGTGGATGGCCAACGAGATCACGAAGGGCCAACTCATGGTGTGGCGGCTCGGCCGGCTCAAGGATGAGGGAAAGGCCACGTTCGTGCAGGTCTCGCAGGCCAAGCGCAACTCGTGCTGGGTGGCGAGGGAGTGCGCGCGTCTAGCCCGCGAGATCCACGGTGCGAACGGCGTCGTCAACGAGTTCCCGGTGATGCGCCACCTGATGAACATCGAGTCTGTCTACACCTACGAGGGGACCCACGACATGCACACGCTGATCCTCGGCGAGCACCTTACCGGAATCCCCGCCTTCATGCCCCCCCGCGACGACAGTTGACAGTTTCCTCCCAACCACCCACACAGTCGACAGTCGACAGTGCCCCCACCCACCCAAGAACAGACCCGGGGGAAAGATAGCTGTGAGCTTCGGGTTTCTGACTGTCGACTGTCAACTGTAGACTGTCAACTATCTCTTCATGATCGAGTCGAGGATCATCATGAACGCAGCCTGCTGCTCGGGCTCCGCCTTCTCGATCACTGCGAGGCAGCCCGACGCGTCGAACGCGCGGTGCAGCTCGTTGGCCGGATGCGACGAGGAAATGATCACGCGCTTCGGATCTACCCCACGCCGGCGGGCCTCTTCCAGCACGGCGGCCCCGTCGAGGCCGGGCATCTCCCAGTCCAGGAGCATCAGGTGGATGTCCGGCCGGAACTCACCGAGCGCCACCCGAGGGTCGCTGAACGTCTCCACTGAAACCCTCGCACCGTAGCGCCGCTCCAGCAGCCGCCGCCAGAAAGCGCATTGGAGCGGCGAGTCGTCCACAACCAGGACGCGGCGGGGGCTACTTTCGCTCACGCCTCCACAGCACCTTGCCACCCACGAGCGTGGCGGCGGGCCATCCCTTGAGGCGCTGGCCCGCAAACGGCGTGTTGCGCGAGAGAGAACGGAACCGGTCTGGGTTCACCGTCGCCCTCGCGTCCAGGTCAAGGACCGTGATGTCGGCCGGGCTGCCGACCTTGAGCGAGCCCCCCGGAAGGCGGAACAGCCGTGCCGGGTTCGACGACCAAAGTGCGATGAACAGCCGCAGTGGGAGCTTGCGGCGGCGGACCAGCAGGTCGTACGTCACCGGGATCGCCGTTTCGAGGCCCACGACTCCGAACGGCGCGAGGTCGTACTCGAGCACTTTCTCGTCCGCGTGGTGAGGCGCGTGGTCGGTCGCGAG
>PMLC01000037.1:0-5650 GCA_003158745.1 Acidobacteriota bacterium
CACCTCCTACACCATGGGCGGCTTCATCCACGTCCTGCTGGTGGTGGCGGTGGTCGTTCTGATCATCAGACTCGTCTCCGGACGACGCGTCCTCTAGCCCGGACTGTTCGTAGGGCATCGTCGTGAGGTCGCGAAGATGGCTGTGATGGTGGGCGCACAAAGGGGTGAGAGCCCGAAGGCGGGCTGGACACCATACGTCGAGGGCTCGAACCCCGAGTACGCCCGCCAGGGCGGCCGTCTCCGTAACCGTAGTAGATGCCTGCCGAACAGTCCCGGCTGCGGCGATTCGCTGGCGACGAAGTCTTGGGGTAGCGGATGTCGCGCCCTGGTGATAGCAAGCAGCGATGAGGCCCCGGGCCGTACCGAACGGCGGCCGGGTCATCAACTCGCGTCTCGGTTGGTTCGAGTCGCAGGTCCTGTAGAACCGGTCGGGCCACTACAGGAGCTCGGCAGAAGGAGGCAAGGTGAGCCCACTCAAGATCGTGGCAATCCTGTTGATCGCCGCCGGCATTATTGGGCTGGTGTACGGCGGCATCACTTACACCAAGACGACCCACAACGCCAAGGTCGGCCCTTTCGAGCTGTCGATCAAGGACAAGGAAACGGTCAACATCCCGGTGTGGGCCGGCATCGGCGCAATCGTAGTCGGCGGGGTTCTGCTCGTTGTGCGCACGAAAGCATAGTTCCACTCTAGCTCCGCGCCTGACTGCCCTTATGGCGCCTGAACGCGCGGTCCCAAGGACCGCCGGAAAGGAAACACGATAATGCAAAAGCACCATCTCAAGGTCCTCGTTCCTGGAATCCTCGCCGCTACCGCGCTCGCGCTGGCCGTGGGCGTAAGCGCCCAAACGCCTCCGCCTCCTGCGTCCCCTCCGGTTGGGGTCGGCGCCCAAACGCCTCCGCCTCCCGGGCCGCCCCCGGCCCCCAAGCCTGGCCACCACAAGGACAGCGCTGCCATGGCCAAGCACGACGCCGACTTGAAGGCGGAGTGCGAGGCCATGATGGCCAAGAAGCAGGCGATGGAGGACAAGCTCCAGGCGATGGACGCCACGCTGGACAAGCTGGTGGCGACGATGAACGCCGCCAAGCCAGAGGTTGACATGGAGAAGCCAATGGCGGCTGTCATCAACGAACTCGTCGCCCAGCGCAAGGCTTCCCGCGCCATGATGATGGAGATGCAACCTGCAATGATGGCGCACATGATGCATCACATGCATTCGCAAGGCGCGAAGGGCGCGATGGAGTGCCCAATGATGAAGACGGGCACTGCTCCCGAGCCCAAGGAAGAAGAGAAACCCAAGATGTAAGGAGCCCGCAGGACGGCGCGGGGACTCGATTGGAGCCCCCGCCGCCCGAGGCCCGTTCCCGTGCGTGGGGCGGCCGTGATCGCTTGTGGCAGGCTGAGAGGAGCCGCTTGAAGTGGCCAAGGACCCTGTTTGTGGAATCACTCTCGACACTAGTTCCCCGTGCAAAAGCACGCATGCGGGGCAGGTCCATGTGTTCTGCTGCCCAACCTGCCAGACGACGTTTGACAAGGAGCCTGGGCGGTACGCAGCACCTGCCGGGGAAGAGGTCCAGCGAGAGAGGCGGCCATGATGCACGGCGGGTGGTTTGGGATGAGCGGGGCGGGGTTGTTTTGGCGATTTCCTGTCCTGATTGTGGTGCTCCTGGCGGTTCTTGTCGCTTGGCTGTTTGGAAAGAGGGCCTCGCGGGACGGCGATTAGCCGTAGCAGGAGGAGACGTTCAGGAAACGATGGGTGCAAACCAACATCTGCAACGGAGAGGGCGAGAAGAGCCACCCGTCAACACGAAAGGGACCTTACGATGAAAGCACTTGTGTACCACGGGCCAGGCCAGCGAACCTGGGAGGACAAGCCAAGGCCCACCGTCGAAAAGCCGACTGACGCGGTCGTGAAGATTGCCAGGACCACGATCTGCGGTACTGATCTCCACATCATGAAGGGAGACCTGCCGACGGTGACCAGTGGTCGGATTCTCGGACACGAAGGCGTCGGTGTCGTCGAAGCGGTCGGCGCCGCTGTCTCAACTTTCAAAGCGGGCGATCGAGTATTGATCTCGTGCATCACCTCCTGTGGCAAGTGCGAAGCCTGCCGGAAGGGGATGTACTCGCACTGCGGGCGGGGGGGTGGCTGGATTCTCGGCAACGTCATCGACGGCACGCAAGCCGAGTACGTGCGGATCCCATTCGCGGACACGAGCCTCTACCGTGTGCCCAAGGGGTCAGACGAGGACGCGCTCGTGATGCTGAGTGACATTTTGCCCACTGGCTTCGAGTGCGGCGTCCTCAAGGGCCAGATCAAGCCGGGCGATACCGTGGCCATCATCGGCGCCGGGCCGGTGGGTCTCGCCGTCCTCCTGACAGCACAGTTCTACTCGCCGGCCGAGATCATCCTGGTCGACGTTGACGCCAACCGACTGGAGGTTGCGAGGCAGTTCGGGGCCACCAACACCGTGGACAGCAGGGACGGCAAGGCCGTCGAGACCGTAAGGGGTTTGACCGAAGGAAGAGGGGTCGACGTGGCCGTTGAGGCCGTTGGCCTTCCGGTGACGTTCGAGATGTGTGAGGACATCGTGGCCGCCGGAGGCGTCATTGCCAACGTAGGCGTTCACGGCAAGGGCGTCGAGCTCAAACTCGAGAAGCTGTGGGCCCACAACATCACGATCACGACGGGGCTCGTGGATACGGTCAGCATCCCGATGCTCCTCAAGAGCGTCGTTTCGGGCAAGCTGCAACCGCGGAAGCTCATCACCCACGAGTTCATGCTCGAGGAGTTCATGAAGGCATATGACGCGTTCGGAAACGCCGCCAAAGAGAAGGCCCTGAAGGTGATCGTCCGAGCCGTCTGAGCATGCTCACGCCGGTGCGGCGAAAGTGGGGGCGACGCTTCCCCAAGCGGCCGAACAGGTTTGCAGAGGAAGGTGGGTCAAATCGAATGGCGACGGTAAACAGGCAAATCACACTCGCCTCGCGACCGGTGGGTTTTCCCAAGGTGTCGGACTTCCATCTGGTCTACTCTCCGGTGGCTTCACCCGCCGCGGGCGAAGTGCTGGTTCGGTCTATCTACCTGTCGCTCGATCCCTATATGCGTGGGCGGATGAGCGATGCCGACTCATATGCCCGGCCGGTTGCCATCGGGGAGGTCATGACCGGCGGAGCGGTCGCACTGGTGATGGACTCTCAGGATGCAAAGCTCCGCGTTGGTGATGCGGTCGAAGGGATGTTGGGATGGCAGGAGTATGCGGTTGCCCAGGGGCGCGAACTAAGGAAGATCGACCAGCGCCTCGGACCGATCTCGACTGCCCTCGGAGTGCTGGGCATGCCGGGGCTCACGGCGTTCTTTGGCCTGCTGGATGTTTGTGACCCGCAACGCGGGGAGACCGTCGTGGTGTCCGGGGCGGCGGGAGCGGTCGGGACGCTCGTTGGCCAGATTGCGAAGATCAAGGGGTGCCGGGTCGTGGGAGTGGCGGGCTCCGACGCCAAGATCTCGTGGTTGCTCGACGAACTCGGCTTTGACGCCGCGTTCAACTACAAGACGGCAGCGGACTGCTACGGCACGCTCAAGGACCTCTGCCCCGACGGCATCGACGTCTACTTCGACAACGTGGGGGGCGCCATTACCGATGCGGTCCTGCGCCTGATCAACGTCAAGGCTCGGATTTCCGTCTGCGGACAGATCTCGCAGTACAACCTGGAGGAGCCCGAACTGGGGCCGCGCTGGCTAGGTCAGTTGATCGTCAAGCAGGCGAAGGTGCAGGGCTTCCTGGTCTCCGGCTACGCCGAGCGGTTCCCCGAAGGTCTCAGGCAACTGGCCACATGGCTGAAGCAGGGAAAGCTCAAGTACCGGGAGGACGTCGCCCAAGGCATCGAGGCCGCTCCGCAGGCCTTCATCGGAATGCTGCGGGGAAGGAACCAAGGGAAGCAGCTGGTGCAGCTCTCGGAGTTGTGACCGCCTGCGGAAAGAGCACTGAACCATCGGTGGGAACGCCGTCGCTGAGGTCTGGCGCAGAGGAGGAAAGCACAATGAAGGGATACGTTGGAGCGATCGAAGAACTGACCCTGGAGAATACGAACTTCCGGCAGGTGCTCTTCACCGCCGCACATTCCCAGCTCGTGTTGATGTGTCTCCAGCCAGGTGAGGAGATCGGCGACGAGGTTCACCCAAGCGTCGACCAGTTCTTTCGCATCGAGCGTGGCGAGGCCAGATTTGTTCTGGCCGAGAAGGAAGAGCGCCTGGTGCACGACGGCGACGCGGTTGTGGTGCCGGCAGGGACCTACCACAACGTGATCAACACATCGAAGACCGCACAGCTGAAGCTCTACACGATCTACTCTCCTCCGAACCACCCGGACGGAACGGTGAACAAGACCAAGGCGGATGCGGAGGCGGCCGAGAAATAGCACACATGAGCGCTTCTCCACCCGCCGGCTGGCCGGCACGCCCTCCGTGCTGTTCGACGAAGTCGCCGTCATCTTCTCGGGTGAAGGCGCGAAGGCACTGTCGACGGAGAGCGCCGCGATCGATTTTGCGCGCGGTACGTACGGCGATTTCAAGGCCATCGCGATCGACAAAGGCGGTCGAGCGCTTCTCAATCCAGCGGGCGTCGGAAAGGACGCCGGCGTCGTGGATGCCAAGGACAAGGACGCGTTCATCGCTGCGGCAAAGACACGGCAATGGGACCGGGAGGATTCCGTTCGAACGTTCGCACAACCGAAGGTGGAGTTCCCCCTAGGCTTGGGGCGATCGCACGAAGCAACGTGCGTGCCGTAGTAGGACGCGTCAGGGAAGGAGAACGAAGATGGTCCCGACTTTCAGTGAGGGTTGGTCGATGATCTCGGTACTGGTCCCTTTGGTGGGTATGGCTTTCGTCTCCAGGGTCGGGGAGCCTGCCACCCCTCCGACTGCGTCAGGCGGATCGGGCGCGTTCACGCTCCCGGCGTTGCCCTACGCCCAGGATGCCCTGGAGCCCTACGTATCGGCTCGGACCATGGGATTCCACTATGGCAAGCATCATCAGGCCTATGTGGACACCCTGAACAAACTGGTCGCCGGCACGCCATGGGCAGCCGGACAGACGCTGGAGAAGGTCGTCTTGGAGAGCGCCGGCATGACGGACACGACCGCCATTTTCAACAATGCGGCGCAAGCCTGGAACCATGCTTTCTTCTGGAAGTGCATGAAGCCGGGCGGAGGTGGCAGGCCGTCCGGACGGTTGATGGAGTTGCTTGAGAGGTCTTTCGGCGGCTTCGATCAGTTCAAGGATGCTTTCCTGACCGCGGCGGTCGGGCAGTTTGGCAGCGGATGGGTCTGGCTCGTACAGGACGGCGATACGTTGAAGATCGTCAAGACGTCCAACGCGGATACGCCGATCGCGCACGCGCAAACCGTGCTCCTGACGTGCGACGTTTGGGAGCACGCCTACTACCTCGACTATCAGAACCGGCGCAAGGACTTCGTCCAAGCATTTCTGGACCATCTGGCGAACTGGGAATTCGCTGCGTCACAACTGAACTGATGGACCGCCACGAAATACGACAGGAGACAGGTCTATGAAGAAGGAAGAACCGCCCAAGGCTCGAGGCGACAAATCCAGCTACACCGACAAGCAGAAGCGTCAGGCGGAACACATC
>PMLC01000037.1:5661-54012 GCA_003158745.1 Acidobacteriota bacterium
ATTACAAGGACTGGGGCACAGGAATGCCCGTGGTGTTCAGCCACGGCTGGCCCCTCAACGCGGACAGTTGGGAGGCTCAGATGGTCTTCCTGGCCTCCAAGGGCTATCGCTGCATCGCCCATGACCGTCGCGGCCACGGCCGGTCGAGCCAACCCTGGAGCGGCAACGACATGGACACCTATGCCGACGACCTCTCCGAGCTGATCGAATCGCTCGACCTCACGCGCGCCGTCCTGATCGGCTTCTCCGCGGGCGGCGGCGAGGTGGCCCGCTACATCGGCCGCCACGGCACGAAACGCGTCGCCAGGGCCGCGCTGATCTCCGCGGTTCCGCCGTTGATGCTGAAGACGGCGGCCAACCCCGCCGGCTTGCCGATCGAAGCATTCGACAAGATCCGCCTCGGCTCGATCGCCGATCGCTCGCAGTTCTACAAGGAGCTTGCCGGCGGCCCGTTTTTCGGGGCGAACAGGGCCGGCGCAAAGGTCTCGCAGGGCATGATGGACTCGTTCTGGCTCCAGGGGATGCAGGCGGGCCACAAGAACACCTTCGACTGCATNNCATCAAGGCGTTCTCCGAGACGGACTTCACCGAAGACCTCGGGAAGTTCGACGTGCCGACGCTGGTGCTTCACGGCGACGACGACCAGATCGTTCCGATCGCGGCGTCGGCGCTCCGCTCGTCGAAGCTGGTCAGGAATGCGACTCTCAAGATCTACCCGGGTGCACCACACGGACTCGCGTACACGCACAAAGACCAGCTCAACGCCGATCTGCTGGCGTTCCTCGAGAAAGGGATCGTCCCTTGAGCCTTCCCGCCCTCCTGCGGCGACGAAGCCTGTGGCTGGTCGGCGCGCTCCTCCTCGCCACAGCAGGCGTGTTCGGGTATCGCTGGGCGTTCGGAAAAGCCAAGGTCCTCTATGTCACTGCTCCCGTCGTCCGGGGCGATGTGGAGAGCACGGTCGTGGCGGCAGGCATCGTGCAGCCCATCAAGTACGTCGATGTCGGCGCCCAGACCTCCGGCACTCTCAAGTCGTTGAAGGTCAACCGCGGCGATCTGGTGGCAGAGAAACAGCTGCTCGCCGAAATCGATCCGGTTTTGGCGGATACCGCGCTCACGTCGGCCAACGCAACGCTCGAGAACATGACCGCGCAGCGCGCTCTGAAGCAGGCGCAACTCGTGCTGGCCAAAGCCCAGCGGGATCGCAACGACACGCTCTTTGCGAGAAAGCTGATCTCCGCCAGCGACCGCGACGTCACCCAGGCCAACTACGACGTCGCCGTCGCCGACGCCGCGTCCCTCTCGGCCCAGATGAAGCAGGCGACGGCGGCGGTGGACACCGCCAAGGCCAATGTAGGCTATACCAACATCACGGCTCCGATGGCCGGCGAAATCGTCTCCATCAGCCTGCTCGAAGGGCAAACGCTGAACGCGAATCAGCAGGCTCCGATCATCCTCCGGATTGGAGACATCAGCACCGTGACGGTCTGGGCGCAAGTCTCGGAAGCGGACATCGTTCGCGTCAAGCCTGGCCAGGACGTCTATTTCACGATTCTCGGCGATTCCCGGCGGTGGAACGGCCAGGTCAGGCAGGTCCTCCCTACCCCGGAGCTCATCAACAACGTGGTCTTCTACGACGTATTGTTCGACATTCCGAATCCGGACAACGAACTGAGGATTCAGATGACGGCGCAGGTCTTCATCGTGCTGGCGCAGGCGAAAGGCGTCTTGCTGATACCGGTCGCCGCCATTGGCAATGCCGCCGAAGGCGCGGAAATCAAGGTGCGGGTGCTGAAGGCGAATGGCACCGTGGAACTGCGCCCGATCACGGTTGGCATCAAGAGCGAGATCCTAGCCGAGGTCACGAAGGGTCTCAAGGAGAAGGAACTGGTCGTCATCGGGGGAATCGCGGCCCAGAGCAATAAGACATCGAGCGCTCTGAGCGCCCGCAAGGGCCCTTGATGTCGTCGCCACTGCTGGAATTGAAGGCTGTCAGCCGCACCTACACGTCGGGCGGGGAGCCGCTGACCGTGCTCAGAGAAGTGAGTCTGGTGATTCAGAGCGGCGAGTTCGTTGCCATCATGGGCGCATCCGGCTCGGGCAAGTCCACGCTCATGAACATCATCGGCTGTCTTGACAAGCCCTCAAGCGGCACCTATTCCATCCGCGGCCTCGAAGTCGCCAATCTCGACGGCGATGCGCTGGCAGCACTCCGACGCGATACCTTTGGCTTCATCTTCCAACGCTACAACCTGATGTCCGATTTGAGTGCCGTCGAAAACGCGGAAGTCCCTGCCGTGTACTGCGGCATGGCGAAAGCTCAGCGGGCGGCGCACGCCAGCGACTTGTTGCGGGAACTCGGACTGGGCGACCGGCTGCAGCACCATCCAAATCAGCTCTCGGGCGGCCAGCAGCAGCGCGTGAGCATCGCCCGCGCGCTCATGAACGGCGGGCCGGTCGTTCTGGCCGATGAACCGACGGGAGCGCTGGACAGCCAGGGCGGCAAGGAAGTCATGGCCATCCTGGTGAAGCTGCACGGGCAAGGGCACACGATTATCGTGGTGACCCACGACACCGACATCGCGGCGTACGCACACCGACTCGTTCGAATCGCCGATGGGCGCATCACCTCGGACGAGCAGCAGCAGAAAGGCGAGGCAGATCATCAGGCGAAGACTGGCGAAACGGCAAGGGACACCAAGCCGGGCGTGGCGGTCCTTGGCGAATCTCTGAAGATGGCATTGCGCTCGCTGGTGCACAATCGGCTGCGGACCGCGCTGACAATGCTGGGTATTATCATCGGCGTCGCCTCGGTGGTCGCCCTGATGGCGATCGGCAACGGCGCGAAGCAGGATGTCGTTGAGCGCATCCAAGCCATGGGCACCGACCTGTTGACGATTATGCGTGGACCGCCCGCCGTTCGCGCCTCGGCCGACGTCGTGA
Organism: Acidobacteriota bacterium; assembly: GCA_003158745.1. Classification (GTDB taxonomy): domain Bacteria; phylum Acidobacteriota; class Thermoanaerobaculia; order Thermoanaerobaculales; family Thermoanaerobaculaceae; genus RBG-13-68-16. The sequence continues at coordinate 8,602 of PMLC01000037.1, forward strand.
CCAGTTTCCTGCCTGAAGATCTGCCATCCATCGACGGTGTGCCGGGTGTCGCCATGGCGGTTCCGGAAACCACATTGTCTTCGCTTCTGCGCTTTGGCGACCAGGACCTGACGGTCGCGGTTGTCGGAACCGGCGAGGACTTTCCGCAGGTGCACGATTGGCCGCCGCAGTCCGGCGTGTTCTTTTCCGCGGAGCACGTGAAACGCTACGCCCAGGTCGTCGTGCTCGGCCAGACCACAGCGAAGAATCTCTTCCCCAATGACACGAGTCCGCTGGGTCAGTACGTGCTCATTGGCAGCGCGCCTTTCCTGGTCATTGGCGTACTGAGCAGCAAGGGCCTGACCCCACGGGGAGACGACATGGACAACTCCGCCTGGCTGCCCTACACGACGGCCGGAGCGCGTGTGTTTGGACAACGGTTCTTCAACGATTTCGTCGTAAGAGTGAAGCCGGATGCGGATATGAGCGTGGTGCAAGCCAATCTCCATACGCTCCTGATGAAGCGCCATCGCAAGGAGGATTTCAACATCCGGAACATGGCCGATACCATCGCCACGGCCAACGAAACGCAGAACACCCTCACCTATCTGCTGGCGGCGATTGCCGTGATCTCGCTCGTTGTAGGCGGCATTGGCGTGATGAACATCATGCTTGTTTCGGTCACCGAGCGGACACGCGAAATCGGCATCCGAATGGCGATTGGCGCACGCGGATTCGACGTGTTGTTTCAATTTCTAACGGAGGCCGTGATGGTCTGCTTTATCGGCGGCGTAGTGGGCCTGGTTGTCGGCGTTGGCGGCGGTTTAGCTACTTCGGTGATTGCAGGTTGGCGCGTGATTTTCACGGTCGCACCCATCGTCATTGCCTTCGCGTGCGCATTTCTGACGGGTATCATATTTGGCTACCTTCCGGCCAGAAAGGCCGCGCGTCTCGACCCCATCGAGGCGCTGGCTCGAGACTAGAAGCGCCATGCGTTCTCCTGGACCGACCGGGCGAGAGGATCGGCCACGAAGTTCCCAGCAAGGTCGACCGGGTGTTCCGCATCGAGCATGGTGAGGCCCGATGCGTCTTTGACGAGAAGGGGAACGTTCTGGCGCATGAAAGCGACGAGATAGGTAGGGAAGAACTGCCCGGCCGCTTTATCGGCGCCCCTGGCGTGTCTGCACGAGCGCCGGCTTGTCGGCACGTGGCAGGGCCGACGCAACGTTGTCTCGGAACGGGGCCTGCCATGATGTGGACGAACATGAGGTGGGCCAGGATAGGGGTGCTGGGAGCGAAGCGGGCGCTGGCGGGCGCTGCCACCATCAGGTAGCCGTGGCAGGAGTTTGACTAAGCCATAACCGCGATCCTGCGGCCCGAGCAAATGAAGGGGGTACAGCTCGCCACGGACGAAGATGCGAGCACGAGCCCCGGATGCGGTCGAGGAGCCGCAGCGGGCAGCCGGATCTCCGTGCGGTCGCGCCGTGATCGACAATCCTCGCCATCGCGTGACCATGTCGCCATTACCTCATGCGTGATGTCAGGGTCCACCACCGGCTGCCGACCTTGCGGTCGAGGCGGGCGTTCGAACCCGGGTTGCACCGCGTTCGTCGGCAGCACCGGTGAGCCTGTCATTTTGAAGCTCATCAGACCCTGTCAGAAACCGCAAACCGCGATGAACGGTTTTCGCCGCGCATCCTCGTACCCGCGTGACTCGGTGGATGTCAGGCTTGGTTGCGGGGGCTCGCAACTTCGGTACATACAGCCTCGATCGAGGCTTGACCATACCTGAGGTCAACCCGTTAGCGCCCCGGAGCACCAAGCGCTCTGCCGATGGTGGGACGAGCTGCTCCGTCGCATCGACGCGGTGAATCTCCTGGCCTGATCTCGCTGCGGCGAGACGCTACTCAGTCCCCTCTGCCCCGCCAGTAGTAGGTGCCACCGCCGCCAAACAGAAGGACCAATACGACGATCACGATGATCAGTGTGGTAGTGCTCATGATCTTTCCCTACCTTTCGAAATCTCCTCGAGGTTAGTCCTCCGGAACCCCATCCGAGAAGCGCACTTTCTACCCGGGAGCGAAACCGCGAGCTAGGTAGGAACTACCCGATCGGCACTAAATGTCGGGCGCGTGTCCTTGCCCGAACGATGGTCCGGAGCAATGCATCGGAGGCCTTGTTTGGCCTTGGGTTGCTGGGTTGCTCAAGTTCGCAGAGCCTTTCATGGTCACAGTCGGTGGGCATCCGTTCCCGGTCCTGTGGGCGATCATCGGCGCCGCCGGACCGCAACCGGCCAAGGGCCGGCGATGGAGGATGGCCACCGGCCGCGTAGTTCCTACCTGGCTTGCGCCTTCGCTTCTCGGTAGAAAGTGCTCTTCCTGTGGGGGCGGCCGAGGACTAGAGTCGTAAAGTGTTCTGGGAAGGACGGTATGCCATGAAACGCAATCGACACGGGCCTACGGTGACCGATGGTCTGATGTTCGGGCACGAAGAAGTCGCCGTCATGGACCTTTTCACCCCGCGCAGCGCGCTTTCGGGAACGCCACTCGTTTTCCAATCGGCCAAGCTCCTCGATCACGTACAAGACGCAATAGACTTCGTGATCCCCTGGCAACCGGTCTTTCGGCGACAATGGAAGCGGTCAGCTTCTCTGCGGGTTCCACATCCGGAACATTTTCATGCGCGCGTTCTACCTCCGGTCCTCGAAGAGAACAACCTTCAAGCTGGGTGCGACAGGGTCCTCGCGGACGGAACTTGGAACTCCACGCTGCTGCTTCCCAGGGCGGAAGGCAACCGGAGTGGGTGGCAATGGCTCCATCGACTCGTCACCCTATCGGGGCTGGGCTGGGCGTTCGTTCTCGCGGCGGTCCTTTGGGAGCTTTTCGCCCTCGCATTTTCCAAATGTGCCGGCTGGGGATGGGACAAGGGAGCGTTCTTTTTCGCTTGGGGTCTTGGGATCCTCGCCTTGGGTTTCTATCTGAGAACGAGTACGAAACGGCCTGCATGCTCCCGGTTCTTCCTCGGCGTCAACGCCATCATGCTGACCGTGCTCTCTCTAGTCGTCGCCACGAGATAGACCAATCATTGGACGCGGTGGTGCCTCAGCCGCAGCCCCCTGGGGGGAAACTCTGCCCGGCTCGCCGGTCGTCTTTGCTACAGCAGGTTGTTTTCCTCGGCGTAGTTCACCAACTCGACTCGGCTGACCAATCCGAGCTTGCCCATCAGGTTGGCACGGTGGTTCTCGACGGTGCGCATCGAGAGGCCGAGCAGGCCGGCGATCTGCCGGTTGGTGTTTCCCTTGGCGAGGAGGCGCAAGACGTCGAGCTCGCGGCGGGTCAGCACGACCGCCTGCAAGCCGCGCCGGTGCTCCGTCGTGACGGGCTGGTGAAGGAGCGCGCGGGTCATCGCGGGGTGCACGTAGATGTCGCCGTGACTCACCGCATGGATCGCCTGGATGATCTCGGACTCGTCGGCCCGCTTGATCACGTATCCGGCGCCGCCCGCGCGTAGAGCTTCGTGCAGCAGGCTTTCGTCCTCGTGCATGGTGAGGAACAGCACGATGAGCTCCGGATGCTTTTCCTTCAGCTGCTTTGCAGTCTTGATGCCGTTCTCGGGGGGCATGGTGATGTCGAGCAGGACCATGTCTGGGTGCAGCATCTCGACGAGGCGCAGCGTCTCCATACCATCTTTCGCTTCGTCGACAACCTCGAGATCGGGGTCGGCTCGGAGCAATGCCCGGAGGCCCGAACGGACGACGGCGTGGTCGTCAGCGATCAGGATGCGGATCGGCACTTGGCACCTCCACCACGACGGTGGTACCTGCCCCAGGCGCGCTTTCCAGCGTCAGGGTCCCGCCCAGCGCCTCGGCTCGCTCCCTCAGCCCGAGGAGACCCAAGTGCTCCCCGCGCTGGACCTGGTGCGGTTCGAACCCGACGCCGTCGTCCTCGACCATCACAAGGACCCGGTCGCCGCGACGCTCCGCCATCACGTCGACCCGGGTCGCTCGGGCGTGGCGCACGACGTTGGTCATCGCCTCCTGGACCACGCGGTAGAGAGCCGTCTCCACCGCCATCGGGAGACGTTCGCTCGTGAACCCGCGCGCCTTGAAACGGACCGCGAGGCCAAACTTGGACCCGGCCGACCGCGAGTACTCTCTGAGGGCCGCCTCGAGCCCCAGGGGATCAAGGCTCGGCGGTCGCAGGTCCGCGGCCAGACGGTGCAGGCCGTCGATGACGGCATCGGTCCTCTGCATGAGCTCCGCCACCCGTCCGGCAGCATTCCCGCCCTCGTCGATCTCCCTCTCCAGCAGGCGGAGTCCGAAGCGCAGCGACGCCAGGGATTGACCCGCCTCGTCGTGAAGCTCTCGGGCAATGTGGCGCCGCTCGCTTTCCTGCGCCTCGACGAGGCGGTGTGAAAGCGACCGCATCCGCACCGCCGATGCCTGCATCTGCTCGAAGAGAACCGCGTTCTCGACGGCTACCGAGGCCTGGGACGACATCGCCTCGGCCAGCCTCACGTGATCTTCGTTGAAGTAGCCGGCCTCGCGCTTGGACAGGGAGAACAACCCGGCCACCTCGCCACGCGCGAACAGCGGGACCCCCATCCAACTCGCCTCGGACGAACCATCCGTTGGGAGGCTCCAGTCGGGGTGGGCGCGGACGTCGGAAATCAGAACCGCTGTGCCGGTCTTCAGGATACCGTGGACGATCGGGTGGTCGGTCGCCTTGAACTCCGGTCGATCCTCGGGCGGGAGGGGAACCACGCGGTTGCCGTCGAAGATGGCCCGGACGGAGACCCGCGACGCCTCCTCGACGAGCATGACGCGGGCACGGTCGAAGGGGACCAGCCGTCGCAGGCGGTCGAGCAAGGTCGCCAGCACGGTTTCGCGGTTCAGGCTGCGCGTGAGCACCAGGGTCGCCTCGCGTAGGGCGTCGGCGACGTGCCGGGCGCGCTGCTCGGCCTCGTACGCGAGCCATCTGTCGGTCACGTCCCGGGCAACGGTCAGCACCGACGGGATGGCGTCCCCCAACCCGGTCTCGGGAACGAGCCGGCAGTCGAAGTGCCGCGTCCCATCTCGGGCCGGAAAAGCGAACTCGATTCTCTCGGGCCGTCCGGTTGCGAAGACCCTCCGCAGGGCTACGTCCCACATCTCGATCAGCTCGGCCGACATCCCCACTTCCTTGTTCGTCTTGCCCACGTAGTCCTGCGATGGGCGGCCGCTTACGCTCTGGATCGAAGGGCTGACGTAGAGGTGGCGCAGATTCGGGTCAAAGCGCGCGATGACGTCGGGCAGGTTCTCGACCAGCGTCCTGAATTTCTCCTCCGCCTGATGCAGTTGCGTGGCGCCCTCACGCACCTTCCTCTCGAGGCCATTCCGGTTCTTCTCGAACCCGTTGACGGTGCGGCTATTGAGCATCGCCACGGCAGCCATCTCGGCAAAGACCTCGACGAGCCGGGAGGCGGTCGCGGAGAAGCCCCCGGGCTTGTTGATCAGGCCGACCAGCCCAGCGACGTCGCCGGCGATGATGATCGGTGCGACGAGCACGCTCTCCAGGGCTGCGTGATCGTCAGCAGCCGACGCCTGCGCCGCGCCCTTTGTCAGATCGTTGGCGATGACGACCCGGCCAACCTTGGAGGCGCGGGCGCAGATGCGGCGAAGCGGGGCGGGCAGGCCGCCAGCGGAGGGGAGGCCGAGGCTGCCGGGATCGAGGCAGATGACCTCGATGCCCTTCCCGCCCGGTGAGCTCACGGCGACGAAACCGGTGTCCGCGCCAAGGATCGCTTTGCACGCCCCCAAGACCGCTCTCGCCGCGTCGGTGAAGGCGCGGTTCTCGAGCACCGCGCGGGCGGCCGCCAGCAGCGCGGCAACTTCGCGGCTGCGGCCGTTCGTCTTTCCTTGCGGTTCCGGCGACTTCGTCATCGGACCTTCCTCGCGCTGCGACGGACAGCGCGGACACCTCCGAACCATCCCACGGTCGCCTCAGGAGAGTGGAGGAGCGCGGCCCGGAGGCGGATGCTCTGAGACAAACATACCACCAACCGACGCGACTGGTGCAGGAGCCGAAGCCAAGCGTGAGCCCCAGCTCCGGCGCCATAGCGGCGGCGGGGTGGCCGGGAGGTTCTTCGATTGCGGGCCCCCGGTCATCGTGTGGGCGGGCGGCTGGTCTGTTTGGGGATCGGTACGAGCGAAAAGGGTCGGCGCCGTGCCCGGTGTCGCTGAGCAAGGCGCCGGCGGCGCAAGGTAGTTCAGTTCGGGCTGCGCATGAGGGTTCGACGCTCGCGCGGCGATCCCTGACGCGCAGATCCGGGCTAGATGCCCAGCCGCTGCAAGGCCTCACCTGCCTGCAGCGACGTCCTGAGCGAGGTGATCTGGTCGACCTTCTGCTGTTGCGCCGTGGTGAGCAGCTTGGCGAAGGCCGTGCGGGAGGTTTCCGCTGCCTGTTCGAGTTGGGTGCTGAGCCCCTGGACCTTGAGCAGGAGCGTCCCGAGTTGGGTTGCGTCGGGGCTGGTGGCCTTGAGCGCGTCGGCGAGCGCCTTTTCGGCGTCCATCACCTGCGGCACGAGGGTGTCGGCGGCCTGTTTGCGCGCGTCGAGGAGGGTCTTGAAGGCGGCAACCTGGTCATCACTGAGGCCCAGGACGTCCTTGAGCACCACTTCAGGGGCTGGGCCGGGCTGTTGGCCTCCGTGAAACCCCGGACCACCGGGTCCGCCGGCGCCTCCCGGCCCCTGTGGCGGCGGGCCCTGGGCTAGGGCCGGTCCAGCGACCGCGAGGACAGTAAGCAGCGTGAGTGCAAGGACCTTGTTCATGGCGTTGCTCCTTTCTTTCGACGTCGAGCGGTGAGTCGGCGGCAGGTTCCCCGGGGTTGCCGGCCGTGGCTCCCGTGTGCGTCCGGCACACAGCTGATTCGATGGGTTGCAGTCCTTCGTGTGCCCCGTTGAGAGCAGGGTTTCTCTCGGTCGGTGCGGATGGGGCACCGGTGATCCGCGGCGGCACGTCTACGTCCGGCTAGGGCTGATGTGGAGGCGGGACGTTCGCAGCATCCGGCGGAGCGTCCCGAGGTCTCCGGTCGGGCGGGGCGTCGCGAGGCTCCCGGCGGCGAGGGTCTTGCGGCGGGCGCCAGCCGTTCTGGGCCAGCTTATTCGACAGGTCGATCGCCCGATCGAACGCCTTGAGCGCATCGTCCGGCATTCCCGCGGCGCGGTACACGGTGCCGGCCTCGAGCCAGGCCGCCGCCTCCGCCGGGGTCCCCGCCACGACGTCCGCGAGCATTCCCTTCACGGCCTCGAGAGCCTCGGGCTTCTTGCCGGTGGCTGCGTAGAGCTCGGCGAGGCGGCCGATCAGGCGGACTTTCATCTCGAAGCTCGGTTGGCCTTTGGGGACGTCGAAGGTGTAGACGCGGCGCAACTCCTGGATCGCGGCATCCGTCTTCTTCTGATCGAGCAGGAGGTCCACCTTCTCGTTCAGGGCACGCATCGCCAGCGCCTGGAAGAAGGAGGCGTCCTGGAAAGGCGGGCCGGGAGGGCCCTCCTGGGCGAACAGCAACGTAGCCGTGAGCGTCGCGACGAGCACGACGAGGTTGGTTGGCCTGATCACGATGTACCTCCAGGGGTTGGGAGGGCGAGCGTGGCCCGAGGCACCGGCTGTGCCCGGTCCGCAACGGTGCCCTGTGCGCTTTCGGCCGCGAGCTGCTCGAAGCGCCCGCGGTCAATCATGGTCGTGAGGCGGGAACGCCACTGCTGCTCCGAGACGGCGGCCAGGCGCCGGCTCAAAGCGTCGTTCGCGGCCCACGACGTGGCCACCGCGACCACGGCGGCGCGCGCCGTCTCCTGACGCGCAGCGAGGACGCCATCGCTCGTCCGCGCGGGCGAACGCCAGAAGAAGACGCTCAGGAACGCGACCCCCGCGACGGCCGCGGCGATCGGGACGATGCTTCGTGCCGAACGCAACCGAGGGCGGCCGCCCGCGCGGGCGGTCAGCTCATTTCGCAATCTCCTGGCGGCGAGGTTGTCCGAAACGCCGGGCTTGGATACGGTCTCAAGAAGCCGCGCCACACCGAGCGCCTCGACATCGGCTGCGACCGCCATGCCGCCCTCGACCGCGTCGGCGAGCCGGCGCGCAGCCTGGAGTTCCTCAGCCGTCGCAGGCGACTCGTCGAAGCGTTTGTGCTCGCTCACGGTTTCTCCCATTCACGGGCGAATGCTCGGGTCGCTCGGTAGAGGATCACGTCGAAGTTCGGGGTGGCCACCGAGAGCGTCTCGGCGCACTCGTTCCGCGATCGGCCCTCCAGAAGGCGCAGCCTGAGCGCCTCCGCGTACCGGGGGTGAAGGGCGGCCAGCGTCTGCAACACGCGTTCGCGCAGCCGACGGAGGGTCTCTTCGCGGATCATCTGCGCCTCCGCGGTCGGAGCGTCGTCCGGAACGTCGAGCATGGATGGGATGTCCTCGAGCAGCTCGACGCGCGGGTCCCGGCGGCGCCCGTGCTCGAGCGCCTTGCGCCGGGCGATTGCAGCAAGCCAGTGAAGGAGGCCGATGCCCTGCCAGCGGAAGGAGTGAATCTTCTCGAGCGCGACGCGGTATGTCTCGGCGAGCACGTCCTCGGCATCGGCGCGACCGACGCGGGGAACGATGACGAGCGAGAGAAGCCAGCCACGGGTGCGGTCGTAGAGCTTTCCGAAGCTCTCGCCGTCCCCCTGTTGAATCCTCTCCAGTAGCTCGCGGTCATCGTCGCTCATGCCTTCCACGTAGTCTATGACCGAACCAGACGGGAACTTACACCTCGCCGATGGGGCCTCTTCAGGATTTGTTCGAGGTGCAAGGCCCTGACGGATCGGAATGGGGATGAGACTTCCGGGCGGTCAGCGCAGCAGGAGAAACGAGGCCACCAGCGGTACGAGGAGCACGGCGACCATGATGACCCAGGACCAGAGGTTGGCGAAATTGAGCGTGTAACCGAGGCCGAAACGCTTCTCAAGGAAGATCGCCGGGTCGGCGGGGTTGAAGTAGAACACCCCCGCCTTCCAGCACGAGTCGGGTGTGCGGTCGCCCGCCGGTGCGGAGCCGCCCGCAAACGTCTCGGGAGAAGTGCCGGAGCTCGCACGGCGAGCGCGAACGAGCCCGACGACCGCGAGTACGACGACTGCGAGACCAAGCAACGGGCCGCCGATGATGACCCAGCCGGGGCTCCGCAACTCGGCCCTGAGCGGCATCAGCGCTCCCCATGCGAACGCGGCGGCGACCACGTACTCCGACGCCAAGAGGACGATTGCGACGGCACGCCGATACCTCGCCTCGCCGGCAGCCAACGGTGGCTGCAAACGCGTGCGGGGTATCAGCCGGAACGCGGCGTAGGCCATGACACCGACCGCGCAGCAGACCAGGACACCGACCGCGAGAGGGCCGAATACGGCCTGCGGGGAGCGCATCACCCACCGGTCGGGCTGGAACTCGATGTTCCAGTGCACCGGAAAGCGCTCGGGTATCGCGGACCAGCGCGCTGCGAGGACCGCGGCCGCTCCGCCGAGCAGAGCGAACGGTCCGAACTGGGCCGGCAAGCCGCCAGGAAAGCGGTCCGTGCGCGGGGCAAGTTCGGCGGAGCGCAGCGTGGTCGTGGGCACGGCGTGGGGGAGCGTCCGCCGGCGCGCCCCCAGGAACGCTGCAAAGCCACCGCCGATCTGGTACAGCACGCCGACCGGGAAGAGCGCCGGGCGCTGGGACCGCAATGCGGCGACGGCGATCGCGAGGGCGGCCGCGGTGTGGATCCAGAGCCAGATCCGGTAGCGCTGCACGATCCGCCGGCCAGTTTCGGTCGTCCGGAAGGTCGGGTCGACCGTCACCGAGAAGACGATGTCCGATCGCGTCCAGGTCGGCATGAAGTGGAGAAGCAGGGCGATGACCGTCAGATCGCCTGCGAGGAACAGCAGCGGGGCGAGAAGGCTCGCGTTCATGGCCGTAATCTCACCGAAATGAGAGCCGCGCATCCGACACGGTGCGGAGCAGCCGTGCCAAAGTGCCGGACGGGTAGTTCGTTCAAGAGTGGGAAGGAGAGTTTTTTCACGGCGTGACCTCCTCGGACAGCTCCTGAGCCAGTTCTGTCAAGGCTTCGGCGACCGTGCAGCAAGGGATGCCGTCGGCGAGCGCCTTGGCGGTGACGGCGCGGAGGTTCCTGGAAAATTCGGTCGCCACCGCGGGACTTGGCCTCGGTGCAACGCGTGACAGCACCGTGGCGCCCCGGCGGCGCCGGAGATCGAGCCATCCTTCGGCCGCCAGCGTCCGGTACGCCTCGGCGACGGTGTTGTGGTGGACACCGAGGTCAATTGCGAGCTCGCGTACGGTGGGGAGGCGCCGTCCCGGCTCGAGCTGGCCCGAAACCAGCACCCCGCGCATTGCCGTCACGATCTGCTGGTAGGCCGGTATGGGCGATGCGGTGTCGATAGTGATCGTGGGGGCGTGGGTCATGATTGTATACTGTCCTCAGACAATATACATTGCGGCGTACCGCCCGTCAAGGGTGGCGGCCAGTGTAGTGAAGGCCGAGCCGGTGCGATGGGTGGAGATCAGACCTCTGTGCGCGTCCACGCGCCTTTCCGGAGGGGCGCCCGGTGGGCGACATCAGCGGCCGATCAGCACCACCGTGCTGCGCGCGTTGACGAGGTAGAACCCGGGCGGGTCGAGCGGCACCTCGGCCCCCGGCAGGACGATGTCCTCTCCGGCCGGGAGAGAGGTATCCACGAGGCGGCTCCAGCGTGCTCCAGGAGCGAGCGGCGGGAGCGTGACGTATCGCAGGTTGGTATCTTCATCGAGGATGAAGAGCAGCCGGTAGTGCCCGAGGTCGGAGTGCTCCTGGCCGCCGTCGAGCTGGACGCAGACCGTCCGAAGCTCCGGGTCGTCCCAGGCAGGCGTTTCGAGGTTGGTGCCGTACCACACGATGTCGGGAACGCCGTCGCCGTTGCGGTCTTCCCCCAGCAGGAACTTCCGACGCTGGAGGATGGTGCAGCGACGGGTGAGCGCAACGGCGGTCCGGAGGAACGTCAGGATGTCGGCGTTGCGCTCCGTCTCGCTCCAGTCGAACCACGACAGCTCGTTGTCCTGGCAGTAGGCGTTGTTGTTGCCGCGCTGTGTGCGGTAGAACTCGTCGCCGCCCAGGATCATCGGCGTGCCCGCCGAAAAGAGCAGATGGCACAGGAGGTTCTTGACCTGCTGGCGACGCAGCCGCCCAACGGCGGGGTCGTCGGTTTCCCCTTCGATGCCGCAGTTCCAGGAGTTGTTCTCGTCGGTCCCGTCGCGGTTCCCCTCGCGATTGGCCTCGTTGTGCTTCTGGTTGTAGGAGACGAGATCGCGCAGGGTGAAGCCGTCGTGGCAGGTGACGAAGTTGACGCTGTTGTACGCCGACCGGCCATCGTCTCGGTAGAGATCGGCGGACCCGGTGATCCTGGATCCGAGGTCGCCCACCTGTCCCCGGTCTCCCCGCCCGAACTTCCGCACGGTGTCACGGAAGCGCCCGTTCCACTCCGACCAGTCGATCGGGAAACTCCCCACCTGGTACGTCCCGAGGTCCCACGGCTCGGCGATGAGGGTGACGCGCGAGAGGACCGGGTCCTGCGAGACGGCATCGAAGAACCCGGAGCCCGACCGGAACGTCCCGTCCTCGGTGCGCCCGAGCACCGACGCCAGGTCGAAGCGGAAACCGTCCACGTGCATCTCCTCGACCCAGTAGCGCAGCGAGTCCATCACGAGCCGGATCACCGCCGGCCTGGCGACGTCGAGAGCGTTCCCGGTGCCGGTGTAGTTGAGGTAGTAGCGAGCGGGCTGGTCGGCGGGGCCGCCGAGTGCGTAGTAGGTCGGGTTGTCGATGCCTCGCAGCGAGAGCGTCGGCCCGAGCTCGTTTCCCTCGGCGCTGTGGTTGTAGACCACGTCGAGGATCACCTTGATCCCGGAGCGGTGCAGTTCGCGCACCATCGTCTTGAACTCGCCGACCTGGCAGGCGGGGGCGGAGCCGGTGCCGTACGACAGCTCGGGGGCGAAGAAGCCGAGCGTGTTGTACCCCCAGTAGTTGGTGAGGCCGCGTTCCTTCAGGAGGTCCTCGACGTAATGCTCGTGCACGGGCAGCAACTCGACCGCGTTGATCCCCAGGCGCTGGAGGTGTGGGATCTTCTCGACGAAGCCCAGGTACGTGCCCGGATGGACCACCCCGGACGACGGGTGCGCGGTGAACCCTTTGACGTGCACCTCGTAGATCAGGAGTTGCTCGAGCGGAATGTCGGGCGGGGCGTCACCTTGCCAGTCGAAGGCGTCGTCCACCACGATGCACTTCGGCACGATGTGTGAGTTGTCTCGCGTGTCGAGCGCGAGATCGCGCCTCGGGTCGTCCGGGTCGTAGGCGAGGAGGAGGTTGTCGGTGTTCTCGGCCTTGCCGGTGAGCGCCTTCGCATATGGGTCAATGAGCAATTTCGCCGGGTTGAAGCGGAGCCCGCGGGCAGGGTCGAAGTCGCCGACCACACGGTAGCCGTACAGCTGCCCCGCCTTCAGGGAATGAACGAAGACATGCCAGATAAACCGGTTCTGGTCCTCGACGCGGATCACGTCGGTCGGCTCGCCGGCCGGGTCGTCGAACAGCTCGAGCCAGACCTCCTTCGCGTTGCGCGAGAAAAGCGCGAAGTTGACCCCCTCGCGATTCAGTGTCGCCCCGAGCGGGACCATCGAACCGGGCAGGAGCCTCCTCGTGGTGCGTTGCGTTTCACGTCCCGCCATCCACCCTCCGCCGCGTGACCGACTCGAGTATACGGCTCCGGCCGCGCGGCACAGGAGCCTGACGGCGTCGAACCTGTGCCGGGGCGCCGGGTCTCCCTAAGATGGGTCTGGGGAGAACGGGCTTGAGGAGCGCGCCGGATGCCGCGGTGCCGCTTCACGGGGAGCACCTGTTCTCGCACGATGGGCGAGGCCTGTTCCTGACGCGGATCGCCCGGCTGTTCGCGTACGGCTTCCTTTCGGTCGTGCTGGTGCTCTACCTGGTGGCCGTAGGGCTCTCGGAGGCGCGCGTTGGGCTGCTCCTGACGCTCACGCTGCTGGGAGACACCGCGATCTCGCTGGGTTTCACGACCCCCGTAGACAGATTCGGGAGGCGGCGGACGCTGATCGCCGGTATGGACCTGATGCTCCTGGCAGGAGTGGTCTTCGCGATCACCGGGAACTTCGTGCTCCTGCTCCCGGCCGCGACGATCGGGGTCATCAGCCCGAGCGGGAACGAGGTCGGGCCCTTCCTAGTGGTCGGTGCTCTCCCAGGTCGTGCCGGATGGGGAGCGCACCCGCGTCTTCGCCTGGTACAACCTGGTGGGCTCGTTCGCCATGGCGCTAGGCGGCATCTTCTTCGGTGCCAACATCCTGGCGGGGTTCTCCGCGCTCGTGGCGGTGCGCCTTGCGGCCCGGATCGGGCTCGTCAACACGATGGTCGTCACACACCTGCCGTCAAACGTCCTGCTTCTCCTTGTGCTCTTGATGCCGACGCTGCCGCTCGCGCTTGCTGCGCTAGGGAGGACGCCGCGGCCGCCCATCCCCGCGCGGCGGAACGGTAGGCGGCTGGACGATCGAACCGGGGACAACGTCCCCTGGTACCATATCGGCCGGAGACGATGCCATGCTTGTAGCGTCACTCGTACTCGTTGCCGCCGTGGGCGCGCCGCCCGCCCCCACGTGCACCGTTCCGGACGGCGGCCGACTCCAGCTTGAGCTCGCGCTGACCGAGAAGGAGAAACGGGCCGGCCTGATGTTCCGTGACGCCCTCGCGGCCGACCGCGGCATGATCTTCCCCTTCGACAGCGACGGAATCTTCTCGTTCCATATGAAGAACACGCTCATCCCGCTGGACTTCGTCTGGCTCGACGCGTCGGGCACGGTGACCGACGTCCTGCCGGACGCCCCTCCGTGCCGGTCCGCTCCTTGTCCGATGTACCGGAACACGAAGAAGGCACGCGCCGTCCTGCTGGTCAACGCCGGGTATTCGCGGACCCATGGCATCGTCCCGGGCGCCCTGCTGAAGTTCGAGAGCGTGCCGGGTTTCCCGGTCGGCCTGCCGCCGAAGTGACACGCGCCGTCGCCGGTGAGCGCGGCCGCGAACTCGGCCCGAAATCCGTGAGTTCGCCGTTCTTGGTACCAGCATTGAGATCGACCGGTGTCAACCCTCGCTTTCGTCGGGCGGGTACAGCTCCGGCTGGACGCCGGGGCCACCGGGCTCGAAACAGCGGCGGCAGCGCGCTTCGTACACGTCGGCAGCGCCCACGACGACCTGTTCCTGCGCCTGGGTGAGGCGCTGGGTGTACGACGCCGCGGCGCCGCAACGGGCGCAGATCGCGTGGACCTTCTCGACGTCCTCCGCTACGGCGAGCAGCTCGGGCATCGGCCCGAACGGCTGCCCGCGGAAATCCATGTCAAGCCCGGCGAGGATCACGCGTTTGCCGAGGTCAGCGAGGTGGCCGGCGACACGGACCAGATCAGCATCGAAAAACTGGGCCTCGTCGATCCCAACGACGTCGGTGCGTGGGTCGATGCGATCGAGAATGTCGGCGGCCTTTGCCACCCGCTCCGCTTCGAGGCGCCACTTCGAGTGCGAGACGACCTGGCCGGCGGCGTAGCGGTCGTCGAGCCCCGGTTTGAACACCTGCACTCGCTGCTTGGCGATGATCGCCCGCCGCAGGCGGCGGATCAGCTCCTCGGACTTGCCCGAGAACATGCTGCCGGTGATCACCTCGATCCCGCCGCCCCAGGGGCTCGTTGGCTGCATCGTCCCTCCGGATTGGGTTGTACCACGGTCGGGGGTGCGCCGCCACCTGCGGCAGGCTCATCGCCGGAACTGCGGCCGTCTCGCGGCCGGGAGGCGAGCGAACCGGGAGGCGAGCGCGGGGCGCACCCAAAGGACGTCGGCGACAACGTCCACAGAGGACTCGGGCTCGTGCATCACCACAACGGGCTCGTACGCCAACCGAAATCCGGGGATCGCAACCGTCTGTCGTTCCGCGGCCTCGGCTACGGCCTTCGGGTCGCGAACTTGAGGGAGAGACTTTCCGATATAGATTACGTCGAACTTCCCGGCGGCCTGGCGCAACCCCCACAACCGGTGACCGGTGGGTCCGGCGTTCTCCTGGGTGACCACCGAGCACAGGCCGTACATGTCGAATGCGGGCATTCCGGACGTGTAGGGCAGGGCGCCGGAGGGACCGCTCGCCAACGTCGTCCCAGGAGGGAGCACTGCGCTCAGGCCACCCCCGAGCGCCTCCCACCACTGTGACTGGACCCGGTGCTCGGCCATCGGTCGCCACGCCGCACCGGCGACCTTGACAGCGGGATCGGGTATCGGGGCGAGGAGCAGGCACCCCCACGCGGCGGTTGCCGCCGCGGCGGCGCGTGCCCACCGCCACTCGGTCGCCGCCGTGGCCCCCGTCAGCACGACGAGCAGCGGAAGCAGGTACCGGCTGCCGGGCATCCAGTCGCCGCCGCGCATCGCGACGAGGGCGGTCCAACCTCCTGCGGCTGCGAGGGCGGGCGCCAGCAGCGCGCGTCGCCGGACGAGCAGCGGCACTCCCACGAGCAGCGGGAACCACTCGAGGAGACCCTTGCCGAGATAGACGATCCCTGAACCGATTCCGGCGGCGGCCGTGAACCCCTTGACGGTGACGGAGCGCGGAAGCAGGGCGCCGTACGTTGCCCAACGGGCGAGCGCTATCGCCCCGGCGCCCGCGAGCGTTCCCAGAACGAGGGCCCGCGCAGGGCGCCCGAGCCGGCGCAACCACGGGGCCGCGACGGCACCCAGAACCAGGCCTTCCGGGCGGAGCGCGGCGGTTACAGTCCCGGGAATCCACGCCAGCCGCGGTCGCCGGCTGGCGACGGCCCATGCGGCGAGCCAAAGCGCGAGTCCATATGCCGCGGTCTCCAGGCCGGTGGCGGCGTACAGCGCGGTGGTCGGCAGGGCTGCCCACACCAGAGCGGCCACTGCGCCGGCGCGCGCCCCGGCAGCGGCGGCCATCGCACGGCCGGCCGCGAGGGCTGCGAGCGCAGTGAGCGCCAGTGAGAGGAACCGGCCCCATACGCCCGGATCGGTTGCGAACAGAGCCGGCCCGAGGGCGAGCGCGCCGATCCAGATACCGCCGCTGGCACCCTCGATGCGCTCGCCGGGGTTGAACACCGGCCCGTGGTCTGCGGCGAGGTTGGCCGCGTAGCGGAACTGGATGTATGCGTCGTCCACGAGGCCGTCGGAAGCGATCCCGAGTGCCAGTGCGGCAATGGCCGCCAGAACGGGGGCCCATCTCGGCGCGCGCGTTGCCATTGCGAGGCCGGCCAGCAGCAGCACGATCGCCGCGATCCACCATCCCAGGGGCGACCCGAAACGGGCGAGAGCCGTCGCGACCGGCGCCAGCGCCCGCTCCCAGCCCGCCGGAAGCACGACGACCACGATCACTCCCGCTGCGCCGCGGGCGCGTACCACGGCGCGAGCGCCGTCAGCACCGCCTGAACATAGGCATCGGCACGGTTGACGACGCCGGCGGTGAGAACCCCGAACGCGCCCTGGCGCGAGCGCACATCGTGCTCGGCGGCCCAGCGGTCGACTACCGCGGCGAGGTCTTCCCCGTCGAGCACGGCCGCGGCGACCGGCCCGGGGAGGAGGATCCCGGCGCTCGAGCCGACCCCCTCGCGGGTACCGTCCCATGCAACCGCCCAGTTGCGCAGCACCATCTGGAGCGGATCGCTGCCCAGCACCTCGACGCCCCCTTCGAGGCCGAGGGCGATATCCGCTCTGGGCACCGAGCCGAGCGCCGCACGGGATCGGGCACGAGCCCCCGAGAGCGTGGCCTGAGTCGAGAGGGGGGTGTCGGCCTGCCCGCTCGCCACATCCACCGGCAGCAACTCGACCGCCGCGTCGGGCCACGGCACAGCCGCGAGACGCTCCAGCGCCGCGCGAACGCCGGCGAGCTTCGGCTCGCGCCTCGACCCAACCGCGATCCTCATACGTCGATCCGTGGGCAGGTCGGCATAAGAGGGCAGGCGTCGCACTCAGGCTTGCGTGCGTGGCACACGCGCCGTCCGTGCCGGATAAGTCTGTGCCCGAGCGGCACCCAAGTCGCCGGCGGGAACAGCTCCATGAGGTCGCGCTCGATCTTCTCCGGGTCCTCCTCCGCGGAGAGCCCGAGGCGCCGCGCGAGCCGTGCCACATGTGTGTCCACGACCACGCCCGTCGACATCCCGAACGCGGTGCCGAGGACCACGTTGGCCGTCTTGCGTCCCACGCCAGGCAGGTTCCTGAGGTTCCCCATGGAAGCCGGGATCTCGCCCCCGTGGCGCTCGACCACCGCGCACGCCATCCCGAGCAGCGATTTCGCCTTGTTGCGGAAGAACCCCGTCGAGCGGATCAGCGCCTCGAGCTCCGCCTGGTCCGCGCGCGCCAGGGCTCTAGGATCGGGGAACCGCTCGAATAGCGACGGCGTGACAGTGTTCACCCGCGCGTCGGTGCACTGTGCGGAGAGGATTGTGGCAACCAGAAGCTCGTAGGGGCTGCGGAAATCGAGCTCGCACGTCGCGTCGGGATAGGCGGCGGCGAGAGCCGTCTCGATCGCTGCGGCGCGCGCTGCCGACATTCCCCTGGCCGCCGGCCTGCGGTTCACGGTACGGCGTCCCTGGGCGCCGGAGTCGGGAACAGGCGCGACTGGGTTGCGTTCACGAGGCCGCCCGAGATGACCATGCGGAGCGCCTCCTCCACCGTGAGGTCCGTCTCCTTGACCGAGGCGGCCGGGTAGACGAGGAAGAAGCCGGTGGTGGGGTTCGGAGTGGTCGGCATGAAAACCGTAACCACACGCCTCGGCCCGGCCGAGGTTTGCTCGTCGAACTCCCCGGTCACGAACGCCACCCCCCACACGTCGGCAGCAGGAAACGGGACCAGCACAACCCGACGGAAGCTCTTCGAGCGGTTGGAGGCGAACGCCCGCGTGACCTCGCGCGTTCCTGTGTAGACGGCCCGCAGCACAGGGATGCGTGCAAAGACCTTTTCGCCCCAATGCAGCACGCGTCGCCCGAGCACGTTGTGCGCGAGGACGCCGAGCAGGAAGACGCCGATAACGAAGATCGCCGCTCCGAAGCCGGGCACGATGCGGTCGAACAGCCGCTGGCTGATCGGGTCGGCCCAGCGGTCGATGAGGTCGAACATGAACCGCCCGAAGAACATCGTCACGACCAGGGGAAACGACACCAACAAGCCCGTGACGAAGCGGCTTCGCAGAAAGCCGAAGAGCGTCGTCTTCTTGCCGGGCTCCGGCCGGCGGATCGGGAGTCCCATCGTCTCGGAGAGGAACTTCGGCGCTTCGTCCATCGTGTCGTTATTGTAGCGGCATCGGAGAAAGGGCGGAGGTGCGGGACGGTGTGGGTGAAAGGGAAGACGGGAAAGGGCAAAGGGACTACGGTGTCTTCCCTTTGACCCTTGATGTTTCCCGTTTACCCCTGCATTTCAACCTACGACTGCTTCGCGCCACCCTTCGCGTACGGGCACTTCCCGCCCATCCCCGCGTCGTGGGCGTCGGCGTTGCCCTTGCAGCAGCCCGTCATTTCGCCCCCCGCGGCCAACGCCGCGGCGTGCGCTTGGAGCTTCTTGACCAGCTCCGGGTTGGTCGCCGTGGCGGTGACCACGACCCCCGAGTTGGTCTTCTCGACCGTGCGGGTCACACCCTCGGACGCCAGAGGGCAGTCCTTGCAGCACGGCTTGTCCTTGGAGCAGGCGGCGGACATTTCCTGGATGATCGCGACGGCCTTTGGGTCCTTCGCCGTCATCGTCACCTTGACGCCGTTGTCGAGGTTCGTCACGGTGCGCTCGACGCCGACGGCCCTGCAGCAGGCCATCGGAGCCGCGGCGTCAGCCGCCATCACAGGCGCGGTGGCCAACACGGCCAGGGCGATCACGAGCAGAAAACGCTTCATACAGTTCTCCTTACGATTGTCCGTACTGCGGTTGATGTTCAAGCCCCGCCCCCGGGTCCGGTGGCGGCGCAGATGCAGCGGTGTCGGAAGCCGAGCCGGGAATCTGGGGAGGGGGAACGTGGAGGTGACGGGCGGAGTCGAACCGCCGAATGAGGGCTTTGCAGGCCCCTGCCTTACCACTTGGCTACGTCACCGCGCGGGGAGTGTACCGGCAGCTCAGGGAGGGTGTCAACGAACCCGGCACGCTGCGCCCCACGTGAGCGCTACCGGTTGACCGCCCGCATCGCTCCTTCCGGGTAGCGCGCGCCGGCGGTCGCGCCCTTCGGCGCTGCCTCGTTCAGCTCTGCCAGCACCTTCGGAGCGAGACGGATCGCGGCCGCGCCGACGTTCTCTTCGAGGTACTTCAGACGCTTGGTGCCCGGGATTGGCACGACGTCATCCCCCCGCGCGAGCAACCAGGCGAGCGCGAGCTGTGCCGAGGTCACGCCGTAACGGGATGCGATCTCCTCCACGCGCGCCGCCAGCTCGCGGTTCTTCGCGAAGTTCTCCGGCTCGAAACGCGGCGATGCGCTCCGGAAATCGCCCGCCGGGAGGTCCGCGGGAGTCCGGAACCGGCCGGTAAGAAAGCCGCGCCCGAGCGGGCTGTATGCGACGAAGCCGATCCCCAATTCGCGCACCGCAGGCAGGATCTCATCTTCGACATCGCGGGTCCACAGCGAGTACTCGGTCTGCAGCGCGCTGATCGGATACGTGGCGTGGGCGCGCCGGATCGTCGCGGGCGCCGCCTCAGAGAGACCCAGGAAGCGAACCTTGCCCAGATGCACCAGCTCCGCCATCGCGCCCACCGTGTCCTCGATCGGCACACAGGGGTCGACGCGGTGCTGGTAGTACAGGTCGATGACGTCGACGCCCAGGCGCGACAGCGACGCGTCGCACGCCGCCCGCACATAGTCGGGACGCCCGTTGACGCCGACCCAGGTACCGTCGGCGCGCCGCTCGTTGCCGAACTTGGTGGCGAGCACGACCCCGGCGCGATTCTCCCTGATCGCCCGGCCGACCAGGCGCTCGTTGGTGAACGGCCCGTACATGTCGGCGGTGTCGAGGAGCGTTACCCCGAGGTCGAGTGCGCGGTGGATCGTGGCGATCGACTCACCCTCATCCGCCGGTCCGTAGAACTCGCTCATCCCCATGCAGCCGAGCCCGATCGCTGAGACCACCAACCCCTGTTTTCCAATCGCCCTCGTGTCCATGCCATTCTCCTTCTTCTGTGATGCTAGCGTTACTCTCTCACATGTGCCGGGACCGCGCGGCCGGGAAGGACCGCGGGAGCCGCGGCGCCCTCTGCCGAGGTTAAGGTGGAAGCAGGGTTCGCCATTCCCCGACCTGCGGCCGAAAAGGAGCTCGGCGGTTCGACGACGCTTCGGGCCGCACCACGGTTCACACAGGACCCGTGGTTGTCGCAATGGTTGTAACCGGTTCCCATCGTGGTGCATCTTAGAGGTGTCTGGCGATCGAACGCCGGGCAGGAAGGCGGTATCCGACGATGGGCAACGTGAGGCGCAGGTTGGTTGTCCTGTGGATCCTACTCGTCGCAAGTGCGGCGCTCCCGGGCCTGGCGCAAACGGCTGGCCCCATGCCCGGGCGGTGGAACCGTGGCGGCGACCCGATGCAGACGGCGATCGCAAAGCTCAACCTCACCGACGAGCAGCAGACCAAGGTGAAGGCGATATCCGACCAGGAGACGGCGAAGATCGGGGTGCTGAGAGGCCAGATTCGCCCTGCGCACGACGCCCTCGACGCGGTCGCACAGGCCGAGAAGCCGGACCCGGCAACCGTCGGGAGGGCGTACCTGAACCTCAAGGCCATGGAGGAGGCGCTGCAGGCCGAATCGGCCAAGTTCCAGGACGCTGTCGCCGATGTCCTTACGAAAGAGCAGAAGGCGGAGTTCGAGACGTATCTCAGCGGCGCGAGGGACAACCGCATGCGCTGGGGCGGACCGCCGCGGACCAACTGAGCCGCATCGACTCTCGGAGGCTTGCATACGCGCCACGGCCGTTCGGCGGCCGTGGCTTCGCTTTCTCGGCGATTATCGGCTGTGGTGAGAGCCGTCCGGCCGTGCAGTGGCGTTCAGTGCGCGCCGGTGGGTGTCGTCCCGGTGTCGCCGGAGAGCGTGAAGATGAATGGGATGAACAGAACGAACGCGACCGTGAGCATCCAAAAGACGTCCACGTACGCCTTGACGACCGCCTGCTGCTGGAGCTGGCCATACATCAGCCGCAGCGAAAGTTCATGGGTCGTGACCGGGTCGAGCCCCGCCACCGGGAACAGCCCGTGCGTCGCAGCCGCCAGGCGCTCCTGGACTATCGGACTGAAGCTCGTAACATGATCGGTGAGCTGCGCCTGGTGAACCTGTGCGTGGCGCGCTAGCACCGTCGCCGACATCGCGATCCCCACCGAACCGCCCTCATTGCGCAACAGGTTGAACAGCCCGGTCGCGTTGCCGATCTGTTCCGGCGGCAGGTGCGAGAACGCCGAGGTCGAGATCGGTACGAACAGGAACCCGAGCCCAAACCCCTGCAGTAGGCGGGAGAACGTCACGTAGGCGAAGCCTACGTTCAGGTCCACAGACTGCAGCAGCCAGATCGCGGCGATGTTGAACCCCGCGCCGACGAGCACCAGGAGGCGATTATCGACCCTGCCGATGAGGGCGCCTACAACTCCCATGGCGACCAGGGAGGCGATCCCGCCCGGCGAGATTACGAGCCCGGCCCAGGTTGCGGTGTAGTGCAGCATGGTCTGGACGTACAGCGGCAACATCGTGAACGAGCCGAAAAGGCCGAACCCGAGAAGGAACATCAGTACCGTGGCAGAGGCGAACGAGCGGTTCTTGAACACCCGCAGGTCCACGAGTGGCCGCTCGGCGGTGAGCGAGCGCCAGATGAAGAGGGCGATTCCGGCAACGGCCGCGAGTCCGAAGATCTTGATGAAGTTGCTGTCGAACCAGTCGTACCGCTGCCCGCGGTTGAGGAACACCTCGAGACTGCCGAGCCCGACGCAGATGAACAGGAAGCTCAGGACATCAACGCGACCCTTGGGGCGTGTGAGGTACACCGGGTCGGTGATATGCATCAGGCCGAGCACGATACCGAGGATGCCCACCGGGATGTTGATGTAGAAAACCCAGGGCCAGCCCCAGTTGTCGGTGATCCATCCGCCCAGCGTGGGTCCGATGATCGGGCCGAATACGACGCCTACCCCGAACAGCGCCATCGCCTTGCCGCGCTCCTCCCTGGGGAAGGCGTCGAGCAGGATCGCCTGCGACATCGGCACCATGGCGCCGCCGGCAAACCCTTGAATCACCCGCATCACTACGAGAAATGGCAGCGAAGGCGCCGCACCCGAGCCGAGCGAGGCGAGCGTGAACACTGTCAGGCACCAAAGGTAGAAACGTTTCCTTCCGTAGTAGTTGGCGATCCAACCCGTGATCGGCAGGATGACCGCGTTGGCGACCAGGTAGGAAGTGATCACCCAGGTGATCTCGTCGACGCCGGCGGAAAACGTCCCCTGCATGTGGGGCAACGAAACGTTGGCGACCGACGTGTCCACCACCTCCATCAGCGTTCCGAGCATGGAGGTGAACGCCATCAGGTACTTGTGGGCCGGGTGGTTCTTCTCCATCGCCCTCTCGGCCGTCAGCGCGTTACAACCGGCACCGTCGCCGGAGCCGACGTGGGCAGGGCGCGTTGCTGGGCGAGCGTGTCGACCTCGACATGGGCCGACAGGCCCAGCCTGAGCGAATGGTCCGCGTTGCTCGCCGGGTCGATCGCGATGCGCACGGGCAGGCGCTGGACGACCTTCACCCAGTTGCCGGTGGCATTCTCCGGGGGCAACAGGGAGAACGCGGCGCCGGTCCCGGCGGAGAGGCTCTCGACCCAGCCGCGGTACTCACGATCACGGTCCACATCGGTGTGGAACGTGGCGGGCAGACCGACGCGGATCCTGCGCAATTCGGTCTCCTTGAAGTTCGCCTCGATCCAGACGTGCTCGCCCTCGAGCGGGACGACGGCGCACAGCGGCTGGCCGGGCGCTACGACCTGGCCTGGCTCCGCGCTCTTCCTGCTGACGAGGCCGTCGACCGGCGACGTGATGGTGCAGTAGGAACGGGTCAGTTCGGCGTTGGCGAGGCGGGTCTCCTGGAGCTTCACGCGTTGCTCGGCGACGGTGAGGTTGGCTTCCGCCACCGCGAGCGCCTTCTGCGAGGCGGCCGCGTCGGCGGAAGCGACCTGCTCGGCGGTGACCGCGTCGTCGTAACGCTGTTTGGGTGCGGAGTTGCGCTTGAACAGCTCGGAGAAGCGCTCCAGGTTGAGGCGCGCCAGCGCGAGTTTGCTCCCGTCGGCGTCCGTCTTGGCCCTGGCCTGGGCGATCTGCGCGCGGTTGGTCGCCGGCCCAAAGCGTGCTTCGTCGAGAGCCGCCTTCGCCTGCTCCACCTGCGCATCGTAGTCGCGGGGGTCGATCGTGGCGATCAGTTGGCCCCGCCTCACCGGTTGATTCTCCGTCACCTCGACCGTAGACAGCGTGCCGGCGATCCGCGACGAGACCGAGAATACGTCGCCGGCCACGTATGCGTCCTCGGTGTTCGGGTGAACCTGGGAGTGCTGCCAGTACCGGTACCCGGCAACGGTGATTGCCGCCAGCACGAGCACGATGATTGCGAAGCTGATCCACTTTTTCAGCATGTCAGCGCTCCTGTCCCTGAGTCCCGACGGCCGCGAAGAACGTCGGAAGATCCTCGCCGGCCACCGTGAGCAGCACGCCCTGCTTGAGGTAGGCGTTGTAGTGCTGGTTCACGAGAGAGAACCTGCTGTCCGCGAGGACCGACTCGGCGTCGAGCACGTCGGTCGTCCTACCCAGTCCGGCTCTGTACTGGTCCTCCTCGATCCGGAGGTTCTCCTCGGCCGCCTTCACGTTGGTCTCGGCGGTAGATGCCTCCTGGATGGCCTGGGTGTAGTCCCGATAGGCCTGCTCGACCTGAACCTCCAGCTGGCGCTGGAGATCGGCGATCTCCTCCCTAGTCCTGGCGGCTGCAAAATCCGCTTCGCGCACGTTGGCCTGGCGCGCGCCGCCGTCGTATGCCTGCCACGACAAGCCGAGGAACAGCACGTTGGCGTGGGGGTAGATGAGGTACTCGTTCTGCTGGTAGGTGTGGGCGGCCTGGGCGAACAGGGTCGGGTAGCTCTCGCTCCGCCGTAGCGACACAACGTCCAGTTGCGTCTTCAGTCGTGCACGCAGCGCAAGCATCTGAGCGTTGTTGTTCGTAGCGCTTTTCTTCAGGTCGTCTGTCCCAGCGGGAAGAGTGGGCGGCGAGGGCAGCCGCTCGGGCAAGACGACTGGGTCGCTCGGCCTCCGGCCCATCAGGCGGTTGAGTTCCTGGGCGGCGACCACCTCGGCGTTGTCGACCTCGCCTCCCTGGTCCTGCACGAGACGCAGCCGAACCTCTGTCGCGAGCAGATCGTTGCGGGCCACCACACCCTGGTCGAAGAGATCCTGTACCTCGCGCAAGTGGTCCTTGAGGGCTGCAATGCGCTGCGCCACGACTTGCCTCTGGGCCTTGACCGCGAGGATGCGCAGGTATGTCGCGAGGCCTTCGAGCTGGCTCGACCTGACCTCGGCCTGGCCGCGGGCGGCGGTGGCGCCCTCCTGGTCCTTCGAGCTGGCGAGCCCGGATGCGCGCCGGCCGCCGTCCCAGAGCAGATAGCCGAGATCGAGCTCTCCGGTGAAGAAGTTCCGTTCCGTTTCCGGTGCGTGGAGTGCGCCGAATCGTGCGATGACCTCGTGGTCTCGCGCCTGGAAACCGGCCGCGAACGACGCTGTCGGGCGGTACATCGCCTCCGCGCGTTTTGTGCTCTCCTCCGCCGCTCCGATATCGAGCCTGGATGTCACGGCGGCGGTGGAGTGGGCCGCAATCTCCCGCAGGGCCTCGTCGAGGGTGAGAAGGGGGGGGCCTTGAGCTGGCGGCGCCTGTGCGGCTCCCGTGCTCGCAATAAGCAATGCTGCAAGCGCGGCTCGCGCCAGCGTCAGCCGGGCCGGTTCCGGCCGCCGGGCACGTCGATCTCTGTGAAGTTGAGGCATCTCGCCGTGTCCTCGTCGTCGGTCAATCGAGCTCATGCCGGGTCCGTTCCTTTCGGGCCAGCGGGGCCGGAATGTCATCGGGTCGTCGCTCCAGCTGGCGAAGCGCCTCCTGGAGAACCGAAGCGAGCCTCTCGCGCACCCTCGGGCTCAGCCTGCTCGCAGCGTGGTCGAGGCCCCGGCTCTTGGCCTCTGCGAGCCGTGTCACGAGCCGGGCGCCTCTCGGGGTGATGGCCAGCCGCTTGCGGCGGCGGTCTCCCGGATCCTCGGTGCGGTCCACGAGGCCTTCCTGCACCAGACGGTCGAGGAGCTGGCTCGTGGCCGGCTGCGAGAGGTGCAGGACGGCGGCGATCGAGGACACGCACTGAGGGCTCTGATCGTGCAGCTTGAACAGAGTCAGCACCTGGGGCAGGGTGAGCCCCGTCTCGGCCATGATGGCCAGATCCTCGCCCAGCGAGGCCTCGGCCATGAGCATCCACCACGATCGAATCGTGTGGCCGAGGCCCGGCCGGCCGGGGCCGGCTTCGCGGAGATGTTTCACCATCGCCATGGTTCCAAGGTCCAAAACATTCCGAAGATGGAACCGTACTGGGTCCCCCCCTATTCCGTCAACAGTCCGTGCGCCGTTCCGGAAGGCCGGCGCCAGGGCCACCGCGATTGTGGAGGGAGCCGCGCCCTTCTGGCGCGTCGCGTGAGCCGGGCTACCGGTGGGCCGTCGGCGCGGTTGTCTCGGCCAGCCGCCAGAGGGAGGCCTCATCGAGGCCGCCGAGGCGTTGCCACGAGCCGGGCCATCTCTGGTCGAATTCGACCCTGTCGTTCCGGAAGAGCAGGGCGTACAGAGGCACTCCGGCCCTTCGTGCATCGGCGGTGAAACGAACATAAGTCGGCTCGTCCATGAGGTCGTAGCGCACAATCGGGGAGCGGCCGTAGAAATACACGGCACCGCTCGTCTGCATCGCGAGGAGTGCGGCGTTCGGCGGGAGCTGGCGCTCCGACCAGGCGACGCATCGCGGGTAGACGTCCTCGCTCGTGCCGACGTTCCACACTCGACGGGTGACGTCCCAGTAAGCCGAGACGCCGAGAGCCCAGAGGAGGCTGGCGGCGAGCGCCGGTGCGGCAAGGCGGCGGAGGACGGGTCGCGAGCGCCACCGCTCGGCCGCGAGAGCGCAGAGCTCTTGGGCGGCCAGCGCGGCGCTGAGGATGAATGCGGGCAGGGCGGGCAGGAGGAACCGCAGCCGCCACCACCCGTAGACCGACTGCTCGTACAGGGTGTAGAAGCCGACGATTGCGCCGGCCCAGGTGAGCAGCACGACCTGGCGGCGGTCGCCCCGCACGGCCCGGACGAGCCCGAAGCCGACCAGAGCGAGAGCGGGCACCCCAAGGAAGGTCGCCAACCAGCGGACGAAGTGGAGCAGGCCGGTGGGGAGGTTTGTGAGCGACACGAGAGGGGCGATTCCCGTGTAGCCGGTTGTGAAGACGCGGCCATACTCGGCGAGGTTATACAGGCCCAGACCGGCAAGCAGAGGAGCGGCACCGACCGCGGCTGGTACGAAGGCCGCCGGGCTCCCCCCGAGAGCGAGTGCGATCGCCGGAGCCAGGAGCGCATCCGTCGGGCGGACGAGGACCGCCATGCTGAAGCTCATTCCGGCGGCGACGGCGTACGCCCCCCGCTTCCGCCCGCGCAGCGCGAAGGCGACGGCGGCGGTGCACCACGCCGTCGCGAGCAAGTCGCTCATGACGCGGACCGATTGCAGGACCGTGAGGGGGAAGAGCGTGAACGTCAGCACCGCCGTGACGCACCAGGTTTGCGGCATCGCCAGGACCCTCGCGAGGCGATACAGGAGCACTGTCGCAGCAACCCACGCGATCACGTTGACGGCGACAGGTGCGCGTCCGATGCCGATGAGCAGGGAGGCCGCCGCGAGGTGGAGCGGCAGGCCGGGCGGGTAGGTTGGGACGGCGGTAAGCGGCTGACGGCCCGGGCGCATTCCGAGTGGCACGAAAACGCCGGGCCGGTAGGCGTCCGGCTTGACGCCGGGGACCGTTCGGACGCGCTCGTAGAGCTGGCCGGCGGCGAACATTCGTGCGCTGTTGAGGTATCCGGAGGAGTCGGCTCCGCCGGCAGCGGTGCCGGAGAAGCGGACGACGAGGGCGGCCCCTGCGACCAGCGCCGCCGCCGCCGCCGCCGTGAAGACACGCGTGGTCATCGCGTGGATTCTCGTTCAGATGACCGCGATGGGCAATCACACGCCGGATACGGGCACCCCACGCCGCCCCGAACCTCCCCGGATGGGAGAGGGTCAGCGTTCCGGGCCGGAGTCTCAGGCCACCGGGGTGTGGGCTCCTCGGCACTTGCGCCCGAGCATTCTCTCGATGAGCGCGGCCGTGATCTCAAGGGAGACTTCGAGGCCGACCGAGCTGGTGTTGATGCAGAGGTCGAACAGGGATGCGTCGTCCCAGTTCCTGCCAGTGAAGCTCTTGATGAACTGGGCCCTTTGCCGATCCGAGCGGTCGACCTGCTCCTCCGCTTCCTTTTCGGTCTCGATCCCATAGATCTCCATCACGCGTCGCACGCGGAACGACTGTGCCGCGTGCACCATGATGTTCACAACATTCGGGCGGCCGGCCAGCACGTGGAACCCGGCCCGGCCGACGATCACTGTGTCGAAACGCTCGGCGATCTCGTGAATGATGACGCTCTCGAGCTTGAAGAGATCCACGGCGTACACCGGCGGGAGGGCCGGAGGCACGAACGCGGCGTCCGGGGCGCCCATTGAGAACGAGTGCAACAACGACTCCCAGAAGCTCGTGGCCTTCTCCTCGCTGGGGGAGAGGTCCCCTTCCCGGAGCCCGGCCGCCGCCGCCGCCTGCTGCAGGATCTCGCGGTCGGCGTAGCGCAAGCCGAACCTGTTCGCGATCGCTTGGCCGATGAAGGAGCCGCCGCTGCCCAGTTGTCTCGAGATCGTGAGCACCATTGTCGGCCTCTCGCGCATCGCCGCCTCCCGAGCGCCCGCCGGCGTTCGTTTCGTCGGGCTTGACACCGCTGCCTCTATAGCTTCAATCTTACATCTTTCCGGGTCGCCTGCCGCGTCGGGCGCTCCAGCGCCGCCGGTTGGAAGTGCGCGAGGGGGCGCGTCCATCGGATGCAGCGAATCCCGGGCGCAGCGCAGGCGGCTAAGGCGGGGACGGCAGAAGTCCTTGAGCCCATTTCGAGAAGCGTTCCTTCTTGGTAGACTGAGAACAGCGTGGCTTCGCGAATTCGTTCGCTTGCTGCGAATCGTCGGTGGTCGCCCGCTCTTTGGAGGGCGGCAGAGGCGCGAGTATGAGGCAGATACCGGACCCGGAACTTGGCGAGACGATCCCCGACCTCCTGCACCGGTTCCGCAACCCGCTCGCAGCCCTCAAGTCAGGCATTTCTCTGGTGATGCACGTCGCAAAGCCGACCGGTGAGACGCTCGATCTCCTGAACCAGATGCTCAACGAGATCGGGAGGCTGGACCTTGCCACACGGGAGACGCAGCGGTACTTCTGTATGACCGCCGGCCGGCCGCGGCCGGTCCGTGTGACCCAAGTCGCGAGCGAGGCGCGAGAGGCGGTCCAGGACGAGGCGGCTAGGGCGGGCGTGGAGGTCGTGCTCGAAGGCGGCGGGGAAGAGAGCGCTCTGGTCGACCACGAGCAGCTCTGCTTCTCGCTCGCCGAACTGCTCGCGAACGCCTGCCGGGAGTCTGCGCCGGGCAGCCGGGTGCGCGTGATGTGGCACCGGGGCACGAAGGGCCTCGAGGTCATCGATGTCGTGGATTCCGGCAGGGGAATACCGGCAGCCCACGCCGGCGAGATTGGGAAACCCTACTTCACGACATCGCCCGGGCGGACCGGTCTCGGCCTCGCGACGGTCGCGAAAATTTGCCGGTTGGCCGGAGGGAGCTTATCGTGGGACAACCTCGGCGATCGAGGTTGCCGGTTCACCGCGGAGCTGCCGATCGGATGACCACATGATCCGAGTCCTCGTCGCAGACGACCACGCCCTGGTGAGGGCGGGGTTGAAGCACATCCTCGGCAAGACCGGCGAGATCAGCGTGGTCGGCGAGGCCTGCAACGGCCAAGAGGTCATGGTCGAAGCACGGCGCACCCCGTGCGACGTGGTGCTACTGGACATCGGAATGCCCGGGCGCAGCGGCCTCGATGTACTGAAACAGCTGCGGGCCGAGCACCCGAGCCTATCGGTACTCATCCTGACGATGTACCCGGAAGAGCAGTATGCCGTGCGCGCTCTGCGGGCCGGGGCGGCAGGCTACCTGACGAAGGACAGCGGGCCCGAGGAACTCGTGAGCGCCGTTCGCAAGGTCGCGTCGGGAGGTCGCTACGTCACCATGCGCGCGGCGGAGAGCCTGGCGTTCGAAGTGCAGGGGCGGCTCCGGCAATCGCCCCACGAGGCGTTGTCCGACCGTGAGTTGCAGGTCCTCTGCATGATCGCGCGAGGAAGAACGGTGAACGAGATCGCGGGCGAGCTCACGTTGAGCCCAAAGACTGTGAGCACCTACCGGTCCCGCGTCCTCGCAAAGCTGAATTTGCGCAACAA
Organism: Acidobacteriota bacterium; assembly: GCA_003158745.1. Classification (GTDB taxonomy): domain Bacteria; phylum Acidobacteriota; class Thermoanaerobaculia; order Thermoanaerobaculales; family Thermoanaerobaculaceae; genus RBG-13-68-16. The sequence goes on from PMLC01000037.1 coordinate 38,234, forward strand.
CAGCGAGATCGCCTACTACGCCGTCAAGGAGGAACTGGTCGATTGAAACCCGGACCGGCGGGGCCGTCGCCCCACCTTTCCGAACGGCGCCGACATCCCATCCGCGGGGACCTTACACACGTGCCGGGGTCAACGCCGGCACGCAGGGCGGCACCGATCCGATACCCGCGTTTGAACACTGGTCTACCATTAGGATGTGGGGATTCGACCCCTCTGGGGGAGCTGGTGAACAGGGGACCGCTGAACGGCGGAGACGACGCCGCGCGCGGACCCGCGTTCCCCTCCGAGGCGTGGGACAGGCTTGTCCAGTTCGAGACGCACCTCAAGGCGATCGAACGGTTCTTCAACCTCGAGAACCACCCTGCCAGGTCGAGCGGGCCAATCGCTTTCCAGGACAACCTGACGACCGAGGTGATGCTCGCCGAGCGCCAGTTCCGGCGTCTGGTCCAGCTCGGCCGCGGGATCATGGACGAGACCGACGCGAACTTGCTGGCCTTCCGAAACTACGTCGAGAGCGAATGGGCTGGCGACGCGGCCCGCGACGCCCTCCTCGCGGAGTACTCCGATCAAAAGACCTGGCGTGACAGCCTGTTCCTCCTGCTCGAAGGGCTCCAGAGCCTGACCGTGCTCGCGGCGGGCCTTCGGGCCGCCAACTCCGTCAACCTGGCGACTTTCCGTGCGCTCGGCCAGCAGTTCCGGTCACTGATGGTCCACAACCGGTTCTTCAGCCCCGTCCGTGCGCGCCCCGTGTTTCTCTTTGCCGAGCGCCTCGGCCACCCCATCATGCGCCGGGCCGTAGTCGAGTGTCCCTCGGAACGCCTCCGCCGAGCGATGGCCCTCGTCCTGTCCATACTCAACAGGCACCTGAGGGTGTTGAGCTGGGTCGAGGTCGGCAGCGAGCGTCGCGAGGAGCTCCTTGATGCCCTGCCTCTGCTGACGCTTCTGCGCAGCGACTTCGTGATCCTGAGGCCATTCCTGGAGAAGGCGTTCCCGAAGAGGTTCTTCTCGCAAGACAAGACCACGCGCGTGGAGGAGGATCTGCGAGCACGGATCGACGGCTTCTGCTTCGAGCTCCAGGTCGAGGCGCGGAAAGCGTTCGAGGTTTTCCTGCTCGACTTCACCCAGACCACCAGCGTCAAGAGGATCAAAGGCTCTCTCGAGGCCGCGCACGGCCTGCTCACGGCGCTGCTCGAACAGGCGGTGGTGGCCGTCGTCGGCGTCACGCTCCCCGGGACCGCCGACAAGGACCTGTTCCCGAGCTGTGTGATGCGCCGTCAGCAGTCGCTGCGCCTTCGCGAGGACCTCTGGTTGTTCGGCGAGGTCCTCGGGCATGTCACCGAGTTCCTGATTTCCCCTGCGGCGCCCGAGAGCAAGAGGCTGGCGTACAAGGGGCTCCTCGACTTCCTGACGTATTTCGAGAACCTCAGCATGCAGTTCGTGCGCTACTCCGACCACGAGCCGTTCGAGCACTTCTGTCGGGAGATGCGGGCGCTGCGCGACGAGCGGTTCATGGACCAGCTGAGGTGTGAGGACATCGCCAGCAACTTCGACTGCTTCCGGGTCTTCATCCAGACCATCCTCGGCCTCGTCAACCTGCGCGCCGATCTGCACGCTACCGTGCTCGACGATGTCCGCGCCAAGCGCGCCCTGATGCAGTTCGTCCGCGTCGCCTGATTCAGATCTCAGTACCTTCCCAGAAAATCCCCGGCCCGTGGCCGTGGGACCGGAGTGCCGGTCCGGATGCAGAGGGGCAGGGGTGCAGGGGAGCAGAGGGGCAGCCGAGGGTGGGCGGCCAGAAGGCCTCTAGCTCCTCTGCCCCTCCGCTGCTCTGCCTGTTTGCTGGTGCGGCGCCTACTGCAAGCCGACGAGCTTCCGCAGGAACTCCAGCAGGCCGTCCTTCGTGAAAGGCTTCTTGAGGTACGACTTGGCTCCGAGCCTGGTGCACTCGTGGACGACATCGTCGCCGGCGAGAGAGCTGATCATCGCGACGGTCGCCACCGGGTTGATCGCCAGTATCTGCTTCAGCGTCTCAGGGCCGCCCTGCTCGGGCATCACGATGTCAAGCAGGACGATGTCGGGCTTGAGCTTCGCGTACCTGTCGACGGCGCTCTTGCCGTCGCGGGCGGAACCGGCGAAGACGAACTCCGATCCCTGGAGATAGGTCCCGATCAGGGTGAGCACCCCAACGGAATCATCGACCGCCAGGACCCTGTGAGTTCGCATCATCCCGCCCTCGCCGTTGCGCCGACTGTTGCGCTTCCGAAGGATGGTAGCCACGGCGCCCGCGGGAATCAAGGCCGATAGCGCACCGCGCGGCGGTTCGTCGCGTTCGCGGGAGCGCGGGAGCAAGGAGAGTCCCGAAACGACTTGTAGGTCCCGCTCCCATATCCGGCATGGTGGTTTCTTCGACAAACGCGGTGCAGGCGCGCCCACACAACTGCAAGGCGGCTGCCTATTACGGGCCCCAGGGCCGACCGGTACAACGGTGTGCAGGAGGGTGGGGTCCCAGGCATGGATGAAGCGGTTCAGGCCTTCTTGCTCGAGAGTCACGAAAACCTCCAGCAAATGGAGAAGGAGCTCGTGCTGCTCGAACAGCGCCCCGGCGACCGCGAACTGATCGCCAGCATCTTCAGGACAGTACACACCGTGAAGGGCACCTGCGGGTTTTTTGCCTTCTCCCGGCTCGAGGCGCTCAGCCATGCCGGCGAGAGCCTCCTCAGCCGCCTCCGCAGCGGCGAGCTGACGGTAACCCCCGAGATCGCGGACGCGCTCCTGGCGCTCGTCGATGCCATCGAGGAGAAGCTGGTAAGCATCGAAACGGGGGGCAACGAAGGCACCGACGACAACGTCTCGCTGGTCGCTCGCCTCACCGCTCTCGCGCAGGCGAGCGGAGGAAACCCGCCGCCCCCGGCTCCGGCGGCCCGGCCCGCCAAAGGTCCCCGCCGCAAGGCCACGGCGCGCCCCGCCAGAGCCGGCACGAGCCGCGGCTCCCGCAAGGGCACGCGATCCTCAAAACCGAAGGGGTCTGCGGCCGAGACCGCACCGTCGGCCGAGCTGACCGGCACCGGCGACGTCAGGCAAGCCGTCCAGGCGGCAACGGTCACGGAGAGCGCCGTCCGGGTCGATGTGCGCCTGCTGGACAGGCTGATGGACCTCGTCGGTGAGCTGGTTCTCGTGCGCAACCGGATCGTGCAGCTCTCCGGCGGGAGTGCGGCGGCTGAGCTGGCGGGTGCATCGCAGTTCCTGGATCGCATCACGGACCAGCTCCAGGACGACGTCACGCGGACCCGTCTGCAGCCCCTCAACACCCTGTTCAACCGCTTTCCGCGTCTTGTGCGCGACCTCGGCACCGCGTGCGGGAAGCAGGTCACGATCGACATGAACGGCGGCGAGACGGAGCTCGACCGCAGCATCATCGAGTCCGTCAAGGATCCTCTGGTCCACCTCATCAGGAATGCCGTCGATCACGGGGTGGAGGCGCTGGATAGCCGTGTCGCCGCGGGCAAGCCGGTCCAGGGTCAGATCACCCTGAAGGCCTTCAACGAAGGCGGCCAGGTCGTGATCGAGCTGCGCGACGACGGCGGTGGGATGGACGCCACGCTCCTCAGGCGGCGTGCGGTGGAACAAGGGCTTGTGGCCGCCGATGAAGCGGCGCAGCTCTCCGACCGCGAGGCGTTGCGGCTCGTGTTCCTCCGCGGGTTTTCGACCGCAAGGAAGGTCACCAGCTTCTCTGGGCGCGGGGTCGGGATGGACGTGGTCAAGAACAACGTCGAGAGCATCGGCGGCACGGTCGAGATCGCGAGCGAGCCCGGGCACGGGACTACAACGAGAATCAAGATCCCGCTCACGCTCGCCATCATCCCGGCCCTCATCGTCCGCAACGGCAAGCAGCGATACGCGATTCCCCAGAATAACCTGCTCGAGCTCGTGCGCCTGGAGGGGCAGCAGGTGCGTGGCGGCATCGAGCGCTTCCAGGGCGCACCGGTGTTCCGCCTGCGCGGTAAGCTCGTCCCCGTTGTCCACTTCAAGCACGAGCTCAGCGGCGGGACGCCAGGGGAGTTCGAGATCCGGGCCCTCGCGCGCGAGGCCGTGACTAACATCATCGTCCTGCAAGCCGACGGGCGGCATTTCGGCCTCGTGGTCGACGGAGTGGACGTCACCGAAGACATCGTCGTCAAGCCGCTGGGGCAGCTGCTCAAAGGCGCGCCGCTTTACGCCGGGGCGACGATCCTCGGTGACGGGAGCGTCGCCCTCATCCTCGACATCCTCGGCCTGGCGCAGCGGGCCCACGTCCTGGCGGACGCCGCCCAGCGTGTCGTGGCGGCGCGACCCGGCGCAGCCGAGGAGGCGGTCGAGCGCCAGCAGGTGCTGCTGTTCCGCGGGTCCGAGGGCGGCCGCATGGTCATACCCCTCGAGAAGGTCGCTCGGTTGGAGACGTTTCCGATCTCGGCCGTGGAGCGGATCGGTGGGCGTGAGGTCGTCCAGTACCGGGGCGGGATCCTGCCGCTGGTGCGTGTGCCCTCGCCCTTGGCGAGCGAACGCGACAGGGTGCGTCTCGGCGCGACGGTCGAGGTGCAGGACCGCCTCCACGTCGTCGTGTTCATCGAGGAGGGGCGGCAACTCGGCCTCGTCGTCGACGAGATCCTCGACATCGTCGAGGAGCAGTTCGACGTCGAGGGGGTCGGGGTCCGTGAGGGCATCCTGGGCAGCGCGATCGTCAAGGGTCGTGTCACCGAGCTTCTCGATGTCCAGCGGATCATCGCCGAGGCGCCGACAACGGGGTGGCGGCGCGGCTCCGGGGACGGAAGGTAGGCGGGGTGCCGATGCGGCGACTCTGCACCTTCTATCTCGACGGCATGTTGTTCGGCATCGACGTCGACGCCGTTCAGGAGGTGCTTCGGTACCAGGCCATGACGCCGGTCCCGCTCGCACCCACCGTGGTAGCCGGGCTCATCAACCTGCGGGGGCAGATCGTGACGGCGCTCGACCTGCGGCGCCGGCTGGAGCTCCCGGAGCGACCGCCCGACCTCCTCCCCACCAACGTCGTGCTGCGAAGCACCACAGTGGGGGCGAGCCTCCTCGTGGACCGGATCGGCGAGGTGCTCGAGGTGGACGACGAGAGCTTTGAGCCGCCGCCTGAAACGACTCAGGGAACGGCGCGCGAGCTGATTCTCGGCGCCTACAAGCTGCCGGATCAGCTGCTGCTCCTGCTCGACTTGAAGAAGACGCTCGACATCGGAACCGAGGTGCACGCTTGAGGACACCCTCGGCCTCGCCGCCGTCCGCAACGGCTCAGTTCTCGATGGAGCGTGCTGTTGGAATCGCGATCCGTTGGGTGTCTTCGAGGGCTGCGGTGCGGTGCAGGGTTTGAAGCAAGGGGGACTCATGCGTAGGTTCTGGTTCTGGGCTTCTGGCGCGATTCTAGGCGCGGTTCTGATGGTCGGAGGGGTTGCCTCCGGCGACGACCTGGGGTTCGCGGTGATCGTCAATGCGTCGAATCCTGTCGAATCGCTTTCACGGTCGGAGCTCTCGAACATCTTCCTCAAGCAGGAGTCCGCCTGGCCCGACGGCCATGTGATCCTGCCCGTGGATCAGGCAGAGAGTTCTCCCGTGCGGGCCGAGTTCTCGCGAGTCGTACTCAGGAGACCCGTCACCGCCGTGAAGAGCTTCTGGCAGAAGCAGATCTTCTCCGGCTCCGCGGTTCCGCCGGTCGAGAAGGCCTCAAGCGCCGACGTCGCGACATACGTCAGCAATTTCCGCGGAGCGGTGGGCTATGTCGGGGTGATACAGCAGCTGCGCGAGGGCAAGGCCGTTGTGAGCCTGCCGTCGGGCGTCAAGGTCGTTCGACTCACTGAGTGATTTTCGGACGGGGCCGGTGCGTTGTGCTGCCGGACGAGGTGGGGGCTAGGATGCTGAAGAATCTGCGTTTCCTCTACAAGATCTGGGCGATGCCGGTGATCGCCGGGACCGGCATGGCGATCGTGCTCATCGCGGTTCAGATGGGCATGGCAGCGAACGGCAGGTTGATCCACAGAACGGAGAGCGGCTACGTCCCTGCCCTCGAACTGGCGCGCGACCTCGATGAGGAGCTGCGGACGATCCAGAGAGGCCTGCAGGACGCGGTCGGTGCCTCCGATGCAGGCCTCCTCCGCGAACCGGACAAGGCCCGCGACCTCTTCCTCTCACGCGTCGCAGATGGTGGCAAGAACGAGACGCTCGACGCACGAGGGCTGGAGGGGCTCGGCGAGGCCTTTCGAAGCTACTACACCAGCGCGCGCGACGTCAGTACGCGGATGATCGCGCGAGAGAGCGGCGAGGGTATCAGCGCCGCCCAAGAACGCATGAGAAGCGAGTATCTGTCGCTCAGCGGCCGGGTCGACGCGCTCCGGACCCACTCGAAGGAGGAGATGACACGGGGCTTCGACGAGATGCTGGAGGGCCAGCGATCGATTACGCGCGTCCTGCTGTTCGTCATCGTCGTGAGCGGTGTCGTGTTCATCGCGCTCGCGCTCTCCGTCGTCCGGTCGATCACGACGCCGCTCCGCGAGGTGACCGATGTCGCCGCCGGACTTGCGCAGGGCGAGGTGACCAAGCGCGTGCACGTCAACTCCTCCGACGAGATAGGCGCCATGGGCACGGCGCTCAACGGAGCCCTCGACAAGGTCGCCGGTACGATCCGGACCATCGCCGAGAACGCCAACGGTCTGGGCACCGCGTCGGAGGAGCTTACGGCCGTGAGCCAGGAGATGACCGGCAGCGCCGACCAGACCGCGACCCAGGCCAATGCGGTCTCCGCGGCCGCGGACCAGGTCAGCAAGAACGTGCACACGGTTGCCACGGCGGTCGAAGAGATGACGGCCAGCATAAGAGAGATCGCGCGCAACGCGCACGAGGCCGCCAGGGTCGCGACCGACGCCGTACGGGTCGCCGACAGCACCAACACGACCATCACCAAGCTCGGCGACAGCAGCTCCCAGATCAGCAACGTCGTCAAGGTCATCACTTCGATCGCCGAGCAGACGAACCTCCTCGCCCTGAACGCAACTATCGAGGCGGCACGGGCCGGAGAGGCGGGCAAGGGGTTCGCAGTCGTGGCCAACGAGGTCAAGGAGCTGGCCAAGGCCACGGCGAGCGCAACCGAGGATATCGGGCGGAAGATCGCGACGATCCAGGCGGACACGACCGGCGCCGTCGAAGCGATCGGCCGGATCGGGGCCATCATCAAGCAGATTTACGATATCCAGAACACGATCGCGAGCGCGGTCGAGGAGCAGACGGCGACCACAAACGAGATCGCCCGCAACGTCGCGGAAGCGGCGCGCGGCAGCGCCGACATCGCCCAGAACATCACGGGCGTGGCGCACGCCGCACACGGAACGTCTTCGGGGGCGTCCGCGACTCAAGAGGCGGCGCGGGAGCTGGCCGGCATGGCCGACACGCTGCTCAGGCTGGTTGCGCAGTTTCGGGTGTGAGGGAGGCGAGAATGCGTGCGCTGGTACTCGACGATTCGCGGGCGATGCGGACGATCCTGAAGGGGGTCCTGACCGAGGTGGGTTTCGAGGTGCAGGAGGCCGCGAGCGTGCGGGATGCGATCGCGGTCCTCGGGCAGGGTCCTGATTTCGACCTCGCCTTGATCGATTGGAACCTCCCTGATGTCGAGGGGATCGAGTTCGTGAGACGGGTCCGCGCGCAGCGCAAGTACGACGCCGTCAAGCTCATGATGGTGACCACCGAGACCGAGGCCGCTCAGGTCGCCAACGCGATCCGGGCCGGCGCCAACGAATACATCATGAAGCCCTTCTCCAAGCAGGCGGTCGCCGAGAAGCTCGTGCTGCTCGGGTTCACGCTCCCGCAAGGCGAGCATGCGTAAGATCAGAGTCCTGGTCGTGGATGACGCCGCAGCCGTGCGGCGTCTCGTCTCCGAGGTTCTGGCCTGTGATCCCGCCATCGAGGTCGCGGGCGTGGCGCCCACTGGGAGACTGGCCCTCGCCAAGTTGCCTGAGCTGAGCCCGGACCTCGTGACGCTCGACGTCGAGATGCCCGGGATGAGCGGTCTCGAAACGCTGGCCGAGATACGCACCTACTATCCGGACCTGCCAGTCATCATGCTGAGCGCGCACACGGAACAGGGCGCCGTGGTGACGCTGGAGGCGCTGTCGCTCGGAGCGAGTGACTACCTCCCGAAACCTACGGGCTTTTCGAGCTCGGAGGAGGCACGCGAGTACCTCCGCGAGCAACTTGTCCCGAAGATCAAGGCCCTCTGCGCGGGCCGGGTCGGTCACGCCGTCTCCGTTCTGGTGGCGCAACCGGTGCCCCGGGGCACGAGGCCGGCGGCGGTCCAGCAACGCGCCGAGCGGCTCGAGATCGTCGGCATCGGTGTCTCGACCGGTGGGCCGAACGCCCTAGCGACCGTCTTGTCGGGGGTCGCGGGCGACTTTCCCCTGCCGATCATCGTGGTCCAGCACATGCCGCCGGTGTTCACGCGTTTGCTAGCGGAGCGGCTTTCCGACCGCACGCCCTTGCGGGTGCGCGAGGCGGTCCCGGGGGGCGTGCTCGAGCCCGGGGTGGTGTGGCTCGCGCGCGGCGACTATCACCTCGTCGTCGAACGGGAGGCCAAGCGCCTGACGGTGAACATCAATCAGGAACCGCGGGAGAACTCCTGCCGTCCCTCGGTCGATGTTCTCTTCTGCTCTCTTGCACGGGTGTTCGGCGCCAGGTCCCTGGCCGTTGTGCTCACCGGGATGGGGCGCGACGGACTTCGGGGTTGCCAGGAGATCCGCGACGTCGGTGGGCAGGTGATCGTGCAGGACGAGGCCACGAGCGTGGTCTGGGGCATGCCCGGGTTCGTGGCGAATGCCGGACTGGCGCATGCGGTGTTGCCGCTTGACCTGGTTGCGGGAGAGATCGAACGTCGTGCGTGGGCCAGGCGAAGCCGGACGATGGCGGCGACGTCCGCCGGTGGGAGGAGGACGGTCTCAGGTGGGTAAGTCATGCCGCTAGCAGCGAACGACTTCGAACTCGTGCGTCAGATCGTGCGGGATCACGTCGGCATCCTGCTCGACAGCTGGAAGACGAGTCTCGTCGAGACGCGCCTCTCGGCGATCGCGAGGGGCGAAGGTCTGGCGGGCGTGGACGATCTCCTGAATCACCTGCGCTCCCGGTCGCGCAGTCCGCTGTCCACCCGCGTCGTGGAGTCGCTTCTCACGACCGAGACGTCGTTCTTCCGCGACGTGCACCCGTTCGAGGCCCTGCGACAGTTTATCCTTCCGGATCTGATCATTCAGAGGCAGGCGAGGCGCAGGCTAGCGATCTGGTCGGCCGGCTGCGCATCCGGCCAGGAGATCTACAGCGTTGCGATGCTGATCCGCGAGCACTTCCCCTCGCTCCTGGACTGGTCGCTCCAGTTGGTTGGCACCGATGTCTCGTCGTCAATGCTGGCGAAGGCGGCGAAGGGTCGGTACACTGAACTCGAGATCAACCGCGGCCTTCCCGCCGCTGCGCTGGTGAAGTACTTCGAGCAGCATGCCCTCGAGTGGCAGATCAAACTCGAGGTCCGTGCGATGGTCGAGTTCGTGCAGATGAACCTGGCTGGAAGCTGGCGTGCGCTGCCCAAGATGGATATCATCTTCATGCGAAACGTCCTCGTCTATTTCGACGTGGAAAAGAAGCGTGAGATCCTGGCAAAAGTGAGACGTCAACTTCACCCGGACGGATTCCTCTTTCTCGGTGGTGCCGAGTCAACGATTAACCTGGACGACGATTTCCAGCCAACCTATTTCGGGCCAGCGGTCGTCTACAGGCTGCGCGCGCGCGTCGGAGAGGCTGCATGAACAACATCGAAGAGGCAATCGTCAACATCACTCAGAACATCTGGGAGTCGATCCTGGGCCTCGAGGTTCAGCGCGCCCGCGACGTCGCGCAGCTGAGTCACGCAACTCGTGAGAAGAGCCTCACCGGCTGCGTCCAGCTTGCCGGGGCATGGGAGGGAAGCGTCTTCCTCTACTGCACTGCGACGCTTGCAGGCGAGGTCGCCGCCACGATGTTCGGGACCAACCCGGACACCCTGCGCAACGGCGACGTGGAGGACGCCCTCGGGGAGCTCACGAACATGGTGGCCGGCAACCTGAAGATCGTCCTGCCGAGGCCTTGTCAACTCTCGTTGCCCGCGGTCGTCGAGGGGATCGACTACAGGATCATCGTTCCGGGGACCAAGATCGCGGGGCAGGTCCTCTTCGAGTCCAACTCCCATCCCCTCCTTGTCACGGTGCTCGAGGGTGCGGCGTTGGGCTCGAAACGGGCAAGCGCGGCGCGGGCGGAAGCCGAGTCGAAGGAGACCTGAGCGATGGGTTTCATGGGCCGGCTCGGCGACATGCCGTTCGAAGACATCGTCCAGATGCTCTCGATGTCTCAGCGGACCGGCAGGCTGACGCTGACCCACGCCGCCTCGAAGGCGGTCATCCTCTTCAAGCAGGGCGAGATCCTTGGGGCCACCTGCGATTCGGTCGGGGAGTCGTTGGGCCAGGCTCTCTTGGCGCGTGACGCGGTCACGGAATCTGCTCTCTCTCGCGCCCTCGAGATGCAGCAGAAGACGGTGCCGGCGCGCCTGCTGGGGGCGATCCTCGTCGAAATGAACGTGGTGCAGCCCGAGACCGTCGAGGAGGTCGTCCGCAAACAGGTTCAGAGCGTCATCGACGAGGTCGTGCGCTGGACCGACGGCGCCTTCAGATTCGAGCGCCTCGAGCACCCCGAGTACCTGAGCGCCGGTTTTGCGGACAGCGAGATGCTCCTGAAGTCCGGGTTGCGCGCCGACCAGGTAATGCTCGACGCGGCCCGGCGCCTCGACGAGACCGGCACCGACGATGACCATGAGCCGCCTTCGATCCTGTCGTTCGCCCGCCGTCAAAAGGGACCTTTGGCCGGTTCACCGAGGCGGCCCACCGTCGACATGGGGGACACGCTGACGGCCAACCAGATCATCGCGGCACTCACGGAGAGCGATGCGGACGACGCTACCGCTGCGGAACTGCCCGCCGCTGCCGAAGTGGAAGAGGCCTCTCCGTCCGAGGTGACGTTCCTCAAGTCCATCATCGACGAGACCCGCTCCTCCGACTTCATCGGCGAGATCGGCCTGATGATCATGAGGTGCGGGGCGAGGATCGTCCGGCGAGGCATCCTCTTGTCGGTGAGCCATGGGCAGGTGCGTGGCATCGGCGAGTTCGGCCTTGAGCTCTCGGGTCCCAGGGCGTACGAGAGGGTGCGGAAGATGAGGATCCCGTTGATGGATCCATCGGTCTTCCGCACGGTGGTCGAGAGCGGCCGGAGCTTCCGCGGACGGCTCGCGAAGACGTTCTGGGACGAGTACCTGATCAGGCAGCTCGGCGGCGAGGAACCGGACGAAGCCATCGCAGTGCCGATGTCGGTCGGCGGGAACGTCGTCTCGATCTTCTACGGCGACAACGTCCATTCCAAGGACCCCATCGGGTCCATCGAGATGCTCGAGCTCTTGATGTTATACGCGTCCCTCGGGATGGAGAGGATGCTCCGCACCGCCAAGGCCGAACGTTAGGTATCGGTGGATACGGCCGGCTCGCTCGGGTCGCGCAACTGACTGGCAAGCTGCTCGAAGTCGAACGGTTTCGGGAGCAGGCGCCAGCGGCCGTCGAGGACGCCGGCACGGACCTCGTCGTGGTCCGTGTTCCCCGACATGATCACGGCCTTGAGGTGCGGCCAGCGCTCGCGGAGGCGCCCGACCACCCGGTGGCCGAGCATCCCGGGTAGCCGGAGGTCGGCGAGCACGACCTCGAAGGGCTGATCGTCCGGAAGGCGGTCTGCCTCGTCACCGGTGGCCACCGCTGCAACGGTGTGGCCCAGGTACTCGAGCATCCGCACCACCGTGCTCCGAACACCCGGATCGTCCTCGACGACGAGGATTCGCACGCGTCACGCCCCGATCCCGGCCTCCCGTCGCCGCACGCGGCGAGGTTCTTGGAGGTCTTTGTACCGATCATACGCCGCGTATGTCCTTTGCAAGCCCGATTCCCGCGGCCTGTGCGTTCTTGGCTGTTGCGTGCCTTGGTTTCTTCCCGCACCGTCCACTGGCTCGACCTCGAACCCGAAAAGTGTTACCTATGTCCCCGGCCGGTTCAAATTCACGTCGATCCAAGGCCTCATGGGTTGCCCGACCTTGCTCCGGCCTTGGCCAAGTCCTGCTTGAGGCGAAGCCTCGCGATGCGCTCGATCAACTCGAAGGGAATCGGTTCGTCGAGGGGAAACCGGAGATTGCCTTTCGGCCCGGCATACGGGGCGACGGCGCGTTCAAGTGCAGCGTCGCCCGACACTGGTGGGTACAAGCCAATGTGGTGCCTGAATGCCGCGAAGTACAAGAGGATGCCGTGAAGCCTGAAGGCCGGCATTCCGTAGCCAATCGCCTCCTGCGCTTGGGGCGCGACCTTGTGGACGATCGAGCGGATTCGCTGGAGGATGGCCTGTACGTCCGGCGGGAGGGAGCTGATGTATGCATCCACGCTTTCCGGACCTGACCGAGGTGCCATTGCGCTTCCCTTCTCCTAGTGGCGCCGGCGTTCAGCCGCTGGCGCGAGCCTGCCCGGCGCGCAGCGCCGGCTTGCAGGCGAGCGACAGTCGGCTGTAACGCCAGGTTAGGCCTCAGCCCACTACTTGCCGCAACATCGGTGAAAGCCCCTGTCGGACATGACCTGATCGGCGTCCCAGGCGAAGCAGATGTTCCGCGCACGGGGCGAATTGTCGTTGAGTTCACGGAGGTGCCAGTAGTCGAGGTGGTCGGAGCGCCCATCGCGTCCGTAGCTCACCAAGACAAACGACTGCCCGCGGGATTCGTAGCGGACCGGGAAGTCCCAGTAATCGTCCCCATCGCGCACCACCTTCCAGCGAGCCGCAGATGTGGCGTCTGAGAGAATGCAGGGGAACGACCCGTGCGCCTTGTAGTACTCGTCCAGCGTGGCTGCGTAGAGTCTGAAGAGTTCGAGGTTGCGGATCTGCTTGACCCCCAAGAGCTGTCGCCTGACAAACGAGCCAAGAAGAACCGCAAATGCCGTGACCGTCAGGCCTGCAACAACCAGGCAGTTTCTGGTTCGGTTACGCATTGAGATCATGCTGTCTTGGACATCTAACGCAGATTCGGCGGCCGAATGGAAAACGGGAAACACTGCGTACTCTGCAGTGTTTGTCGGGCCTCGAAGTCGGGCGGAGCGGAGACAAAGTCTTTTCCCATCGTGATGTTGCGGCGGATCCTCGGGCGGGAGCCCGCCGGGTTAGGCTGCAGGAACTGCCGTCTAAGCTGGCAGGAGAAACGCTGCGGAGATCACGATTCTGTGACGGTTCAGAGGCGATCGAGGGGGCTTCGCACACCGCGTCCTCCGGCGCTGTTCACTTGTGGACTATAGCCCTCGGTTTCGGCGGGCGCTCTTGCGGTGGGTGGCAGGCGACGGGGGGCCGCGAAGCTCCGGGAGGGGGGCGACGAGAGGCGCGGAGGGCGATTCACTCGCCCGCAGCAGCGCATGGGGGCACGTGGGGCATCTGTGGCGGGAGAATGGGAGGGGGGCCACAGGGCCCCCCGTACTAGATGGAGCGGGAAACGGGATTTGAACCCGCGACTTCGACCTTGGCAAGGTCGCACTCTACCACTGAGTTATTCCCGCTCAGCGCCCGCTTGCGCGGGTGGGGAAGAAACATACCAGCGTCGGTCTGGACCGTCAAGATCGCCCCCGGAGATGGCCGTGGCCCGTGGACCGAGAACGACACGGCAGCAGAGGTGCAGGGGAGCAGGGGAGCAGAGGAGCGAGCGACGAACTGTCCGTTTCCTGCTCCTCTGTTCCTCTGCCCGTCTTTCCGGACCCCGGCCTCTCACGCAACCGAGTGGCGGAGGGTTCCGATCCCTGCGATCTCGACCTCGACGGCATCACCCGACGTGAGAGGTCCGACGCCGGGCGGGGTGCCCGTGGTGATCAGGTCGCCGGGGAACAGGGTCATGATGTGCGAGATGAAGGCGATGACTTCGGCGACCGGGAAGATCATGTCGCCCGTGCTGCCCCTCTGGCGCACGGCACCGTTGACGCGGAGCTCCAGTCCAAGTGCCTGGGGGTCCGCAATCTCGGTCTCGAGCCAGGGCCCGACCGGGCAGAAGGTGTCGAACCCCTTGGCCCGCGCATACACCTTCTCGCGACGCTGGATGTCCCGCGCGGTGACGTCGTCGAGGCAGGTGTAGCCGAGCACGTAATCGAGAGCGTTCCCGGCGTTGATTCTCGTTGCAGCCCTGCCGATCACCAGGGCGAGCTCGCCCTCGTGCTCGACCTTGGCCGACTGTCTCGGCAGGACCACAGCGCCCCCGGGTGGGAGCAACGACGACGGCGCCTTGAGGAACAGCAGCGGCTCCTCCGGAAGCTCCTTGCCCATTTCGGCGGCGTGGGCGCGGTAGTTGAGGCCCACCGCGACGATCTTGGACGGCTCGCACGGCGGCAGCAGCCGAGCCGCAGCGAGCGGCGTGGCCCCGCCGATCTTGCGTACCTCATCCCATGGCGGCGCTGCCAGCGGCGTCACCAGATCGCCTTCGATCACGCCCCAGCGGGGTGTCCCGCCGACCTCGAACCGGCAGAGGCGCATCTCAGGCCTCCTTCTTCGCGGCGCCCGAGCAGAACATCGACTCGAACTCCTCCAGGTGGTCGCGGACGCCGAGCACGACGAGCACGTCGCCCTCGTGCAGGGCGAGGTTGGGTTCCGGGTTCGGGAACAGCGTCGGTCCGCGCTGAACGGCGACGACCCCGACCCCACACTTGCGCCGCAGATCGGCCTCGGCCAGGGTCACCCCGACCAGGGGGCTCGAAGAGGCCAGCCGCACCTGCTCCAGCTCCAGCCCTGGCATCTTCCCCGCCCCCATCGAGAAATCCAGGAAGTCCACGACCGTCGGCTTCACGACCAACTGGGCGAGTCGCACCCCGCCGTGCTGATAGGGGTTGACGACACGGTTCGCGCCGGCGCGCTGAAGCCGCGTCTCGGCGCCCTCCTCGCCGGCGCGCGCGACGATGAACAGCTGCGGGTTTATCGAGCGCGCGGTCAGAACCGTGTACACGTTGTGGGCGTCGTCGTTGAGGCAGGAAACCAATCCGCGCGCCCGTTCGATACCCGCGGCCCGCAGCGTTGTCTCGCTGGTGGCGTCGCCGGAAACGACCGGTATCTCGGCCGCGCGGAGTCGCTCGACTTTCTCCGGCTTGTGCTCCACGACGACGACGTCGCGGCGGGCGCGTCGAAGCTCCTCGACGACCGCCTGCCCCATCCGTCCCCAGCCGCACACGATCTCGTGGCCCGAAAGGCTCTCGATCATCCGTGACCTCCGCACCTGCCCAAGCGCCTCGCGCAACTCGCCCTCCACCACCGAACGGCCGATCTCCGTGGCCACTAGGAGGATCACGCCCAGCCCGGCAAACAGCAGGAAGACGGTCAGAACCTGGCCGCTGCGGGAGAGCGAGGAGATCTCGTTGAAGCCCACGGTCGTGAGCGTCAAGACGGTCCTGTAGAACGCCTCCCACAAGGAGTTGCCTTCGGCCCACCGATAGCCAAGCGTTCCGATCAGGAGGATTGCTCCGAGAACGGCGGCCGACCTGGCGAGCCGGGTGCGCATGGTGTAACTGTAACGCAGAGGAGCCGAGGAGCGGAGATGAAGAGGGGCAGAGGAGCACGAAGACTGTTCGCAGGTTCACACTTGCGAGGACTCAGGAACCGGAGTTACTACCGCGCCAGGAGTAGGG
>PMLC01000030.1 GCA_003158745.1 Acidobacteriota bacterium
CACCAGAAGTCATGATGTCTAGGCACCCTATGGGCCCCGGTGCTAGACTCAAGCGTGTCGCCAACGGTTCGTCGGATCGGACCCTATCGCTTTTTCTTCTACGCGAGCGACTTGGGAGAACCCCCTCATATCCACGTGGAGCGCGACCGAGCTGTTGTTAAATTCTGGCTCGAACCCGTCAAACTGGATCGTTCATGGGGATGCTCGGCCAGCGAACTGAGGAGAATCGAAGAGCTCGTTGGCAGCAACGCGACCGAGTTCTTGGAGGCTTGGCATGAGTTCTTTCGCCGCTAGACGCGAGCCCCTCGCCATGGACGTACAGGTCTCGGAGGACGAGATTATCGTCTCACTTGCGGATGGTCGCCGTCTTTCCGCTCCGTTGGTCTGGTTTCCACGCCTTCTTGGTGCTTCAGCGACCGCTCGGTCCAACTGGCGGCTGATCGGAGATGGCGAGGGTGTTCACTGGCCGGAGGCTGATGAGGACATTAGCGTTGAGGCTCTCTTGTCTGGTGTGCCATCGGTTGATTTTGCACGCCGGACAAGCCTGAACGGTCGGGCGTCTAGGTGACACTTTATTCTACGCGCCTGGGTGACACTTCGAGCTCTGGTTGGTTGCGATCTCCACGCTCTTCACAGCGGTAGTGCGTCGCGAGTGTCCCGGACAAGGCGCAGAGTCCGTTCGTCGAAGCGACCGATCTGCAGGACGCCGCAGAACACGTCCCAGATGCCATCCGCGACCTCGTGAAACCCGACGTCCTGCTCAATGAGCGCGTGGCCGACGTTGAGCCACTGGTGCTTCCACCTCACCCCACCGTTGCGGCTGACCCGGCGGACCTCGTAGTGGCCGGGGTACTCGATCGGCAGGATCGTCTCCGGGTAGGGACGCGGCGAGGGCCGGTAGACCTCGGCGGGTCGCTTCATCCCCAGGCCCTCGTGAGGTCGTTCCTCGTTGAATTCACGCTGAAAAGAGGTGAAGAGCTCTTGCTGCCGCCGCAGGTTCGCCGCCGGCGGTCGCGTCGTGCGCGCCTTGAGGGTCCGGTGCATGCGCTCGTGCTTGCCGTTCTGAGCCGGCCGCGCCGGCTCGATGAGCTGCCTGGTGATCCCGAGCGACACCAGCCACACGCCGAGCCGCGTCAGCCGTGCAATCCCCGCCGAGGCAAACGGCGCCCCGTTGTCGCTGCGCTCGTTCAGAATGACAGGGTCAGGGATTCAAGCCCACCCGGCCGCCGGGCAACCAGAAGAGAAGCCTCCACACAGTGGAAGGAACGTGACCGGCCGGGTTAGCGGCGGCGCAATGCGGTATCGGTTACGATCGTGGCGCCCTCTGCGCCAAGAGCCGCGAGGAATCCCTCGCGATCCAGAGGATTGAGGAAGAACCGGCCGTCGCCTTCGAGGAGCACACCGTCCTGGTCCCGCGCGGAGGCCAGCACGGTCGTCGCCATGCGGTCGAGCATCCACGATCCCACCTGGTAGCCGGGCAGCGCCGCTCCGGAGAGCCGCTGGCCCAACAGTGGTCGATGGAGCATCGCGCGAACCCCGGCGAGCGGCATTGCACGTCGGCCAAGCAGCGTGGTTATCGCCAGCGTGCCCCCTCCAACGGCGTATGACAGCCGGGCCGGCGCGACAAAGAAGATCGTCGCAAGGACGAGGACAACCGCCAGCAGGATCCCCAGAACGGTGGCCAGCGTGAGCCACCATGACGCCGTTCTCTTCCCAGGCGGCGCGAATGTCGCCGTTCGCCCGGCGTTGAGCGCTTTGAGGAAGCCGTCCCGGTCGGCGGGTGTGATGACGACCGGCGTCGCCTCGCCGCTCGACGCAAGGAACACGCCGAGGCTGGAACAATCGCTGATCTGGAAGACCTCGCCGAGACGCGGGTACGCGAAGAAGCCAACGCAGTATCCGGGTTTCTCCGTCCCGAAACGCAACGAACGGTCCCGGAGCCACTCCGGACGCACTTCGGCGATTCTCGCGAGCGAGATCGTCTTTTCCTGGTGAGACGATCCGAGAGAGCTGGAGATCGTCAGCTTCGCGCTGTCGACGACGTAGCGGATCGTCGGCACGCGCAGCAACTCGAACAGCAGCCAGAGCAGCGGCACCCCGAGCACGGCCACGAGGATTGCGAACCACAGACGGGCCGGGCCGGTCACCGGCACCGGCCGGAACACACGGGTAGGTTTCTCGTTCATGAAGGCTCCTTGACGCAAGTCTACCGCGAGAGGACCCTCAGCGCTCCAAGGGTGAGAGCAACGCTTCCGGGCCGGCGACCGTCACACCGCGTGTCGCCAGGCGCTCCCGCCACACAAAGACCTCGGAGCGCGACNNAGTCACCGCCAGCCGCGCGAGCCGCTTGCGCGCGGCGAGCAACTCGGCGTCCTCGGGCAGGGCCGTAAGATCGTCGAGGATGTACGTCGTCGAGCCGACCGGAGCCGCAGTCTTCGCCTCCTGCAGTGCCTCGCGAACCGCGGCGACCGCCGACGGTCGCGGCACGCCGGCGACGGACATCATCTTCCCCGCCGACGTCGAGAAGCGCTCCGCGTAGCTCATCTTGAGGAACTCGTAGATCACGGAGGCCGGACGAAGCGGCGCGGCAACCATGGCGAAGAAGCGGAGTTCGTCGCGGTTGAGCACGGCGCCGTTGCACTCGCTACCCCCCTCGAGGACCCAGACCGGCACGCCGAGCAGCGGACCCAGGCGGAGGAAGTCGACCATCGCGACGACCGAGGCGTGACCGAGGTCCGGGTACTCGCAGTTGGTGTAGGCCGATAGGCCCAGCGCGTCGGCCCGTGTCATCCAGTCGAAGATGTCGAGAGCCGCAAAGGCGGCGCGGCCCTTTTCGAACTTCTCCGGCACGTACCCGGAGAACTGCAGCATGAAAGGCACCGGGCGTTGGGCTCGCTCGCGCCAGAGCGCCCTGCATTCGTCGATCTGCCGCACCACCCAGGCGTTGATCGTGGAGACGAAGTCGAAGTACGCGGCGGCGGCATCACCGAACGCGGGGTCTTCCTCGTTCAGAGGCATGGGCACCACGTCGAGCGCTTTGAACCGGGTGCGGTACCGACTGTTGACGCCGGCGATCCCGCCGAACTTGTGCGCGAGAGAGCGCCGCCAGAGGCCGGCCACGTACGGGGTGTACTGGGCGATCTCGTAGGAATCGGTCGAGGCATCGAAGCACAGCAAGCTCCCTCGCTGTGAGACGAACGGTTCGTTGAAGAGTCCGACGCCGAAAGCCAGCAGGGCTGGCTCGGAGGAGAAAGCGTCGGCGTAGAACGCGGTCTCCTCGCGCAGCCAGCGCTCGTACTGCGGTTTGCCCACCGTGGACAGGAAGAAATCCGGTGTCGGCCGGCCCGATGGAAGCCGCCCGGGCTCCGTCAGGACGTTGCTGTACAGCCAACTGCGCCGCTCTCCGCCGACATTCGGAAGGGAGCTGCCGTCGATGCGGTTGAGAACGATGCCGACGCCGCGGGCGGCCGCCTGGGCGAAGATCCGCTTCAGGATCGCGAGGCTTGCCGGGTCCTCCCAGATGTGAGGCGGGGGGACGACGTTGAGAATCTCGGCCCCGTTCGCGATGGCGAACGACACGAGCCTTTCGGCCTCGTCCGCGCTCGAGATGAAGTCCCAGTGCACCGTGAACCCCACGCGGGTGGCGAGCGCATCGCCAGAGGTCCGCAGTAACCCGGTCCGGCTCTGCGCTTGGCTGACTCCGTCGAACACGAGCGTCGAGACGGCAGACGCCGCCACGAGCAGTGCCATTCGCCAGGTGGAGAGACCGACGCCCCGGTTCACGAAGCGACGTTAGCACAAAGGCGTCGGCCCTTCTCCGCGTGGTATCATTTTGGAAGGGAACACCTTCGCCGTGCATCGCGAAACTCCAGGTTGGGATGACAGGGATCGACAAGGCTGGATGGGTTTGAAACACCGGGTTACGAATCGCACTGGCGTCGGCAGCGCGGGGCGAAGCCGTCTCGCGGCGTTGTTGGTCTTCCTGGCCTCGACGGCGACGCTGGCAGCACCCACGGAGGGAACCAAGAAGGTCCTCGTCGTGTACGAGCCTGGCCCCACGCCGGTGGCGAGCGGCCTCGGGGACGCCCGCCAGTTGCGCCAGTTGCTCGGGCATTTCAGGACCGACGTGACCCTTGAATCTGCGGATACATACAAGGCCGACGACGTCTCTCACTTCGACGTTACCTTTTTCATCGGCTACACACGCACCTACACCCCCCCGCCGCCACTCCTGCGGGACGCGTACGCGACCCGAGCGACCTTCGTCTGGCTCAACAGCGGTCTCGCGGAGTTCGGGCGCGCGTGCGACCTCGCGAGCCGTTTCGGTTTCGTCGCGCAGGGTTTCGACACGACCTCGGTGTTCGATTCCGTTCAGGCCGGAGAGTACCGCTTCACCAAGAGCGAACCCAACGCGAACCTGCTCAAGGTTGTTGACCCGGCCCGTTGCGCGGTTCTCGCCACCACGACATCGAGCAAGAGCAAGCTCACGGTGCCGTACGCGATACGTTCGGGGTCCTTCTGGTGTCTCGTGGACTCGCCTTTCTCGTACGCCACGGAGTCGGATCGGTACCTCTACTTCGCGGATCTGCTGCACGACATCCTCAACGAGGATCACCCTCGGTCCCACTCGGCGCTCATCCGCATCGAGGACACGAATCCATTCTCCGACCCCGGGAGCCTGCGCGCCATCGCGGACCTGCTCTCGGCACGCCGAATCCCGTTCCTCGTGGGCATCATCCCCTTCTACGTCAACCCTGCCACGCAGACCCGTGTCGCGATGTCGGAGAAACCGGACTACATCGACGCCCTCCACTATGTGATGGAGCACGGCGGGACGATCGTCCTGCACGGCACCACGCACCAGTACAAGGGCGAGAGTGCCTCCGACTACGAATTCTGGGACGAGAGCCGGAACCGGGTCCTACCCATGGACTCGAAGGAGTTCGTGGCGCGCAGGCTGCGCGACGGCGTCGTGGAGTGCATCAAGAACGGAGTCTACCCCCTGGTGTGGGAGACCCCACACTACAGCGCTTCCACACTCGACTACTCCGTCATCGGCGAGCACTTCTCGACCGCGATGGAGCAGCGCCTCGTACTCGACAACCTCGACTACAGTCAGTACTTCCCCTACATCATCAAGCGCGACATGTACGGGCAGCGGATACTGCCCGAGAACCTCGGCTACATTCCGCTCGATCCGGAGTCCGCAAAGGAGCAGGAGGCGGTCGACCAGCTGGTCTCGTTCGCGAAAACCAACCTTGCGGTGCGAGACGGCTTCGCGTCGGCGTTCTTCCACCCGTTCGTGAAGATCGAGTTCCTCGCTCATCTCGTGGACGGCATCCGTGCTCTGGGGTACACGTTCGTCGACGTCCGCGAAATGCCGAACACGGTCCTGATGGACGACCGCGCCATCGCGAGCGGAAGTACGACGGTCAAGTTGACCCTGGCGGACCAGTACCTGCGGGAGTCGTGGCTCGACGGCGACGGGCAGGTCGTGAGGCGCGAGGTGTCTCCCACCCGCATGCACGGTCAGGTGCTGCGCGATGTGAAGCTCCCGCCCCGGTGGATCTACGTCGCTGAACCGCGCGAGTACCGGGAGCAGACGGTGTCGCTTTGGGAGAAGGCGAAGAACCGCGCCAGCGCCCTGCTGGCCCGGCTCTCGAAGAGCGAGGAGCCTCACCGACCGGTCGATGCGCTCTTTCTCTACGATCCGCAGGCCACCGGCGGCGCTTCGAACGACCAGGCGAGCCTCGCGGCGCCATTCGAGGCGCTCAACATCCCGATCGAACGAGTGCCTCTGACGCCGAATCTGGCCATCGACACAGGTGACCATAATCTCGTCATCGTCCCGTACACGATCACCGAGTCGCTCACCGCCAAACAGATCGAGGCGCTCAAGACGTTCGTGGACGGCGGCGGCGACCTGATCACCGACTTTCGCAACGGTCTGGCCGCCGCGTTGGGCGTCAAGTTCCTCGAGTCGACCGCCCTCGTCGAGCGGGTGCGGGACCATCTCTTCCCGGACGAGCCCCTGCACTGGAAGTCTGGCGAGGTCATGAATAAGTTCGAAACCACGGACGACGATGAGGTCCTCGCCACCGACGAGGTCACCGAGATGCCCGTGGTGATCGGGAGGCGCTACGGACGCGGGCGCTTCATCCTCTTCGGCACCCGCTTTGACCCTGCCAGCACGGGCGGCTACTCCCGCTTCCCGTATCTGGTGCACTACGTCGAGCACTTCTTCTCGCTCACCCCGCTGATCCGTCGCGAGCAGCTCGAGATGTACTTCGACCCCGGGTACCGGCACACCGTGAGTATCGAGCAACTCGTCCCACGATGGGCGGCGGCCGGTATCCGCGTGCTGCATGTCGGCGGCTGGCACGAGTACGCCAAGTGGACGTATGACTACAGGCGCCTCATCAACCTCTGTCACGCCAACGGCATTCTGGTCTACTGCTGGATCGAGCCGCCCCAGGTCAACGAGAAGTTCTGGCGGGACCACCCGGAGTGGCGCGAGAAGAACTACAAGGGCGAGGACGTCCGGCCGACCTGGCGTTTCCCGGTTGCCCTGACGGATCCGGCGTGTCTCGCCGCAGCGATTGAGTTCTATCGCAAGCTGCTGGTCGGCATCGATTGGGACGGCGTCAACATCGGCGAGCTGTGCTTCGAGGCAGGTCGCGGCATGAAAGACCCGCAGTTCTTGACGCCCATGCACCCCTCAGCCCGCAACGAGTTCCGACGCCAGGCCGGGTTCGACCCGATCGAGCTCCTCGACCCCGCCTCCCCACACTTCTGGCGGCGCGATGCAGCCGCTCTGGCCGCCTTCGGGCGGTACCGTGTTGCCAAGGTCGTTCAGTTCCACGATTCGCTGCTAGCGATGGTCGACGCGGTGGCGAAAGGCAAACCGGGGTTCCAGACGACCGTGACCGTCTACGACAGCCTCGCGGTGCCCGAGATGCGCACATGGCTCGGGGTGGACGCGAGACAGATTGCGGCGCTCCGCGCGAGGCACGATTTCAACCTCCAGATCGAGGATCCGGAGAGCCTGTGGTCGACCGACCCGCGGCGCTACGAGGCGATGGCGGCGCGCTACGCCGGCCTCGTGGCTCCCGACGAGCTGGCCCTTGACCTCAACATCCTCTCGTTCCGCGCCGAGAATGAGATCACGCCGTTCCCCACGCGTATCCAGACCGGCACCGAGGCTGCGTGGCTCGTCAACTCAGCGGCCCGGGGCGCGCAGCGCGTCGCGATCTACTCGGAGTCGAGCATCAACCAGCAGGATCTCGCCCTGCTGCCGGCAGCCTACGCGGCGCGCACCAAGGTCACGAGGCTGGAGGAAGGGTGGGGAGTCAAGACACCGACTCCGATCGTGCTGCAGCTCGCGAGCGGCGTGGAGGAGATCTGGCGGGACAACCAGAGGCTGCACACTCTGGGAGGCGGCCGGTTCCTCCTGCCGGTGGGGAGCTACACGATCCTGGAAGTCCAGCCAACGCTGCAGGCCCTGCAGCCGGGTCCGCCGGATTCGCACCTCCTGTCGCTCACCGGCGATTTGCTGTTCCAGAAAAGCTCCCAACGAAGCGTGACCTTCGGGTATCGATCGGACAACCGCTGCATCGCGACTCTCACGCGCCAGCCGTTCGCACTCTTCGTCGACGGGCGGGAGACGTCGTTCGAGGCCCTTAAGGGTAGCGGCATGGAGGCCCTGATCCTCCCGCCCGGTGAGCACTCCGTCCTGCTGGTGACCCAGAGCCCAGTCTCCTACGGCGTCGACCTCACGAGCTTCTGGTCGTCGTACGTGATCGCCATCTTCGGCGCCCTGTCGTTCGGACTCCTCGCATCCCTCTACCTGATCGTGCGCGTGCGCCCACGCTCTCCCAGGCGGGCGACATGACCGAGACGGCGCTTCAGCTCGACCTATCGATTGCGTTCTTGCTGGCAGTGATCCTGATCTGGTTCATGATCGCCTACCAGCTCGTCCTCACCGTGGCCGGCTTCTTCCATACGCTCCGCTCCGTCAGGGAGAGCCGCGAAGTTGACGCCATGCGCTTCGACTGGCCCGAGGTTGCGGTGCTGATCCCGGCCCACAACGAGGGCCTGGTGATCCGCAACACCCTGGAGGCGATGCTCGCCTTTGACTACCCCGCGGACCGCTACGAGGTCCTCGTGATCAACGACGGCTCGAGCGACGACACCGGCGCCATCGTCCAGGAGTTCGCGGACCGCGACCGACGGATTCGGCTCATCAACGTCAAGCCGGACGAAGGGGGCAAGGGGAAGTCGCGCGCGCTCAACATCGGGCTCGCCCAGACGGACGCAGGCCTGATCGCGGTCTACGACGCCGACAACACGCCGGAGCCCGCCGCCCTGCGCTACCTCGTCGCGCAGCTCCTGCTCCACCCGGAGCTCGGCGCCTGCATCGGCAAGTTCCGGACCGTCAACAAGAACCGCAACCTGCTCACGCGCTTCATCAACGTCGAGACGCTCTCGTTCCAGTCGATCGTGCAGGCGGGCCGATGGAAGCTGTTCCGCGTCTCCACGCTGCCGGGCACGAACTACGTCATCCGGCGTCCTCTCCTCGACCACCTCGGTGGGTGGGACGAGAGCGCGATCACCGAGGACTCCGAGATGTCGATCCGGATCTACATGGAAGGGTTCCGGATCAAGGTGATCCCGTATGCGGTAACCTACGAGCAGGAGCCTGAGACCTGGAGTGTCTGGTTTAAGCAGCGCATACGCTGGGTGCGGGGCAATAACTACGTAGCGACCAAGTTCGTGAAGCAGATCCCGAAGTTTAAGGACAAGGTCCTCGCCATCGAGGTGTTGTACCTGCTGTCGCTCTACTACGTCTTCTTCGTGGCCATTGTGGCCTCCGACCTTCTCTTCCTGGCCAGCCTCGCCGGGCTCGTGGCCATCCCACTCCCGGGACCCTACACCGCCGTGTGGCTCCTCGCCTTCCTGCTCTTCATCATGGAGATCCTGCTTGCCCTCGCATATGACCGGGAAGACTCCTTCGGCAAGATCGGGCTCATCGTGCTGGCCTACTTCACGTACTGCCAGCTGTGGATACTTGTCGTGGCGAAAGCGCTCTGGCTTGACTTCGTCAAACGCGAGAAGCAGACCTGGGTGAAGACGCTCCGGTTCGAGCGCCGAACCGCTAAGGACTAGCAAGACAGGTTCGAAAGTTCACACGTTCGAAAGTTCCAAAGTTCAGGAGCAAGTTGAGAGTTGAGAGTGAAGAGTTGAAAGACGAGGAACGGGCGCGGTGGCCTACGTCTTTTTCCAACTCTTCACTCTTCACTCTTCACTCTGAACTCTTCACTCGCAGCTGCCCCGGCCGAACTTCCGAACCTTCGAACCTCCGAACGTGCGAACGCTCTCGCAGTGCGTTCAGTGCAGCTGAAACTCCATAAACACCACACCGTTGAGCGGCCCGGGCCGGTAGGGTTCGATGGAGCGAAACCCCAGAGAATGGTAAATCGCGATCGCCTCCTCCATCCAGGGTGCGAGGCTGATGCGCATGGCACGGTAACCGCGTTCGCGCGCCTCGTCGATCACCGCGAGTGATAACCTCTTGCCGACCCCTTTGCCCCGAAATTGGTGCCGGACGTAGAGCCGCCTCATCTCGCAGAGACCCTCGTCCAGCGGCCGGAGCGCCACGCAACCGGCCAACCTCCCGTTGCAACTCGCCAGCAGGAGCACTCCGTGCGGAGGACCGTACTCGCCCGGGAGATCGGTGAGCTCGCGGGCGAACTCCTCGAACGAGAGGTGCCGCCCCAAAGCGGACGCGTACTCCTTGAGGAGCAGACGGGTGCTTGCCACCGCCTCCTCGCTGTCCGCCGGGCGGATCTCGATCGTGACACTCCGTTGCGTCATGCTCGGCCCTGCCGCGCGCATATTGCCACAACCGGACCGGTCCGTGCGCCTGAGACGCTGGATGAACTACGGGCCGCGCCCCGAGGTCAACGGCTCGGCTGAGGAGGGATTGACAGCACAACGCCGAGATGTATGAACCAGAGCTCGAAGCGGGGTTCCTCCGAGAGCCCGAGCGCCTCCCGCAGCGCTCGCCGATACACCGCCCCTTGCGCAGCGTAGGCGCCGGCGTGTTCCTGCAGCTTCGTCTCGGCAGCCACCTCGTCGGTCTTGTAGTCGGCGATCACCAGCTCCCCGGTATTGGGGTCCCGGTACACGAGGTCGATCGTGCCGGAGACGAACCCCACCGGTGCGCCCTGCCCCTCACCCGGCAGCAGCAGCACCGGCAGCTCGCGCGCGACTACGCCGCGGGCGATCGCCTGCAGTCGGTCCATCAGGGGGCCAGTACGGAGCCGCTCCAGCAGGTCACTCGCTCGCGCTAGCGCGGCGGGCACGCGCTCCGGATCGACGAGGCCCTCGAGGTCCCTCGGCAGCCGTTCGGCCCCACGGGCAAGCTCGTCCGCGAGGTCGGCCCCGAGGTCGAGCCTCTCGAGGACCCGGTGCACCGCGCTTCCCGCGGCGGCCGCGGCCGAACGCTCCGTCCGCGCGGTACGGCTCGTTTCCCGTTCCTCCCCGAGCTCCTCGAGCAGGCTCCGGTGGGCCTCTGCCGACGCTGGGCTCGAGAACGGCCTCGCCATCCGCTCGATCGCCCGCTCCTGCCGCGCCGCGATCTTCTCCCTGTCGCCGTTGACGCCGGCGCGCGAAGGCAACGGGGGGGCCTCGAGTCGCGGCGGGGGAGTCCCGCCCTGCACGAGCGCCGGAAACACCCACCGGATCCCGCACTCGTCGGCACACGCCCCGGACACAGCGACGAGGCCGCCGGCGACGGCGTCGAGATCCGGCGGGGAAGGCTCTCTCTTTCCCAGAAGGCGGAGATGGGTCCCGGCGGAGGCGCGGCCGTTGCCCCGCGGCCACGCGCCGCTCACGACCAGCCTGTCCTTCGCCCGCGTCATCGCGACGTAGAGGGTGCGGACGAGTTCGGCTTCGGTCGTCTGCGCGCGGTGCTGCGCGAGGGCGTCCCATCCCGGCGTAGTGGCCCCGAGGACCGTGTACTCGAACGCGCCGCCGACCTCTTCGACGCGAGTCTCGCTCTTCGTGTCGGCGCGGCTTCCATGATGGGTCTGGAGCAGGTACACGTGCCGGAAGTCGAGCCCCTTGGCCTTATGGATCGTGAGGATGCGCACCGCATCCTCACCTCCGGCACCGGGTCTGGCCTCCTCGCCCTCGCGCTGCTCGGTCACCGCCGTCCGGAGCGCCCTCAGGACGCCCTGGACGTCGGCGCCCGTCTCATCCACCGTCCCGAGGAGGCGACGGAAGAAGCGCTCCAGGTTCGCGACGCGGAACCGGCCGAGCGGCCTGGCGGCCTCCGTGGCCTCGAGGAGCGTCGAGGTGCGGAGGCGCTCGAGGAACTCCACCGCCGTGTCCCGCTCGAACGACTCCCGCAGGGCGCCGAGGTTGCCCGCGAACGCGATCAGGTTGTTCTCCCAGCCGCGCACGCGTTCGAGGCCCGGGACCCCGGCCGGCGGCGACGCGGCGACCTCCCGTGCCGTCTCCGCCACCGCCGCGAGACGAGGGCCATCGGTGCCCCGCAGTTCGGTGAGGAGCGCGGGGAGTCCGCGCGACCAAAGCGGCATCAGCGCGGCGTCGGGCACGCCGACGATCGCCGACCGGAGGACGGTGACGAGAGCGAGGTGGTCGGCGGGGTCGAGGACGGTGCGGACGAGCGCCGCGGCGTCGATGATCTCTCGCCTCCGGTAGTATGAGCGGTCGCGCTCGACAACGTACGGGACATCGGCGTCGCGAAGGGACTGCAGGTAGACGTCGAGGTCCCCCGCGCTCCGAAGGAGGACGCCAAACTCGTCCCACGCGGCGCCCGCCTCGTCGTGGAGCGCGCGGATGTCGCGCGCCAGTGCGGCGGCCTCGACCCGGGTGGCCTCCCCCACGCGCACCTTCGAGGCAGGGTCGTCCGGCCTCGGCCACGAGACCCAGAACTCCACGGGCGCCCAACGCCCCTGGGCGAAACCGGAAGACGCAGCGCGCGCCTCGGAAGGCTGAAGCGATTGGAACTCTGGCTGGACTCCAGTCTCGGCCTTCATCACGGGCCGCACGCAGCGCTCGACTTCCGCGAGGATCGGCGGCGCCGAGCGGAAGTTGACCGATAGGCCGAGGACGTCTCCGCGCTCGGCAATCAGGCTGCGGAAGGCGTCGTACGCTGCGAGGTCCGCATTGCGCCAGCCGAAGATCGACTGCTTGGGGTCTCCAACGAGGAACAGCCCCGGCCGCTCGTCGGGCGCACCCTCGAGCGCGAGCAGCCGCACGATCTCGCACTGGAGCGGGTCGGTGTCCTGGAACTCGTCGACCAGCAGCTGCGAGATCGCGCCCCGCTCCCGGGCGACCACCTCCGGGCGGCGCAGGAGCAGGTCGCGAGTGTCGCGCAGGAGGGCGTCGAACGTCTCGGCCCCGCGCCGACGCATCGTCTGCCGGACCTCCTCCACCAGGGGAGCCACCACGGTGCGAACCGCCCTCAGGAGAACGGCGTCGATCCCGAGCGCGTGCTCGACCGCGGCGCGGAGTGTGCGCGCCGAGAGCGCCAGCTCCACGCCCGCATCGCCGAGAGCCTCCTCCTCGGTCTTGTTGTAGTTGGCTTTCCCCCACTTCCCGAGGTGCTCGCGGAGCTTCTCGGGCAGGTCGGATTCGAGTGCGCGCTGGAGCTCCGCCAGCGACGGCGCGGCAGCGACACGTTCCGCGAGCCCCGGCAGGACGTCCGCGATCAGGGCGGCATTGCGCGCCTTCTTCGAGCCTGCGAAACGGGGGACCGCGATTTCCGCGACGGCCCGCAGCACATCTGCGAGACGCCGGGCGAGCGCCGCGAGGCGGGCAGGCTCCAAGGGGTCGGCGCGCAGCGCTTCGGGCGGCGCGCCCGCGCTTGCGAGCTCCTTGACCGCACCGGCGATCTCGGCTGGACCGATCCCGCGTTCGGCCAGCTCGAGCAGCTCATCCGGAGGCGTACCGGCCAGGGTCACGCGAAGCCACCGCTCGATCACCTCGCGGACGATCGCCTCGAGCGTTTCGCTATCGGCATCCACGGTGAACGCGGGGTGGAGGCCGGCCTCCATCGGGTTGCGGGAGAGGATGCGGCGGCAGAACGCGTGGATCGTGCACACGACGAGGCGGTCGAGGCAGACCAGGAGCGCGCGGGCGCGGATGATCCTCGTCGAGTTCTCCTCGGGGAGCGCCTCCGGGAGGATCCACTCTGGGCGCTCATCTTTGGCGACGGCGGCGAGCGCCTCGGCGACCCTGGATGCCATCTCGGCCGCCGCGGCCTCCGTGAAAGTGATCGCCACGACACGCTCGAAGACGCGTGCCGCCACCGTCTCCGGCCCGGGACACTCGGGCGGCGCCCCGGGGCGCTGCCGCTCGGCGAGCCGGCGCTGGGCGTCCAGCCACCCGCGGCCCATCGACCACGACACGATCCTTGCCACGAGCGCCGAGGTCTTGCCGGTGCCGGCGCCGGCGACGAGCAGCAGCGGGCGCTCGAAGCTCGTCTGGGCCGCCTCCCGGGCGCGGGCATCGGCCTGCCGGGCGGCTTCGTCCGGCGCGCGCCGCATCACGTTCCCTCCTCGGCAGGGGCATCGTCCTCGGTACCGCCAAGTGGCAGGCGCCAGAGCGCGAGGAGCGCCGCAGTCGTCGGGTCGTCCGGCGGCTCGGTCGCTCCCGCCTTCCTGCCGACCCACTCCGAGATCCTCCGTCGTGCCCCGGAATCATGCCGCAGGCAGGCCTGCGAGACCTCGCACCACCCGCAACGCTTCGGCTCCTCCCCCTTGGCCGGATCCACGACGCGCGGAAAGAACGTGCCGCGCTGCCAGGCTTCGAACAGCGCGCCGACGGCCAAGGCGAACGCCGGCGCCAGCGACGGATCCCGGTTGTCGACCGCGGCCTCGCGGGCCTTGCCCTCAGCCGTCGGGCCGAGGAAGAGGTACCTCCCCTCGGCTGGTTCGCCCACCGCGAGTGCGTAGGCGGCGGCCTGCAAGCTCGCTCCGGACGCCACCTCGCGCATCAGGCGCTCCAGCCGCTTGACCTCGCCCGCCGGGAGGTCGGGCCGGCCGGACTTGTAGTCGGTGAGACGGACCTTGTCGGGGTGGCGCTCGATCCTGTCCGCCCTGAACGCCAGCCGGCGACCCTCGATGAACGGCAGCTCGAACCGCGCCTCGACCTCGACCCCCACGACCGGCAGTGCGCCCGCCTCCGGCCAGTCGCTGGCCGCCGCGGCGTCGAGCAGAGGCACCGCTTGACGGGCAAGGAGATCGCCGAATCCCGGGAATGTCAGCCCAGCCTCCCGCGCCACCTCGCGAGCGGTTCGCTTCAGGAGCGCTGTCAACTCGCTCGCGGCGGGCCAGGGGACCGCGCGCGGCGCCGCCGCGAGGGCGCCGGCGAGGTCCGACGGAAGCTCGCCGGCGGCGTTGACGATCCGGCGCAGGACCTCGTGGACCAGCGTGCCCACGAGCAGGCGATCCAGGCTGGGCACTCCCGCGAGCGGGTCGGGAGGAGGCTCCAAGTGCAGCAGCTTGCGCAAAAACACCTGCCATCCGCACGCGGCGAGGCCTTCGAGCCTCGTGACGGCGGGGTCGCCCACCCGGGGGTCGCCGCCGCCCGCTGTCTCCCCCAGGAAGCCGAAGTACGGACCGAGATCCGCCCACCGCTCTCGGCCGGCCGCGGTGCGGCGATCGGGCTCGAGTTCGTCGAGCACGGCGAGTCGCGCCGCGGCGAGCACCGCTGTGCCCGGTTCGGCGTGCCCGCCGCGGCCCTCGCGAAGAGCCGACTCCACCAGCGCGGCGAACCCGGCCCGCCCACCCGAGAGCCCCGCCAACAGGGCGTGCTCGTGCGCCGGCCGCGATTCACCCGCGACAGGTGTTGCCAGATCGGGCGCGCGCGCGGGCTCCTGCAACGCCCCGGCGAGGAGGAGCTGCTCGACCAACGGCGAGGAGGTCTCGGGCTTTCCGTCGTCATCGGATACGCGCCACGAGAGCGTCACGTCTGGGCTCGCCGAGACCAGCTGCGCGAAGAGGAAACGCTCCTCGTCGTGTCCGCGGGCCTTGACCGGCACGTCCGGGACCAGCGGCTCGAGCGCGAGGCGGATCCTGTCGGGCAGCAGCGGGTCCTCGCGGACCTGGCGCGGGAACGCGTCGCGGTTGAGCCCGAGCAGGAACAGGTGCTCGAAGGTGAGCGCGCGGGACTCGGTCACACCGAGGACACGAACCCCTCCCTCGCCTCCGAGCGGCGCTCGACCCGCATCCTGCACCGCCGCGGCGAGAAGAGTGGTGAATTCCTCCCGGTCGAGCGGCAGGTCGGCCGGAAGCGAACGGGCGAGCTCCGCCAGCGCCTCCTCCACCTCGCTCGCTCCCGGTGTGTCGTCGCGCCACCCCAGCGCGCGCGACAGCAGCTTCCCGACCGCAGCAGCGTGGCCTCGCGCCGAGCTGCTAGCGGGAAGCGCACGCAGGGCCTTCAGGCACTCGCCGGCCGCGTCGACCGCCCGCTGCAGTTCGGCCCGCCCGAGACGCCTCCTGGGGGCGCGGACCCGGCCATCGCCGGGCTCCTCAGTTTCCGCCTTTTCGGTGAGGCCGCGCCGCACCGGCAGCGCCAATGTGGTCCCGTCGCCGATGACGTCGGCGATCGCGAGCCCGGCCAGGTCCACGAGGCGCACGGCCCCGCACGTCCGGAGTCCGACCCTCAGGTCCACCTGCCCGAACCCGGCGTGCGCCATCGCAGCGAGCCATGAATCCGCCGGTGCCTCGCCGCCCCGCCCCAGCACGTCGAGCAGCGCCGAGACGCGCCGGCTGGCGGGCGTGGCGAACCCCCGTGCCCCGGATGCCGAGAACGGGACCCCGAGGCGGCCGAGGTGCAGCTGGATCGCGATGCGGTACGGCTCGAGATCCCTGGCGACAACGCCGATTGCCTCGGGTCGGACGCCGCGCTCGAGCAGCCCCAGGATGCGGCGGGCGACCTCCCTCACCTCCGCGTGCAGACCCGGAGCCGTGAACGCCTTCAAGCGGGCAGGGGCGGTGCGCACGGCGGACGCCTCCCCCGGGGCCACGCCCTCCAGGCGCTCGCGGAAGCGCTGCGTAAACGACCCGCCCGCCGCAAACCCCTCCGGCGCGGAGGGATCAGGCGGCGTGTCGAGGACCACGATGCCGCCAAGGCAGCGCACGAGCGCCTCGATCAAGTCCGTGGCGACGCCGGTGGCGTCTGCGAAACCGTGGACCAGGACCGCCCGGCACGGCAAGGCGCGCTGGGGATCGTTCCGGAGCGCTTCGGCCGCCTCCCGGAGCACAACCGATGTGACACCGACACGCATTTCCTCCAGCGAGGAGGCGACCTCGCCGGCGATCCGCAGCAGGGCGCGGGCACGGCTCGCTCCCGAATCGGTCCCGGGGAGCTCGGCGAGACGCTCGTCGAGCACCTCGACGTGTGCCGGCACGACGCCGGCGTCGAGGAGGTCGCGCACGGATGCGACCACCGGAGAGAGCCCGTCGTCGAGGGCGTCGATCAGTCCATTCAACGGCCCCTGTCCGCGTGCCGCGCGCGAGACCAGCACAGGCAGCACGTCACCGCTCGCGAGCGGCGCAGCGCCGGCACGGTCCAGAATCTCCAACGCGAGACGCTTTAGGGTGGCGATCCGGATACCGGTTGCGGCCCTGCCGCGCGCGGCCACGAGGCGCGCCGCGAGGTGCAGGCGCAGCGTGCGCGAGGGCACGACCACGACGACCGGCGTTCCGAGCAGCTCGGTGTCGCCCGACGACGACGGGAGGAGCGCCTCGATCTCCGCGAGGACCCGGTCCTCGGTGGCCCGGGCGCCCGCCGCGGTCACGATCCGCGGTCCGGGGCGATCCGTCTTCAGCTCAGCGCCCACCTTGCGACCCCCCCCCGCATGCAATCACGCCGGGCGTCCAGGTGTCAATCGCCGGGTGCGGTGCCCGCTCCGGCATCGTCACACGCTCTGCTGCGGGTGGGACGCGGGAGGAAGGTGGCCGCTTTCGACCGCATTTTCGATCAGACCCCGCGCGTACTCCCAGAGCTTGCGCGAGCCCTCCGCCATCCGGATGTTGCGGCCGACCACCCGGTCGGCGGTGATCCCGTGCTCGCGCCAGGAGCGCCCACGCGTGTGAACGTTGTGCAGCACCGGCATCAGCCGGTCCAGCGCGGCCGCAAAACGGGCGTCCGGCGTGTTGGCAACTTCGAACTCCTCCCACAACGAGCGCAGCTCGTCGCCCTGCTCTCCGGGGAGCAATCCGAAGAGGCGCTCCGCAGCGCGCTGCTCCCGCTCGGCCTTCGCGTCGGCGCCAGCGGTGTCGTAGACGAAGGTGTCGCCCGCATCCACCTCGACGATGTCGTGCACGAGGAGCATCCTCACAACGCGGCCGACGTCGACCGGCTCGTTGGCGTGCTCCGCGAGCACCACCGCCATGACTGCAACGTGCCAGGAGTGCTCGGCCGAGTTCTCCCGCCGGCTCTCGTCGACGAGATACGACCGCCGCAGGATGCCCTTGAGCTTGTCGATCTCGAGGATGAAGCGGATCTGGTCGCGCAGGCGATCGCTCGTCATCGTCCCCCCGGCGGCGCCGGCCTCGCAGGTCGCGCACCGCCCCAGCATAGCCGCTACGTCGCGTAGCGGGCGAGGTACCCCTTGACGCGGAGCTTGCGCCTAGTGTTCGCCGACGACATGAAGCGCACGGTGCCGAAGATGGGACGCTCCGGCCCCCACGGGCGGTCGTAGCGTCCGAGGCACCAGAAGATCCCGGAGGTCGAGTTCGGGTCCCGGCCGTCCAGGGCCCAGCGGTTGTTGAGGCCGAGCATGGTCTCGAGGGCAACGCGCGGCGACGGCGACCACTCGAGGATCTTCTTCCCCCACACCATCCGGAGGTAGTTGTGAATTCGCCCCTCCCGCACGAGTTGGACCTGGGCCGCGTTCCAGAGCGGGTCGTGGGTGCGTGCCTGCTCGAGCGCGTCCGGGGAATACAGGTACGGGCGGGGATCGTCGGCATGCTTTTCCAGGGTGACTCGCGCCCAGGGCGGAAGCGCATCGTAGCTCTCCGCATCCTCGCGCTTGCCCGCGAAGTTGAGGCCCAGCTCCCGCCAGGTCACGATCTGGTCGAGGAACGCCTCCGCGGCCTCGCTCATCCCCCACCACCCCGACCGTCTGCCCGATGGCCTCGCGGCGAACCGCTGGGCCGTCCACTTTTCTCGCGCACGGACGGCAACGAAGACCTCGTGGACGGAGACGTGCCCGAAGTGCAGGTATGGGGAGAGGCCGCTGGTGGCGTCGTCGTCGGGGTTATTGCGTCCATCCGGATATCGGTCGAGATCGGCCCGGATAAAACGCTCGAGCCGAGACCGGCCGGCTATCGTACCCCCCGGCATGCCCGAAACGGCTGCCACGCCGTGGTCCAGAGGAAGCGGCGCGAGGGCCGCGTGCGGGTCCGCACCCAGGATCGGGGGCACCGCTGGCCACCGCCGGAGGATCTTCTCCGGCAACGAGTCCAACCGCGCCAGGTCGACTCCTCGGACGGGATCGGCGAGCGGGAGATCCTCGACGTGCTCCGGCAACGCCGATTGCAGAAACCGGCGAAACGAGAATGCGGTCGAGAACACCCGGTCAGTCGCCGCCAGCGGCAGGAGACCGTTGGAGTCCACCGCCTCGACCATCACGCCCAGCCGTGCGCCGGCAGCTGCGAGCGTGCGCGGCAGAAAGAAGACCGGGGCGTCGTCGGCCACGACGAGGCAGGACTCGGCAGCGAGCGCTTCGAGTAGGCCGCGCCCCGCGCCGGGCTCCGGCTCGACGTAGGGAAGGTACGTGACCGGCGTGCCTTCGAACGCGCGCCTGTTGTCTTCCATCCCCTCGATCACGAAGGCATGCACGCGGTCGGACGCCCACCGGTAGCCGCAGCGTAGCGCTTCGAGGATGACGAGTGGCCTGTCCAGCAGGCGCGCGTGGTCGACGGCCCGCTGAAGCGCGAAGTTCCAGCCAGGCCGACGGAACGCTCTCATCCAATACAGTACGAACGTGCCGCCGCTCCGGGCCGGCTGGCTGTTGCACGCTCGCACCCGGATTGCCGGAATACTCACCTGCAACCCGCGCTGCGCGGAGGTCGGTCCGCCCGTGTGCCATCGTGGCTCATGTGTAGAGTGTAGCGATATCCTGAGTGGGGACGCGGACCCGTGGTCGCGAGAGGAAGGGCGCCCCGCGAGGGGTCGTGATGGTCCCGGATCCGGAGAGGCGAAGCAACTTCGCGCAGCCCGCCGCGTACAATCGTCGGACTCGGAGGTTGCACGGGATGGCCGGCAGAGAGGCCTGACAGAGGAGCTGCGCATGAGAGGGCGTACGAAGATCATCATCGGGGTCGCTTCGGCGGTCGTGATTGCCGTCGTTGTGGCGGCGATCGTGAGCAGCAGGAACAAGGGGATTCAGGTGCGTACCGCCAAGGTCGCGCGCAAGGACCTGGTCCAGCTCGTGACC
Source organism: Acidobacteriota bacterium (assembly GCA_003158745.1). Classification (GTDB taxonomy): domain Bacteria; phylum Acidobacteriota; class Thermoanaerobaculia; order Thermoanaerobaculales; family Thermoanaerobaculaceae; genus RBG-13-68-16. Next base: position 19,481 of record PMLC01000030.1, read on the forward strand.
GCCAACGGCACCGTACAGGCCAAGACCAAGGTGGAGCTGTCGGCCAACATCATGGGCCAGGTGACGGCGCTCAACGTTCAGGAAGGCGACCGCGTGCAGAAGGGTGACCTGTTGGCCGTCATCGACCAGGCCCGCTACGCCGCCGCTGTGAACAGCGCCAAGTCCAACCTGCAGGCACTCGAGGCCGAGCTCATGCGCTCCCGTGAGGCGACCGCCCAAGCCAAGCGCGACACGGAGCGCGCCGAGCAGCAGTTCAAGGACGGGATCCTCGCCGAGGCCGACCATGAGCGCGCACACAGTACCTACGACCAGGCGGTGGCATCGGCTCGCCGGGCGGAGCGCCAGGTCGAGCAGGCGCGCGCCGATCTCGCCTCTGCCCAGGACTCCCTGGAGAAGACCGAGATCCGCGCCCCGATGGACGGCTTCGTCACGCGGCGCAACATCGAGAAGGGCGAGGTGATCATCACCGGAACGATGAACAACCCAGGGACCGTGCTGATGACGATCTCGGATATGTCCATCATCGAGGCGGTGCTCGAGGTCGACCAGACCGACGTGCCGCAGCTGCGAATCGGCCAGAAGGCCGACGTGCGGATCGACGCGTTCCCAGACCAGAAGTTCCCGGGCGAGGTCTCGGAGATCGGGTCGAGCCCGATCCAGGGCACCTCGGCGCTCGGTGGCGCAGCGACCGGCACCGACTACACCGTCAAGGTGACGCTTCTCAAGCACCCCGAGAGGATCCGGCCGGGCCTCACAGTCACCGCCGACATCACGACAGCGGCCAAGACGAACACGTTGACGGTTCCGATCGGCGCCCTCGTGTTGCGGCAGCCGGACACCAAGGGCACGCCAACACCGGCTCCCGCCGCCGACGCGACGCCCGGAAGCACATCCGTCAAGAAGGAGTCGGTGGCGTCTCGCGCACGCGAGATCGAGGGCGTCTACGTCGTCGCAGCCAGGAAGGTGGAGTTCCGGCCCGTCACGACGGGAATCCGCGGCGAACTCGACGTCGAGATCGTCGACGGCCTCAAGGAGGGTGATGAGATGGTGATTGGGCCGTTCCGTGCGCTCCGCGACCTAAAGCCGGGGGCACAGGTGGTGGTGGACAACACTCCGGGCGGAGGCCCGCAGGGTTGACGACGATGAGACGCCCGAGGAGCCGTCCGGAGCACCGATCCTCATGATCCTCGAGGACGTCGCCCGCATCGGGTTGGGGGCGCTGGCCGCCCACAAGCTGCGGTTGGCCCTGAACCTGCTCGGGATCATCATCGCGGTGGCGACGATCGTGGCGGTGATATCTGTCGTTTCGGGCCTCAACAAGTACGCCGCCGACGTGATCTCGGGCCTCGGCCCCAACACCCTGATATTCACGAAGTTCGGCATCATCAGGAGCCGCGAGGCCTTCATCGAGGCGCTCAAGCGCAAGGACATCACAGAGGCCGACCTGGAAGCGGTCCGCCGGCTCGTGCCCCAGGCGCGCCGGGTGGCCGGCCGCGTCACCTCCTCCCACGCGGTTTACGCCGGAGGGCACCGCTTGGCCGACACCTTCGTGCTCGGCGCGGAGTACGAGTTCCCGTGGATGATCGGACTCGAGCTCCAGGACGGCAGGTTCTTCACCGAGAACGAAGCCGAAGCCGCACGTGCCGTCGCCGTCATCGGGTGGGACATCAAGGACGAGCTGTTCCCCCACGAGGATCCCGTCGGGCGCGAGATTAAGGTCGAGGGGAAGCCGTTCCGCATCATCGGCACGATGGCAAAGCAGGGGAGCGCCTTCGGTCAGAGCCAGGACCGCTTCGTCCTCGTGCCTCTGACGGCGTATCAGCACGCGTTCGGAATTACCCGCAGCCTCGACATCTACGTCGAGGTGCCGGACGCAGCCTCACGAGAGGCAATCGAGGACGCGGTGCGGGTCACCCTGCGCGCGCGCCGCGGCACGCCTTTCTCCGCCCCTGACCCCTTCGGCGTCATCGACGCAGACGCCTTGAACATCCTCTGGAAGAGCATCACGTTCTCCGCGTTCGCGCTGGTGATCTGGATCTCTTCGATTTCACTGGTGGTCGGCGGCGTCGCGATCGCCAACACGATGTTCGCCTCGATCGTCGAGCGCACGCGCGAGATCGGCCTCCGCAAGGCGCTCGGCGCCCGCCGGCGGGATCTCCACCGTCAGTTCCTGTTCGAAGCGGTGGCGCAGAGCTTCGTCGGAGGCCTCATCGGAGTGCTGCTGGGCTGGCTTGTCGCCCTGGCGGTAGGGCACTGGAGCCCGTTCCCAGCCCGCGTGACGCCATTCTTGGTCGGTACGGGCCTTGCCGTAGCAACGCTCTCGGGCCTCCTGGCGGGCTGGCTCCCTGCCATGCGGGCCGCCCGTCTCGACCCAATCGTCGCCCTGAGGGACGAGTAAGCGATGGCCGCCCAGCGCCCTGTGCCGTTCCCGCACCTCCCGTCCTACCGATGTGTAGGCGGAGAGGTAGCGGGCGACATCGAGTTGAGAGTTGAGAGTGAAGAGTTAAGAGTTAAAGAACGAGGAGTGCGGGCGTGCCGCCGTCTTCCGGTTCTTCAACTCTTCACTCTTCACTCTTCACTCTTAACTTCTTCCTCCACGTATCGGACCCCGGGCGGCCGGGCGGAGGCCTAGATGGGGCGGTGGGACAAGCTCGTCGCCGCACGCCGCGAGAACGTGCTCGCGGCTCTCCGGGCGATCCGGGAGCAGAAGCTGCGCTCGTTCCTCACCTGTCTCGGCATCATCATCGGGGTCGGCACCGTCATCGTGATGGTCTCGCTCGTACAGGGATTCAACAGCACCTTCATCGCCCAGTTCCAGAACTTCGGGGCGACCCTGGTGCAGTTCCAGCGCCTCGACGACCGCTTCGGAGGGGGTGGCCCGCTCCCCGAGGAGCAACGCCTCCGTCCCGTCCTGACGCTCGACGACGCCGACGCGATCCGTCACTACGCTCCCGCCATCGCGTTCGTGTCCCCCGAGCGGTGGAACACCGAGAACGTGGAAATCCGCTGCAGGGGCGCCCGCACCAACAATGCCACCGTGGGCGGCGTCACCCACAGCTACCCCGACGCCAACAACCACGTCGTCGAGCACGGCCGCTTCTTTACCGGCGGCGAGGAGCTGCACTCCGCGCCGGTTGCTGTGATCGGAACCGGGATCGTGGAGGCGCTCTTCCCCCATACCGACCCTCTGGGGCGCGAGATCGAGATCAACGGCCGGCCGTTCCGCGTCCTCGGTGTAATGGAGAAGAAGGGCGGCATGTTCGACTCGGGCGCCGACCAGCAAATCGAGATTCCGGTCGGGTACTTCGACCGCATCTGGCCCGACGTCAAGCGCACGTACGGCTGCGTCATCGCAACCGTGCCAAAGAAACCGGAGTGGGTGGACCTGTCGATCGAGCAGGGGACGGAGATCCTGCGCGAGCGCCGCGGCCTGCGGTTTTCCCAGCCTAACAACTTCGGGGTCCGGACCCCCGAGCGCACGATCAGGATGTTCCGCCAGATCACCGGAGGAGTGTCCGCCGCGATGCTCGTGATCGCCGGGATCTCCCTGGTTATCGGCGGCGTCGGCGTGATGAACATCATGCTCATGAACGTCACGCAGCGCACCCGCGAGATTGGCGTGCGGCGCGCTCTCGGCGCCCGCAGGTCCGACATCCGTCAGCAGTTCGTCACCGAGGCGATCACGCTCTCGCTCGTGGGCGGCGCGACGGGGGTCGTGGTCGGCATCGGGATGTCCCACGTCGTCGCGCTGGTCAGCACCTTCCCCACGAGCATCTCGGTGTGGGCGATCTTTGCCGGACTGGCCGTTTCGGGCCTGGTCGGCTTCTTCTTCGGAACGTACCCGGCGTACAAGGCCGCGCGGCTCGACCCGATCGAGGCGCTGAGGTATGAGTAGTGCGCGACCACCAGAGCCTGCCGCGCCGAGAACCTTCCCGCGTCGATTTCCGTAGGTTGTTGACGGCGAGACTCACTGAAGGAGGAACCCATATGACAAGAAAGAACCTCTCGGGCTTGGTTGCGATCGTATTCGTGCTCGGCGCCGCGGCGCTGGCCCAGGGCGAGCTGCCGCCGTTGATCCCGCGCGAAGTGCTGTTCGGCAACCCGGTCAAAGCTGCACCGCAGATCTCACCGGACGGGACGCGCCTCTCGTTCCTCGCGCCCTCGCCCGAGGGTGTCCTCAACGTCTGGGTGCGGACAATCGGCAAGGACGATGACGCCCAAGTCACCAAGGACACCCATCGCGGGATCCGGATCTACCTCTGGGCACAGGACGGGAAGCACCTCCTGTACCTGCAGGATGTCGGCGGTGATGAGAACTTCCACGTCTACTCGGTCGACCTCGGCAGCAGGGTGATCCGCGACATGACGCCGTTCGCGGGGATCCGCGCCGAGGGCGTGATCCTCGATCGCAAGCACCCGAACGAGATGCTGGTCGGTCTGAACCTGCGCGACCGGCGCGTTTTCGACATCTACCGCGTGGACTTCACGACCGGCGCCGTCGTGCCCGACACCGCCAACCCAGGCGACGTCGTGGCGTGGCAGACCGACCCTGACTTCGAGATCCGCGGCGCGATGGCGAGGAACCCCAAGGACGGCAGCACGATCTTGCGGGTGCGCGACCGCAAGGATGCGCCCTGGCGTGACCTCGTCGCCTGGCCGTTCGGCGAGAACGGCGGCGTCGAGGACTTCACCGTGGACGGAAAGGCGCTCTTCGTCGAGACCTCAATCGGCTCGGACACCACCCGCCTCGTCAAGGTGGACGCCGCGACCGGCAAGGAGCTGGAGACCATCGCCTCGAACCCGAGGTGTGACGTCTCCGGCGTGCTCGTGCAGCCGGACACCCACGAGGTCCAGGCGGTCACGTTCAACTACCTCAAGACCGAGTGGAGAGCCATCGACCCCAACCTGCGGGACGACCTGGCGGCGATCGCTGCCATCCACCGCGGCGTGTTCGCCATCCAGAGCCGGGACGCCGCCGACCGTAACTGGGTCGTGGCCTTCAGCTCCGACAACGGTCCGGCGGCGTGGTACGCGTACCACCGCGAAACGCGCAAGGCCGACTTCTTATTCGTCAGCCAGCCGGACCTCGAGAATGCCGGCCTGGCCGCGATGGAGCCGGTCGTCATCAAAGCCCGGGACGGCTACGAGCTGGTGGCCTACCTGACGCTCCCTCCGGGCATCGAGGCCCACAACCTGCCCCTCGTCCTCAACGTCCACGGCGGCCCGTGGGGGCGCGACAACTGGGGGTTCCGCCCCGATGTCCAGTGGTTCGCCAACCGCGGCTACGCCTGCCTGCAGGTGAACTTCCGGGGCTCCACGGGCTTCGGCAAGAAGTTCCTCAACGCGGGCAACGGGCAGTGGGGCGTCGGGAGCATGCAGCATGATCTGACCGACGCGGTGCGTTGGGCGATCGACAAGGGGATCGCCGATCCGAAGCGGGTGTGCATCTACGGCGGCTCCTACGGCGGGTATGCGACGCTGGCCGGCCTGACGTTCACGCCCGAACTGTACGCCTGCGGCGTCGACATCGTGGGACCGTCCCACATCAAGACCTTGTTCGCCTCGATTCCGCCGTACTGGGCCCCGATCAAGAGCGAGTTCCTGCTGCGCGTCGGCGACCCCGAGAAGGACGATGCGCTGGATCGGAGGATCTCGCCCCTGTTCCACGTGGACGCCATCCGTGCCCCGCTGCTGATCGGCCAGGGCGCGAACGACCCCCGGGTGAATATCAACGAGTCGAACCAGATCGTCGAGGCGATGAGGGCGAGAAAGTTGCCGGTGACCTATGTCGTGTACACCGACGAGGGGCACGGCTTCGCACGTCCCGCCAACCGTCTCGACTTCAACGGCCGCACCGAGGAGTTCCTGGCCAAGTTCCTGGGCGGACGCGCGGAGCCCTGGCGGGAGGTCAAGGGTTCGGCGGTCGAGGTCAAATAGCGAGTTCCGCTGCAGCTGCAGCCTCGCGCGCAATGGCTCGTCTCCTCGCGCGAATAACCCGGGGGGCGAGGCCAAGCGGCGACGTGCTGCTGGCCGGGAGATAATCCGCTCATGACCGACCGGGCGGCCCGCGGAAGAGTCGTCTACTCGACCGGAACGGGGCGCGTGTGCCCGACCTGCGGGTGGCCCGCGGACCGTTGCCGGTGCTCGTCCCGTCTCGATGAGGCGATCCCGGCCAGGATCGAGGCGAAGCTCCGGTTCGAGAGCAAGGGCCGAGGCGGCAAAAGCGTGACGCTGGTGGACGGGCTACCCTGCAACGCCGAGTTCCTCGCGGAGCTGTTGCGTTCGCTCAAGAAATCGCTCGGGACCGGCGGTACGGTCCGCGAGGGTTCCCTCGAACTGCAAGGCGACCGGCGCGATGCACTGCGCGCTTTGCTCACCGCCCGCGGGTTCGCCGTGAAGGGATGACGCAGCCTCTCGACCGAAGTCAGGGTGACGCGGGCCGTTGTTGTGCGACGGGAGCGCCCGGCGCAGCGAAAGGGCTGCCGATGCTGAACCGGTAGCCGGCGTAGATCAGCGCCAGGCCGAGCAACTCGGTGACGTACAGAACCTCGACGTACCCGAAACGGGTGAACGCACCACCGATGCCGGGCAGCAGCGCCCCGATGGCGATGAGAACGTTGCCCACGAACCGGTGATGCGTCTCCTTCCGGCGCGAAAAGCGAACCGCCGAGTAGATCGCACCACCGACGAGGAAGATCAGGGCGTAAGTGTTGATGAACGGGGAAAATGCGCGCACCCACGGCCACGCGAGCACCTTCCCCGAGAGCCGGTGCGTCTCGGCCAGCGCCGGGTTGACCGGGCTTGCCAGCACGCAGGCGGATGCGACCAGCACCACGGTGACGAGGCACGCCGTCAGCACGTTCGCGGTCTTGCGGCGGAGCAGGAGATATACCGTCCCCTGCGCCAGCGGCGCGCCGCCCAGGAGCGCGCCGGAGATGTACCACGCCCGGAAGATCCCCTCGTGCCAGCCGACCACACTGGTGAAAGCCTCGGTAAACGTGCCGACGCCGTACACCAGCACACCGATCGCCCAGACCAGCAGGTGCGGTCCGCGCCCCCGGGTCAGGTAGCGCCGCAGCAGCGCCGCGGAGAAAGCAAGAGAGAACAGCGTGGTGATCACCGGCAGGTACAGCACTGGGTTCTGCATGTCCACTCCCAGGACTCCGTTCGGCGCAAGCATAGCGTGATCTCGTTCTTCAGCCCCACGAAACGGTCTCGACCGGCAAATTCGAGGCGCGTGAGGATCCATTCCCGACAGGTTCGATCCTGGTATGCGCTACGATTTGTCGTTGCTGCGGAGGCCTCGAAATCATGCTGGCGTCTGTTCTGCTTGCAGTCGTGACTGCCATGCCCTGGGAACCGATCGAGGTTCAATACGACCTGTCGGAGTCGACGGAGGACGAGACCCTCGCGATCACCACGTTTAAGTGGAGCTACCGGGGCGAGCACTGGACCGTGCTGCTGCCGGGGGCCTCAGCCAACTCGGGGCCATGCATTGAGGTCGTCGGCCCAGGTGGCCCCTCGGCGGCCTTGTGTGACGGGCTCGTCCTCTACGACCCCAATCCCGTTCTCGCGACAAACGGAGGCAAGTGGGATCAGGTCTATTCCACGGGGCTGCGCCCCTGCAACGTCCATCACCTGCTCGAGGTCTGGCACAACGAGCGCTGGCAGGTGTTTCGCCTCCTGTGGCCGATCGGGGGTGCGAGTGGGCCGCCGCCCGTGCCGCTGGTGACGATCGCGCAGGACCGGGCGAGCGGCCGTTGGGCCGCCCTCGCGACAGCGTTCGAGCATCGGGTCCCGGACGGCGGCGACACCCACGGCATCGAAGTCCGCGACGACGGCGGATTGGCCGCGTGGTGCTGGTGGTGGAGGAGCGGGAGCGTCCTGGCTCGCCGCAGTTGGCTTGCATCCGATTCACCCGGCCGCGTGGAATGGCACACCGGACCCACCGTGTACATGCTCCAGACGTACAACGGGATCCCCGCGACCTATGCGACCGACCCGCGCGACGCGGTCCACTGGGGCTATCAGGAGGTCGCCTGGCATGTGCGAGAGGCCGGCCCAAGCGGTGGCGTGGTCGAAGCATTCGCCAACTCGCCCAGGAGGGTGCTCGGCGACGAGGACCTCGAAGACGGGCTCGTCATACCCGAACAGGGCCGCACTCTCTCCTTCGTTTGGCCGCCGCAGGTGTACGTGGTGCCGTACCGCACGAAGGGCCGCTGGCTGGCCGCGGCGGATGCGACAGGCCTCGCGCAGCGCGAGGGCTACGACGCGGTTCTCTTCCGACGTCGATCGGGCCGAATCGTGGCCGAGAGACTGGTCCAGCACCAGAAGGACTTCCTGCACAGTACGCCCGTCCGATAGCCGCCCGGCCAGGGCCCCGGAATGGCGGCGTCGATCCGCAGATGGAGGCCTGCGCCACACGCTTGTGAAAAGCCGGTATTATTGCGGCCGCCGGAGTTGACGCTCCCCACGGGAGCCGTCGGGAAGGACCACCCCATGCCTGTGACCCTGGAGGGACAGAATCTCACCATCGAAGACGTGGTGGACGTTGCGCGGCACGGCGAGAAGGTGCAGCTCGCGCCCGACGCCGTCGAGCGCATCGCCAAGTGCCGCGGGATGCTCGAGAAGAAGATCGCCGCCCACGAGATCATGTACGGCGTCAACACCGGGATCGGCGAGTTCTCCGAGGTGGTGCTCTCCGACGAGCAGGTCAAGCAGTTCCAGAAGTACCTGATCTACAACCACGCCGCCGGGATCGGCGCGCCGGCCCCGATCGAGCACGTGCGCGCGGCGATGGTCTCGCGCATCAACGTGCACTGTCGCGGGTACTCCGGCTGCCGCCCCGAAATCCCCCTGACGTACGTGGACATGCTCAACAAGGGCGTGACCCCCGTCGTGTGCGAGAAGGGCAGCGTCGGGGCGTGCGGCGACCTGGCCCCTATGAGCCAGCTCGCGCTCTCGCTGATGGGCGAAGGCGAGAGCTTCTACCAGGGCGAGCGGATGCCGACGGCCAAGGCGATGGAGAAGGCCGGCATCCCCGTACCCGGGCTGCAGGCCCGCGACGGTCTCGCCGCCATCAACGGCTCCAACCTGATCACCGGAATGGGCTGCCTGATCCTCTACGACGCCGATCGCTGGATCAAGCAGGCCGAGATCGCGGCCGCCATGTCGCTCGAGGCGCTGCTCGCCAACATGAAGCCGTACCAGGGCAAGCTCCATGAGCTGCGCGGCTTCCCCGGCGCGGTCACCTGCGCCGCCAACCTGCGCCAGGTGATGGACGGCTCCGACCTCGTCACCGGCAAGCTCAAGGTTAAGGTGCAGGACGCCTACTCGATGCGCTCGACGCCGCAGGTGATCGGCGCGGTGCGCGACGCGCTCGCGTACGCCCGCAAGCAGTTCGAGATCGAGCTCAACGGCGTGGCCGACAACCCGATCTTCGTGTGCGAGGAGAACCGTGTGCTCACCGGCGCCAACTTCCAGGGGACACCGATCTCGTTGCCGCTCGATATGGTCGCGGCGGGTCTCACCACGGTCTCCGTCCTCTCCGAGCGCCGCCTCAACCGGCTGCTCAACCCCGCCCTCTCGGTCGGGCTGCCGGCGTTCCTCACCAAGGGCGCCGGGATGTTCTCCGGCCACATGCTCTCGCAGTACACCGCCGACATGCTGATCGTCGAGCAACGCATCCTCTCGACCCCGTCGTGCACGCAGTCGATCCCGGCGGCGGCCGACCAGGAGGACTTCGTCAGCATGGGGATGAACGGCGCGCTCAAGACCAAGCAGATCCTCACCAACGCCTACGGCGTGCTTGGGATCGAGCTGATCGCCGCGGCGCAGGCGCTCGACTTCCGCGAGTTCACCCCCGGCAAGGGCACCCTGGTGGCAAAGGCCGCCGTGCGCAAGGTCGTCGAGCACCTCGAGGAGGACCGCCCGCTGTTCCCGGACCACAACGCGATGATGGCCGCCGTCGAGCGCTGCGACGTCCTCGTCGCCGTCGAGAAGGAGATCGGCCCCCTCGCCAGCTCGTGGTAGAAAGACCGGGGTTCGGGGCTAGGGTTTCGGGGCTCGCCACTCAGGTTGCTGTTCCGGACCCCGAAGCCCGAGCTCCGGGCCCCAGTTTCTTCGGGAACCACGGCACGAACGCGCTGGTGGTGCGCCGGTACTCGGCGTAGTCGGGGCGCGAGAGCACGGCCTGCGCCTCGGTGGCCGGGATCCCCGTGACCTTGAGCAGGAAGTAGAGCATTAGAGCGGGGCCGACGAGAGTCGCCCACCACATCGGCGAGCCGGCCGCCAGAAGCACGTATGCCCACCAGTGCAGCCATTCGAAGAAGTAGTTCGGATGGCGCGAGGCGCGCCATAGGCCTGCGCGACACGTCCGGCCTCGGTTGCCGGGGTCGGCGCGGAAGCGGGCGAGCTGCGCGTCGGCGAGCGCCTCGCCGGCCACTGCGGCAACCCACACCACCATGCCGGCGACGCCCCACGCGCCCAGCGACCCCCGGTCTCTCATCGCGACCATGAACGGCACCGAGAGCACGACGTCCACCAGCGCCTGCACCTGGAAGAACACGAAGAAGCGAGCCTGGACCCGCGCCCCCCAGCGCGCGCGCAGGGTCTGGTAGCGCCCGTCCTCGGGCTTCCCCAGGATGCGATCGGTGAGGAGGTGCCACGCGAGCCGGAACGACCACGTCGCGGCCATCACGGCGATCAGCGCTCGGCGGAGGGGTGGGCCGCTCCCCGCCGTCGCGTATACGATCGCCAGCAGGCCGAGGCCGGCGGCCCATCCGACGTCCACGACGCCGGCGTCGCGGCGGGCGCGCTGGACCGCCCAGAGAACCGCCATCATCACGGCCGCCAGGGCCCACCCGAGGACCAGCAGAGAGACCGAGCTCATCACCGGTCCAGTCTAGCCCCGGCGAGCCCGGAGGGAGAGCCGCAAAAGCTGATCGGGCCGGGGCTTCCCGACCGTGCTTGCCCTTTCGGTCTCCGGCGGCGCTCCCACAACCCGGGCGCGACAGATGTACGAGCGAAATGCAGCGACGATTTCGACGCTTTACCTGCACAGGCGAGCGTTCGCTCGCCCGGGAAGAGGTTGGAGACCGGCATGGCGAAGGTGAACCGAGGCGGGCCTGAGGCTCCGCCACGCTGCGAACAGCCCGCGCTCTGGTGCATGGCGGCCGTAACGACCCGTACGGGCATCGGCCAGCACACCCTGCGAGCCTGGGAGCGCCGATTCGGCTTTCCGAAGCCCATGCGTCTGCCGTCCGGTCACCGCCGCTACACCGACGAGCAGATCGGCAGGCTCCATCTGATCGGCCAGGCGATTGCCCTCGGGCACCGCGCCGGCGACGTCGTCCCGTTGCGGGAGGGCCGGCTGAAGCAGCTTCTCCGCGGGTCGCACCCGCGGCCCAGCGCGATGCCTGCCTGGGAGGTCCAGCTTCTGGAGAAGGTGCGCACCTTCGACCGCGAGGAGATCGTGAGCGACCTCTCTCAGGCGTACGCGAGCCTGGGCCTCCGGACGTTTCTTCGCGAGAGGCTCGTGCCCCTCACATCCGCAGTCGGCGACGCCTGGGAGGCGGGCGAGCTTGCGATCAAGCACGAGCACTTTCTCTCGGAGATCCTCGAGGACACCCTCCGGACCCTGCGCACCCCGCTCGAGCACGGCGGCAAGGGGCGGCCGGTGATGTTCGCCACCCTCCCGGAGGAGGGGCACCGCCTGGGAGTGCAGGTGGCCGCGCTCGTCACGGCTCTCGCCGGCCGGCGCGTCCGAATCCTCGGCGCCGAGATCCCGGCGGACGAGATATGGGGAGCCGCGGAGCACCTCGACCCGCTCGCCGTCGGCATCTCGGTGACCGCCCACACCGCTTCGCCGGCCACGGCCAGAGCGCTTGGCAGATTGCGAAGGCTCTTGAGCGCCCGCACCGCGCTCTGGGTCGGTGGATCCGGGGCAGATCTCCTGCCGGGCCTCGATGCGACGATCCAGCGGATCACCGGCATCGAGGATCTCGAAGCCGAACTGAGGCGAGCCGCGGCCCACGACGGCACCGTCTAAACTGTTTTCATGACCGCCGTCACGGAGCTTCGCGGCGTGAGCAAGCGCTACCTGCGGGGGAACGAGGTGGTGCACGCCCTCCTTCAGGTGTCGTTCACTCTCTCCGCGGGCGAGATGGTCGCGCTCGTCGGCCCCTCCGGTTGCGGCAAATCGACGACGCTCAACCTCATCGCCGGAGTCGACCGCCCCGACGAAGGCGAGGTGATCGTGTGCGGCACCGACCTCGCCCGAGCCGGCGAGGCCGAACTCGTCCGGGCGCGGCGCCGGCACACCGGCATCGTGTTCCAGTCGTTCCACCTCATGCCCCACCTCACCGTCGAGGAAAACGTGGCGCTCCCCCTTGCGCTCGACGGCCGCAAGGACCCGGCTCGGGTCCGAGACCTCCTCCGCCGGGTCGGACTGGAGGACAGGCGCGGCCACTTTCCTGCCGAGCTTTCGGGCGGCGAGCAGCAGCGAACCGCGGTGGCGCGGGCGCTCGTGCACCGTCCGGCGGTCGTGCTGGCCGACGAGCCCACCGGCTCGCTCGATTCCGCGTCCGGGACCGCCGTGCTCCAGCTCATGGACGAGCTGCGCCGCGAGGAGGGGAGCGCGCTGCTGCTCGCCACCCATGACGATGCAATTGCCGCCGCCGCGGACCGCGTGGTCCGGATGTGCGACGGTGCGATCGTAATGGTAACGGTGCTGTAGCCGTGCTGCTGCGCACCTTCTTCCTGCGGCCAGTGCGACGACGCCCGCTCCGGTTCGTCACCACCGTCATCGGGGTCGCCGCCGGGATCGCCGCGCTCGTTGCGACGGTAGCCGCCAGCCGAGCCGCGGTCGCGTCGCTGCGCGATGGCATCGACCAGATCGCCGGCCGCACCCGCCTCGAGATCACCGCCCCGGCCGGCGTGCCCGAGGATCTCCTCGGCCGCATGCGCCCGCTCACGGGCGACGCAATGGTGGTGCCGGTGATCGAGGAGATTGCGCTGCTCCCCGCTCTCGGGGACGCGGTTCGCGTGTTGGGCGTGGACCTNNCCCCGGCGATCCGCTGGAGATCTCCATCCGGGCCCGGCGCCGGACCCTCACGGTGGCCGGCACGTTCTTTCCGCAGCGCTTCGCATCCGTCTGGGACCGGGTGCTCATTGTGGACGTCGCGCTGGCCCAGGAGCTGTTCGGGAAGGTCGGACGCCTCGACCGCATCGAGTTGGTCCCTCGCCCGGGCGTGGACGAGGCCCGGCTGGCGGCGGCCGCGCGCCTCCTCGTCCCGCCAGATGTGACCGTCGAGCCGCCGCAGGCCCGCGCCGCCACCGCGTCGCGCATGGTGCGCGCTCTCCAGTTCAACCTCACGGCGCTCTCGGGGGTTTCCCTCTTCGTTGGCGCCGTGTTGGTCGCCACCACGCTCGCGACATCGGTGGTGCAGCGCCGCGGGGTGCTGGCCCTCGCCCGCTCGCTCGGCGCCAGCCGAGGCCAGATCGCACGGTCCCTGCTGGCCGAGGCCGTGGCGATCGGCGCTCTCGGCGGCGCGCTCGGCGTGGCCGGCGGCGTGCTCGGGGCGCGCGCGGCCCTCGCGAGCGTGCGGTCCACGGTGGCCGCGGTCGTGCGCGGCGTCCCCGCGACCGAAATTCAGCTCCCGCTCTGGCTCGCGGCCGGCGGTCTTCTGGTGGGAGTGGGCGTCTCCTTCCTGGCTGCGATCCTGCCCCTGGCGGAGGCGGTCCGGACCCCGCCGGTGCAGGGGCTCGTCGGCGAGCGTCCGGCGTTCCTGCGCCGGCCGTCGCGGAGACGCGCCGCCGCGGTTGCCTCGGCCTTCGCAGTGCTCGCCGTTGCGCTCGCGCGGGCACCTGCGTGGGACGACCTTCCGGTAGCCGCCCTGCTCGCGAGCATGGCGCTCCTCGGAGTGCTGCTCACGATCGTCTCGCCTGTCCTGGATGCGCTTGCACGCCACGCCGCGGCTCCATTTGCCCGCGCCGCAGAGGGCACCCAGATACGTCTCGCGATCGCCGCGTTGGCGGCGGGGCGCCGACGGGCGAGCTGGGGCGCTGGTGCCGTCGGGGTCGCCGTCGCGCTCGCCGTCGCGATCGGCACGATGGTGCACTCGTTCCGCGCCACCGTGATCGACTGGACCAACCAGGGGATGCGTGCCGACGTCTGGATCCGGCCGCTCGCTGCGACCACCGGCGTTCAGGTCGGGCGCCTCGACCCGGAGGTCGTCCAGGTGGCCGAGCGCCTCTTCGGCAAGGACGTGATCGACCCGTTTCATACCGCCACGGCGTACGTGGGCACGCAGCCCATCACACTCGCGGGGGGTGAGTTCGCGGTAGTGGCCCGTCGCGGCGGTGTCACGTTCCGCGATGGACGCGACTCCCGAACGGTGTTCGCCGCTGCGCTCGAACACCGGGCGGCCGTTGTGGGTGAGCCGTTCGCCACCCGTTTCGGCGTCCGCGAAGGCGACACGATCACGCTGCACGCGGCAGACGGTACGCTGACCCGCAAAGTCGAAGCAGTCTTCTACGACTACTCGAACCAGCAGGGGATGGTGGTCATCGACCGCCACGACTTCCTGCGCCACTACCCCGACGATGGGCCGCGCGAGCTGGCGCTCTTCCTTCCGGCGGGCGTCGACCCTGCCGCTGCCCGCGACCGGCTGCTCGCGGCGCTCGGGGGCCGCTTCCTGGTCGAGGCTCTCCTCAACCGGGAGCTCAGGGCGGAGGTTGTCGCCATCTTCGACCGCACCTTCGCGATCACGCGCGCGCTTCAGGCGGTGGCCGCCGCGGTCGCGGTGCTCGCCGTACTGACCGTGCTCTTTGCCCTACTGGGCGAGCGCCGGAGGGACCTCGCACTCCTGCGCGCTCTGGGAGGCACGCGCCTTCAGGTCGGTGGCGTCGTCGCGGCGCAGGCCGCTCTCCTCGGGGTGACCGGCGCCTGCGGCGGACTCGCGGTCGGCCTCGCCATCGGGTTCGTCCTCGTGAAGGTCGTCAACGTCCAGTCGTTCGGGTGGACGTTGCGATTCCTGCCCCCGTGGCCGTCGCTCGCGGTCACGGCCGCGCTCGTCACCGTGGCCTGCCTGCTCGCGGGACTCGCGCCCGCGCTTGCGGCCGCCCGGATGCACCCCGCAGAAGCGCTGCGGGAGGAGGGGTAGCGTGCTCAGGGCGCTGCGACTCCTGGCCATCGCGCCGCTCCTGGCCACCGCCGGCTGGGAGACGGTCGTCGCCCCGCCCGCGCTCCATTTCCCTCGCGATCACGGGGCGCACCCCGCGTTCCGCATCGAGTGGTGGTACGTGACCGGCCGGCTCACCGAACCGGGTGGCCGCTGGTACGGCTTCCAGCTCACCTTCTTCCGGCAGGGGCTCGACCCGGGCCCATCGGTACCGGGAGAGTCCACCCTGCGCGCGCGTCAGGTCCTCGCCGCCCACCTTGCCGTGGGTGACGTCTCCTCTGGCCGCACGCGCCTCGCGGAGCGCGTCCGTCGCGTCGCGGGTGGCCTGGCCGGGGCCTCCACCGGTGACCTTGATCTCTTCCTCGAGAATTGGACCATGCGGAGGACGCCGGAGGGGACGATCGTCATCGCGGCCTCGGACCGCGGGACCGCGACCGACCTCCGCCTCGAGCTCACGCCAGCCAAGCCGTTGGTGCTCCACGGGGAGGGCGGGCTCTCGCCCAAGGGTCCCGCGCCCGGGACCGCCTCCGTGTACCTCTCGTGGACGCGGCTGGACGTTCGCGGGACCCTCGCCATCGACGGACGCGCCGTGCAGGCGCAGGGGCACGCATGGTTCGACCACGAGTGGGGGACGAGCCAGCTCGGTTTTGACGTCGCCGGGTGGGACTGGTTCGGTCTCCGGCTGGCGGACGGACGCGATGTCATGCTCTATCGCCTACGCCGGGAGGACGGAAGCGCCGCGAGTGAATCGGCGGGGACGCTCGTTGAACCCGACGGATCGCTTCGCCACCTTACGGCGGCCGACTTCAAACTCGAGGCGAAGACGTGGTGGACGAGCCCGCGCACGGGCGCCCGCTACCCCGCGACCTTCCATGTCACGGTTCCTCTCGCGGGGCTCGATGCCGAGGTGCGCCCCCTGATACCCGACTCGGAGCTCGACGCCCGAGGCTCGACCGGAACGGTGTACTGGGAAGGCCCGGTTGCCGTCGCGGGCTCCGCACCAGGAGAGGGATACGCTGAGCTCACCGGCTACGCGGCGTCGATGGCCGGCAGGTTCTGAACCGGCGGAAAACCGTTCACAGGTTCAGAGGTTCGCACGTTCGAAGGTTCGACGGAGACAGTTGAGAGTGAAGAGCTAAGAGTGAAGAGTTGAGAGACAAGGCAGACAAGCTCCCCGATGAGGGCGGGTAGCCGTATCGCCCGAGAAACCGGGACTCGGGCTCCGGGGTCCAAGGTCCGGAAGAGAAAAGAACTCCTCGGGTGAGGGAGGGCGTTGAAGCACGGCGTGTAGCCGCGCCGCCGAAAGTGGGCCAGATGCTAGGAGGGCGAGGCGGTTGGACCGGAGCGTAGCCGGAGGCTACGTGAGGATCCGTACCGCCAAAGCCCGACAACGCAGATGGTCCGCTATCGGCAGCGCCCAGTGACTACTCGACGACGACAAGGACCTGGCCGCTCTCGACCGTCGCACCCGGCGCGACCATGACACGCTCGACACGTCCAGGGCCTTCGGCGCAGATCTGGTTCTCCATCTTCATCGCCTCGAGGACCACGAGCGCCTGGCCCGCCTTCACTTGGTCCCCTTCCATCACGCTCACGCTCACGACCCGCCCGGGGATCGGCGCGCGGACCTCGTGGGGCCCGGCGTGCGCGGCGGCGCCTCCGGCCTCGCGCTCGAGCGGTCCCCGGAGGCGCACCTCGAACTGGAGCTGGGCGAGCGAGACCCGCCAGTGATCCCGCCCGAGGCGCTGGCTCGCGACGGCGAAGTTGCGCCCGTCGGGCCAGAACAGCGCGTCGAGCCCGGCGTGGACCGGCAGCATCTCGACGACGTGCGAGGTGCCGTCCACCGTGACCTCCCACGCACCGTCGAGCCGCCTGGCCGAGACCTCGACCCTGCGCCCGTCCCGTTCCACCCACCACCTCATCGCCGGCACCCGCCCGCCCAATTGACAGTCGACAGTCGACAGTTGACAGCCCCCCCACCCACCCAACTGACAGCTGACAGCTCACAGCTAACAGCAGGCGCAAACCCACCGAAGCGTTCGCCCACCAGGGTGGCCTGTTCTGTCCGGACCACGGACCACGGACCACTGACCACGTTCACCGAGGCTCCCTGCCCTGGGCGAGGCGGCGGCCGGCCAGGCGCCACTCGCGTCCGTCGCGCTCGGCCGCTTCGAACCCATCTTGGGGAAGGTGCTCCGTCTCCTGGGCCGCGAGCACCGCCGCGGCGACGATCGCCGCGCGCTCGAGCTCAGGGTCGACCGCCGCTTCGAGCGCCTGCACCGGCGCGCGTGCCAGCAGTTCGTCGAGCAGCCCCGTGTGCAGCGCGCCGGCCTGGAACTCGGGGAGGTCCAGCAGGAGCCGGAAGAGCGGGAGGGTGGTGGCTATGCCGGAGATCCGGTACTCGGTGAGTGCCTGCCGCAGCCGCGCGAGCGCCCGCGGCCTGTCCTCGCCCCAGACCACGAGCTTCGCGAGAATTGGGTCGTAGTCCAGCGGCACCAACGAACCTTCCCGGACACCGCTGTCCACACGCACTCCCGGCCCGTGCGGCCGCTCCAGCTGATGGATGACACCGGGCGACGGGGCGAAACCCCTCAGCGGATCCTCCGCGTAGATCCGGCATTCGACGGCGTGGCCGCGCGGCGCGAGGTCCGACTGACGCAGCGAGAGCGTTTCCCCGAGTGCCTCGCGGATCATGAGCTGGGCGAGGTCGACACCGTACACGACCTCGGTCACCGGGTGTTCGACCTGCAGGCGCGTGTTGACCTCGAGGAAGTAGAACTCACCGGACGGAGCGAGCAGGAACTCCACGGTCCCGGCCGAGCGGTAGCCGACCGCGCCGGCCACCGCGAGCGCGGCGTCGCCGAGCCGGCGACGAAGGTCCGGGTCGACCGCAACCGACGGACACTCCTCGAACACCTTCTGGTGGCGCCGCTGGAGCGAGCACTCGCGCTCGCCGAAGTGCACGAGCGAGCCGTTCCGTTCGCCCAGAATCTGCACCTCGATATGGCGCGGCCGCTCGATGAGTTTCTCCGCGTAGACGCGCTCGTCGGCGAAGAACGCCTTGCCCTCCGAGGACGCACGCGCGAACGCTTCTTCCAGCTCTTTCGCGGCGCGCACGATGCGCATCCCCTTGCCGCCACCGCCTCCGACGGCCTTGAGAAGGATGGGGTAACCGATCGCCTCGGCTGCGGCCCCGGCCGCGGTCGTATCCGCCAGCGGCTCGCTGCCCGGCACCACCGGCACGCCGACGCGGCGGGCGACCTCGCGCGCGGCGGTCTTCGATCCCAACAGCTCAATGACCCCGGGGGGCGGACCGATCCACACGAGGCCGGCACCCTCGACTGCCCGCGCGAATCCCGCGTTCTCGGCCAGGAACCCGTACCCGGGGTGAATCGCGCCGGCTCCGGTGGCGCGCGCGGCCGCGAGGACCGCGCCCTGATCGAGGTACGACGCGCGGGCGGGAGCGGGGCCGATTCGCACCGCGAGGTCGGCAGCCAACACGTGCGGCTGGATGCGGTCCGCGTCCGAGTACACCGCGACGCTCTCGTGCCCGAGTTCGTGACACGCCCGGATAAGGCGCACCGCGATCTCCCCCCGGTTCGCGATGAGGATCCTCATCCCCCCACCCACCCAGTCGACAGTTGACAGTTGACAGTTAACAGTTCGGCCGGCTTGCTTGAAACAGCCTGCCTGTCGATGCGCCCTCGAGCACCTCGTCGGGTCAGGACGAAAACTGTCAACTGTGGACTGTCAACTGTCGACTGCTGCTTCATAACGGGATGTTTCCGTGCTTTTTCGGAGGCATCCAGTCGCGCTTGTTGGCGGCCAGCTGGAGCGCCGCGATCACGCGTCGGCGCATCGTGCGCGGCGCGATCACGGCGTCGATGAACCCGCGCTGGGCGGCCACCAGCGGGTTCGCGAACTTTTCGACATACTCGCGCACCAACTCGGCACGCCGGGCGTCCGGGTCGGGCGCGCTTTCGATCTCCCTTTTGTACAGGATGTTCACGGCGCCCTGCGGACCCATCACGGCGATCTCCGCCGACGGGAACGCGAAGTTGAAGTCGGTTCGGATGTGCTTCGAGCCCATCACGCAGTAGGCGCCGCCGTACGCCTTGCGGGTGATCACCGTGACCTTGGGGACCGTTGCCTCCGCGAGGGCGTAAAGCAGCTTGGCGCCCTGCCGGATGATCCCGCCGTGCTCCTGCTCGACGCCCGGCAAAAACCCCGGGACGTCCTCCACGATCAAGAGGGGGACGTTGAACGCGTCGCAGAACCGCACGAAGCGCGCCCCTTTGACGGAGGCGTTGATGTCAAGCACGCCAGCGAGGTGCGACGGTTGGTTGGCCACCACTCCCACGGGCCGGCCGGCGAGACGGATGAAGCCCACGACGATGTTGCGCGCGAAGTGGGCGTGGACCTCGAAGAACTCTCCCTCGTCGGCCACGGAGCGCAGGAGCTCCTTGATGTCGTAGGGCTTGTTGGGGTCCTCCGGCACCAGCGCGTCGAGCGCGCCGTCCTCTCGGTCGGGGGAGTCCTGGGTGGGGCGCACCGGCGGGTCGGCCGCGTTGTTGGAGGGGAGAAACCCCACAAGCCGGCGAATGCTCCCGAGCGTGTCGACGTCGTCCTCGCAGGCGAAGTGGGCCACGCCCGAGACCTGGCTGTGGGTCGAGGCGCCCCCGAGCCGCTCCATCGTCACGTCTTCGTGCGTCACGGTGCGGATGACCTCGGGGCCCGTCACGAACATGTAGCTCGTGTTCTTCGCCATGAACACGAAATCGGTGATTGCGGGTGAGTACACCGCGCCGCCGGCGCACGGACCGAGGATCGCCGAGATCTGCGGCACCACGCCGGACGCGATGGTGTTGCGCAAGAAGATATCGGCGTACCCCGCCAGGGAGACGACGCCTTCCTGGATGCGCGCTCCCCCGGAGTCGTTGAGGCCTACGATCGGGACGCCGAACTTGAGGGCGAGGTCCATGATTTTGCAGATTTTCTCAGCGTGGGCCTCCGAGAGCGAACCCCCGAACACCGTGAAGTCCTGCGCGAAGACCGCGGCCTGCCGTCCGTCGATGCGCCCGAACCCGGTGACCACGCCGTCGCCCGGAACGCGCTGGCGCTGCATCCCGAAGTCGTGGCTGCGGTGGGCGACGAGACGATCCACCTCGTCGAAGCTACCGGGGTCGAGCAGGAGGTCGAGTCGCTCGCGGGCCGTGAGCTTGCCGGCCGCGTGCTGCTTGGCGATGCGCTCCTTGCCGCCCCCGTCGAGGCTCGCCGATTCCAAATCCTGCAGACGCTTGCGGACGTCGTCGCTCACGTCGCCCCCCCCGAACGTTGTCCGGCCGCGCCGGAAAGCGGTCTATGCTATCACGAAGGCGCCATGGAACGTGACCAGCCAGCAGGCCTCGCCGAGCTCGCAGCGGCAGTGACTCGCTCCCAAGTCCCGGGGCTCGAGGACCTCTACTTCGAGCGCCGAGCCGAGTCGCTGTGGCGCCTGGCCGCCGGGCATGTCGTCGCACGCGAAGCCTCGTTGCACGAGGGGACCGCCGTCCGTCGCGATGGCCAGCTGTTGTCCGGTGACGGTCTCGACCGTCCGGTGCTGGCAAACCTACTGGGGATCGCCAGTCGGACCCTGCCCTCGTTCTCGGCGCCGCGCTTCCCGGAGTCGCCTTCGCTCGAGCATGCCCTCGGAGAGCCGCCGGCCGGCTGGACCAGCGTGCGCTGGCGGTGGAGCTGGGCCGCGGTGCTCACGGGTCGCAAGGCGGTCACCGTGACCCGGCCCCAGCTGGCGGAAGTGACACTCGCTGACGGGCAGCGTGCCCTCTTCTGCTGGCCCCCGGAAGCCAGCACCTCGCCTGAGTCGCCGGTCGCCCAGACCGCTACCGCTGTGCGGCCGGGCAAGGTTCGCGTTCTCCTCGCTCCCACCGCCACCACCGTGTTGCTCCACGAGCTCGTGGGCCATCCGCTCGAGGGCGACCTCCTGGTCCGCGGCGCGTCGCCGTGGAGTCGACGCATCGGCGAGCGCATCATGCGGCTCCCGCTCTGGGTCACCGACGACCCCACGCGGACCGACCTCCCGGGTGCCTTCAGCGCCGACGATGAAGGCACAACCGCGGCCCCCCGTCCCCTGCTCGCCGAAGGCGTGCTGGCGGGAGCGCTTGCCGACCGCCGGACAGCCGAGAGCCTGGGGATTGAGCCGGGAAACGCCCGCCGAGCCGGCGTGCACTCCCCTCCGAGGCCGCGAATCTCGAACCTGGTCGCCACCGCGCGCGGCACGCTGCCCGAACCTCCCCGCACCGACGCCGCGATCGAGGTCCTAGCCCTTTCTTCCGGGACCCTTGAGCCCGCATCGGGCGTGGTTATGCTCCGCGTGCGGACCGCATTCTCACTGCGCCGAGGGACGCGGCGACACGTCCTCGCGCCTTTCACACTGGTCGGAACGGTGGATGCCGTGACCGGTGGCCTGCTGGCGGCCGCTGAGCCGTCGGATCGCGGCGCCGAACCGGGATGGTGCGCCAAGGATGGCGAGGTTGTGCCGACGGGCGGCTTCGCCCCGTGGCTGCTCCTCGAGGGTCTGGAGGTGCGGTGAGGGCTTCCGGCGACCTGCTGATGGCAGCGCTCCACAGCGCCTCCGAGGAGCTGAGCGGAAAGGGCGTGCGGTTCGAGGTCTTCGCCCGTCTCGGTGAGAGCACCCGCCTGAGCCGCGGCGCCTCCGGCATTCTCGAACGGTGTTCGAGCCGCGAGTTCGGTGTCGGCTGTCGCGTCAGCGGCAGGGACGGCGCCGGGTTCGGCGCCGCTTCGGGAAGCGGTGCCCGAGCCGGCAGGGAAGCCGCGCGCATAGCGCTTGGCACCATGCTTCCGGCACCGGACCCGCTCCCCCCACGCTCGGTGCTCGGGGCAACCGGCACGTCCCTTCCCCACGACGTTCCAGAAAGCGAGAGAATCGAGGAGGTTCTGGGTGATGTGGCAGCGCGCATGTCCGGCGGTCGGCACGGTGTGATGCTCGTGCAGGCGCGGGTCCTCGCTGGGACTTCCGCTGCCGCACTAGCAACGGGGGAAGGCTTCCACGCAGGCGCCAAGGCCGGAGGCACCGTGATGGAGCTGCTCGTCGCGCCGCCCGAGGGCCCGTGGCGGCACTTCCACTTCGCGGCCCCGGCGGTCTCCGACCTCGACCCCGTGACGATCGCCGAGCGCGTTCAGGAGACCGCGCTGCTCGCCACCCGGGGGAGCCAACCCGTGCGGCAGCTGGCCGATGTCCTGCTCGCTCCGGCTGTGGCCGCGCCGATCGTGGAGGCCCTCGTGCGGTACCTGACTGCAGCGAGCGACAAGAACCGGGAGGTCAGGGTCTCCGGCGCCTGGCACCTGACCGACGACCGTCTCGGACCCGAGGGGCTGCTTCCCCTCCCCTGGGACGGCGAGGGGCTTCCGGCACGGCGGATCGACCTCATCCGAAGCGGAGAAGTAGGCGAGCGTCTGGCGACCTGGGAGCTTGCCGAGCGGTTTGGCGGCCGACCGGGCGGCGCGGTCCGTCCCTCGTACCGCCACCCCCCGGCGGCAGGGCCGGCAAACCTCGTCGTCCACCCCGATCCCTCGACAACCCAGTCGAAGCTGCTTGGCCGGATGGCAAACGGCTTCTACCTGGCTGTGCCGGCCGGAGCGGTCCGGGTGGACGCGACCGAGGGGCGGTTCGGAGTGCAGGCGGCGGCGGTCGCGCTGCAAGACGGCAAGCCTGCCGCGACGCATCCGCTCGTCGAGCTGCGGGGCTCGTTCCGGCGCCTGCTCGCCGGTCTGCTCGCGGTTGGCGCCGACAGCGAGAGCTTCTCCCTCGGCTGCGCCGTCACGACGCCATCGCTCCTCTTCCGCCGCCTCGAGATCGTCTGAGCGGCCCGGCACCGGGCGATCCGGGGACGCCCTGGGTTGACGTGTCATACGATCGTTTGATATACGTTTCCGGGCAGTTTGGGCGGTCCACGCCGCCGCACAGAGAACGAAGTGCCCGTCGCACAGCGCCAACCTTCGCAGGCCGACCATGGGGCCGAAACGCGGACGCGTCTTCTCGACACCGCTGAATGTCTCTTTGCCGAACGGGGCTTTGCCGGCACCTCGGTCCGGGACATCACCGCCGACGCCGGTTGCAACCTCGCGGCCGTCAACTACCATTTCGGCGGAAAGCAGAACCTCTACCGGGAAGTGTTCCGGCGGAGGCTGGCGGCGTTGCGCGAGCAGCGCCTCGCCAGCATCCGAACCACTCACGAAGGGATGGGCTCGCTCGAAGCGGTGCTCGCCGCCTTCGCCGGCGCGTTCTTCGAACCGCTGCTCCAACGGGGCCGCAGCAGGTCGGTTCTCGACCTGCTCCAGCGCGAAATGCTCGACCCCCAGTTGCCGCCGGACCTGTACCGGTCGGAGTTCGTCGAGCCCATCAACGGCGCGCTCGTTTCCGCGATGATGAGGGCAATGCCCGATCTCGACATCCGTTCTGCCCGGATTTGCGCCATCTCCGTGATCGGGCAACTCGTGCAGCTGGCGCAACGGATCCGAAGGGCCAGGCTGCAGCCGCGCGCTGACGACGTGCCACCACTGAAGGAGACCGTCGCCCACATCGTCCGGTTCTCAGCCGCCGGAGTGCGCGCCTGCGCGAGGGCAACGAGATGAGAAACCCCGGCCGCGCGTTCGGCGTAGACGTTGCCCTGGGCAGCGGGATCGCCCAGCAATCACGAGGAGAGCGAAAAATGCAGGACTCCCGACACGGACCTTCCCTCCAAAGGAAGACGCTGCGTGCCCCATTCGCTGTGCCGGTGATCGCCCTGATGCTGTTCCACGGCACCGCCTCGGCCGCGTGGAAGTCCCCCCCCGTTCCGGAACGCCCCAACGTTCCGGTCGAGATGCCGAGCACGCCCGCACCTCAGAACGCGGCCGCCCTCGCCATTCCCGAGGACCTTCTGAAGCCGGGTGCGACGATCACGCTCGCCAAGGTGGTGGACATCGCGCTGCAGAACAACCCTCTGACCCGGGCGTCGTACCTGGCCGCCCGCTCGGCCTCTGACCTATTCGGGAGCAAGCATGCCGCCTATTATCCGTCGCTCGACCTCGCGGCCAGCTTCAACCGCAGCAAGAACACCTCCACAGACCCCGTCCTCGGCGCGGTCGAGAACATCTACGGCCCGGAAGTGACGCTCGGCTACCTTCTCCTCGATCTCGGCGGCCGCTCCGCCAACGTTGAGGACGCGCGTCAAGGACTCATCGCCGCCGACTGGAG
The DNA here is from genome assembly GCA_003158745.1 of Acidobacteriota bacterium. GTDB lineage: Bacteria > Acidobacteriota > Thermoanaerobaculia > Thermoanaerobaculales > Thermoanaerobaculaceae > RBG-13-68-16. The sequence goes on from PMLC01000030.1 coordinate 43,919, forward strand.
CCACAACGCGACCATCCAGAACGTGGTGCTTGGGGTCGAGACGGCCTACGTTGATTACCTCGATGCCAAGGCGCAACTCGAGGCCTCCCAGGTCACGCTCAAACAGGCACAGGTCGTCCTCGACGCCGCCACGACGAGACACGACGCGGGCCTCGCCACCATCGCCGAGGTGTTGCAGGCGAAGACAGCGTTCTCCCAAGCTCAACTCTCGTTTCAAACCGCCGACGGCGCGGTGCTCGCGCTTCGGGGCGGCCTGGCCACCGCGATGGGTCTGCCTGCGAATACGCCATACGACGTGGGCACGCTGCCGAGCGAGGTGCCGCTCGAGCGCGTGGCCGGCGTGGTCGAGGAGCTGATCGCCAACGCCGAGGCGCACCGGCCCGACCTGGCGGCGGCCCGGGCGCTCGCTGACAAGGCGACCGCCCACGTCAGGGCGGTCCGCTCGGATGGCCTCCCGAACCTCTCACTCAACGCGAGCGCGGGCCGTTCCTATATCGATCCCTACGCAGGCAAGAGCCCCGTCAACTCGTGGTCGGCGACCGCGCTCGTCAGCTTCCCTCTCTTCACCGGGTTTGCCAATACCTTCGACCTCCGCAAGGCCCGGGAGGATGCCGGCGTCGCCCGAGCGCAGGCCGACTTGCTCGAGCAGCAGGTCGTCCTCCAGGTCTGGCAGAGCTACTACAGCCTCAAGACCGCCACACAGCTCGTCAAGACAAGTCGCGACCTCCTTGCCAGCGCCGAGCAGTCGGAGCGTGTTGCGCTCGGCCGATACAAGGAAGGCGTCGGCACGATTATCGATTTGCTCACCGCCCAGGCCGCGCTCGCCGGTGCCCGTGCCCAGGAGATTCAAGCGCGCTCCAGCTTCTACGTGGCGCTCGCGCAGTTGGCGCACGACACCGGTGCCGCCGCGCAAAACCTCGACCAGGCCATCGAGATCACCAAGGAGGGGGGCACGCCGTGAAGGAGCCCACCGACGCGAGGAGAAATGTTCCCATGAATACCGTCCCTGTTTTTCGAGTCACCTTCCCGCACCTGGCCATCGTGGTCGTTCTTGGAGCCATCACCGTAGCAACTGCCCCGCTCTCCGGGTGCGGGGGTGGCAAGCCACAAGCCCGGGCGCTGCCGATACCGGTGACGCTCGGCAAGGTGGAGCAAAGGACGATGCCGGTGTCGTTCCACGCCATCGGCCATATCGACCCGATCTCCACCGTCGCGGTCAAGGCGCGCATCGGCGGCGAGCTGCAAAAGGTGTGGTTCGTCGAGGGTCAAGTCGTGAGTGCCGGCGCCACGGTGTTCACAATCGACCCGCGCCAGTACCAGGCCGCGCTCCGCCAGGCGGAAGCCCAACTGGTCAAGGACCAGGCGCTGCTCCAGAAGGCGGAGTCCGATGTCCAGCGTTACAGCCAGCTCGTGAAGCAGGACTTCGTCACCAAGCAGGACTACGACCAGACCGTGGCGAACGCCGCGGCCCTGCGAGCTACCGTCGTGTATGACCAGGCCACAATCGACGACGCCAAGCTGCAGGTCGCCTACTGCACAATCACCTCGCCGATCGAGGGCCGTACCGGCAACCTCAACGTCAAGGCTGGCAACTTGATCAAGGCGGACGATCTGACGCTCGTGACGATCAACCAGATCCGGCCCATCTTCGCCAGCTTCTCTGTCCCCGCGCAGTACCTGCCAGCCGTGCTGAAGAAGACGGCGGATCCCATCAAAGTGCTCGCCACCATCCCCAACAGCTCGGCGCCTCCCTCGGCAGGCACGCTCTCGTTCGTGGACAACGCGGTCGATACCGCGACCAGCACCGTCCTGCTCAAGGCCACGTTCGTGAACCAGGACGAGTCGCTGTGGCCAGGCCAGTTCGTCGATCTCTCGGTAATCCTCGGCGAGGAGCCCAGCCGCATCGTCGCCCCGGCTCCCGCCGTGCAGACGGGACAGCAGGGGCAGTACGTCTTCGTGGTCAAGAGCGACAATACTGTCGAGCTGCGACCCGTCAAGGTCGATCGCATGGACGAGACGGACGCCGTGATCGCCCAGGGTCTCTCGGCCGGTGAAACGGTGGTCACGGACGGCCAGCTCCGCCTCGTGCCCGGAGCGAGCATCGTCGCAAAGGAAGGCGGCGCCCCGGGAGCCGGCAAGCCATGAACCTCTCCGAGCTGTTCATCCGCCGCCCCGTGATGACGACCATCGTGATGGCCGGCGTCCTCATCTTCGGGATGATGGCGTACACGATGCTGCCCGTCAGCGACCTGCCAAACGTCGACTTCCCGACCATCTCGGTGACCGGCTCGTTGCCGGGGGCCAACCCCGACACTATGGCTTCCTCGGTGGCCACGCCGCTCGAGAAGGAGTTCTCGACGATCGCCGGGATCGACACGATGAGCTCCACGAGCACGCTCGGAGCCACCAACATCGTCATCCAGTTCGTGCTTTCCCGCGACATCGACGCCGCCGCGCAGGACGTCCAGGCCGCGATCTCACGTGCGAACCGCCAGCTTCCTCAGAATATGCCGTACCCTCCTTCTTACCAGAAGGTGAACCCGGCGGATCAGCCGGTGCTCTTCCTCGCCCTCACCTCGCCGACGCTGCCGTTGTACGACCTCGACGAATACGGCGAGGTCATGATCGGCCAGCGCATCTCGACAGTGTCGGGCGTGGCGCAGGTGCTCGTATACGGCTCGCAAAAGTATGCGGTGCGAGTCCAGCTCGACCCCCGCGAACTGGCCGCCCGCGGCATCGGCATCGACGAGATGAACAACGCCGTCGCCAACGCAAACGTGAACCTGCCCACGGGAATCCTCTACGGACCCGACAAGGCGTACACCATCATGGCGCAAGGGCAGCTGACCCGGGCCGCCGCCTACCGCTCGCAGGTGGTGGCGTACCGCAACGGCAAGCCCGTCCGCATGAACGAGGTCGGTTCGGTGTCGGACAGCGTCGAGAACAACAAGGTGGCGGCCTGGTACGTCAACCAGCGCGGGATCATCCTTGCCATTCTGCGCCAGCCCGGCACCAACACGGTCGAGGTGGTGCAAAGCGTCAAGAAGTTGCTGCCGACCTTCGAGCATCAGCTTCCCGCCACCGCCAGCCTCAAGGTCCTGTTCGACCGCACCGAGTCGATCCATGATTCGGTCAACGACGTGAAGACCACGCTCCTGATCACGCTGGTCCTCGTCGTGCTGGTGATCTTCCTCTTCCTGCGCAACGTCTCGGCCACTGCGATCCCCTCGGTCGCGATGCCGATGTCGATCGTGGGCAGCTTCGCGGTCATGCAACTGCTCGGCTACTCGCTCGACAACCTCTCCCTGATGGCGCTCACGCTTTCGGTGGGGTTCGTCGTCGACGACGCCATCGTCATGCTCGAGAACATTGTCCGGCACATGGAGATGGGAGCGAGCCCGATGCAGGCCGCGCTCGAGGGCTCGCGGGAGATCGGCTTCACGATCGTGTCCATGACGCTCTCGCTGGCCGCCGTCTTCATCCCCGTGCTGTTCATGGGCGGCATCATCGGGCGCCTGTTCCGCGAGTTCGCCGTAGTGATCGGCTCCGCGGTCCTGATCTCGGGCTTCATCTCGTTGACCCTCACCCCGATGCTCTCGAGCCGCTTCATCAAGCCGCCGCGAGAGGTCGAGCACCACGCGCTCTTCAACCTCTTCGAGCGCTTCTTCGACGGCCTGCTGAGCGCGTACAGGACCGGCCTCAAGTGGTCTCTCGCTCATCGCCGCGTGATGGTGGCGCTCACCGTGGTCATCACGGCGGGGACCGTCGTGCTGTTCGTCCTCTTGCCCAAGGGGTTTGTGCCGTCGCAGGACATCGGGATGATCTACGGGCAGTCGGAAGCGATCGAGGGCATCTCGTTCGACGCCATGGTGCGGCACCAGAAGCAGATCGGCGAGATCCTGCGCGCCGATCCCAACATCGAGGCGTTCATGCTCTCGGCCGGAGCCCGGGGCGCCAGCGTGGCCGGCAACTCCGGTTCGTTCTTCGTCCGTCTCAAGGACCGCAACCGGCGCACGCTCACTGCCGACGAGGTCGTGGAGGAATTGCGACCCAAGCTCGCGGCGCTCCCCGGCTTGCGCGTCTACCTGCAAAGTCCTCCCGCCATCCAGGTGGGCGGCCGCGTGTCCCGCAGCCAGTACCAGCTCACCCTCACCGGCCCGGACACAGCCGAGCTTTACCGCGCGGCTCCTGCGCTCGAAGCGAAGCTGCGATCCAGCCCAATGCTGGTGGACGTGGGGACCGACCTGCTGCTCAAGAACCCGCAGATCAACGTCGACATCGATCGCGACAAGGCCGCGTCTTTGGGCGTCAATGCGACCCAGATCGAGGATGCGCTCTACACCGGATACGGCACCCGCCAGATCTCCACGATCTACGCGCCGCAGAACCAGTACCAGGTCATCATGGAGCTCAAGCCCGAGTTCCAGACCGATATCGTCGACCTGTCGCTGCTCTACGTGCGCTCGTCGTCCGGCCAGCTCGTGCCGCTCGACTCGCTGGTCAAGATGACGCCCGGGCTCGGACCCCTCACCGTCAACCACTCGGGCCAGATCCCCTCGGTAACGCTGTCGTTCAACCTGCGTCCGGATGTCGCGTTGGGCCAGGCGACCGAGGAGGTCAACCGGCTCGCGCGCGAGACGCTGCCTGCAACCGTCAACGCCACTTTCCAGGGCACGGCGCAGGCGTTCCAGTCCTCGATGCAAGGGCTCGGGCTGTTGCTGGTGCTCGCCATCCTCGTCATCTACATGGTGCTGGGCATCCTGTACGAGAGCTTCATCCACCCGCTGACGATTCTCTCCGCGCTCCCGCTCGCCGGCATGGGGGCGCTCGCGACGCTGATGATCTTCCACGTCGATCTCAACATCTACGCGTTCGTCGGCATCATCATGCTGGTCGGCCTCGTGAAGAAGAACGGCATCATCATGATCGATTTCGCCCTCGAGGTTCAACGCAAGCAGGGCAAGAGTCCAGCGGATGCCATCCTCGAGGCGTGCCTCGTCCGTTTCCGCCCGATCATGATGACGACGATGGCGGCGCTGTTCGGCACGCTGCCCATCGCCCTCGGCTTCGGCGCGGGCGCGGAGGCGCGCCGCCCGCTCGGCCTCGCGGTCGTGGGCGGGATCATCGTGTCGCAGTCGCTGACCCTGTTCATCACGCCGGTGATCTACACCTACATGGAGAGCTTCCAGACGAAGCTCGGCTCGTGGCTGTGGT
>PMLC01000047.1 GCA_003158745.1 Acidobacteriota bacterium
GGCGAGATCGCGGACCAACGACGAGGGCCTTGAGGCAACGCCCTCGGCGTGTTGCCGTCGCGCTGAGACGATCCCAGGGTCGCGTCCTCGATTCGCGTCGACGCGATCACCCAGGTGGAAGACTGACGTGACAGGTGGGCCTCGCGCGGGCTGGCCAAACCCGTAGCTTCCGGCGAGCGGCGAAGGCAAGGCCGGCGAGACGCTCAACGAGCTGCGCCGGGCGGGCGACCTGTGCGCCGGCCAGCCAACAATGCTGACAACGCGTCAGCATCAGTTGGGCGGCTTCGGGATCAGCCAGCAGTAATCGTCCGTCGACGCTGGCAGCGCCTCTCGAGTCCAGACAATGGTGTGGAGCAACGGCCGCGCGCCACGCTGACGCGCGATGACCTCACCATGCGCCCGGCCCGCGCGCGACTCTCGACCTGAGCGCGAGCAGCGGTCGTCTGCGCCGCCGTTCGTTTCGACCAAGGTCCGGCTCCAGTCAGAGTCGGGGGCCACCGCGAGCGTCCGCGCCTCAGCGCATTGCTCGATCGAGGACTCGAGGACAGCACGCTGAAGAGTTCAGCAATCGTCGGTCGTCAGACCTTCAGGCTGGAGGGGGCCGGCCGAGCCCGGTGGGGACCGGCTTGTCCCAGCGTCCCGTAGCTCCCGTTGCACGCTCCGTCGTCGCGACCCAGCTCGCGATCTCCGTGCGGCGTGACGCGCCCAGCTTGGCCAGCACATGCTCGACGTGGGCGCTGACCGTCCGCGGGGCGACCGACAGCTCGGCGGCGATTTGCGCGTTGGTGAGACCGGTGGCGATCAGCCGGGCGACTTGGAACTCGCGGGCCGTCAGCGGGTGCCACGACTCCGCCTCGGAATGACGGCCGCGAACGGCCCGCGCAAGCTCCTCGACCTGACCGGCAAGCGGACGGCTGCGGAGATCGTTCGCCGTGCCCCTGACGTCGGCGAGCAATTGCGCCGCGTCGACATACTGCCTCGTTCGCATCAGCGACATCGCCAGGTCAGTTCGGGCCCACGCCGCCTCCCATACCCGCCCAACGGCGTCCCAGCCGCGAAGAGCGGCTTCGAACTCACGCCGGGCACGCTCGGCGGAGCCCTTGCTCAGCAGGACCAAACCGCGGGCATGGTGCACTGCCGGCTGGATGCCGGGAATCCTGCGACCCGCGACGATCGCGCCCACGTCCGTCGCCCACCGCTCGGCGCCCGCCGGATCGCCGGCCGACAGGCGCGCGCGGGTGCCCGTCACGAGAAAAGGGGAGAGGAGGGCCGCGTCATCGACCCGTTCCGATTCCTGCCGGGCTCGCTCCGTAAGCTCCACGGCACGCGCGTGGTCGCCCTCGAGAAGGGTGTTCTCGGCGAGACCCCACAACGGCAGCGAGACGCGGAGTATGTCGCCGATCGCACTCCCAAGCGAGAGCGACTCGTCGAGGGTGGCGTGCGCGACCGCCGAGTTGCCCCGACCGAGCGCGACGTATCCAAGCACGTACAGCGCCGTGATCCTGGTGGTCACCCCACCGCGCCCGTCGGATAGTGCTTGCTCGGCGAGCTCCTGCGCGTCGTCCCATTGCCCCGTGTTCCAGAAGACCAGTCCGAGATGGGCGGTCATGTAGTTGCGGTGGTTCCAGAGTTGGGCCCGCTCGGCGATCTCGACGCCCTCGCGTAGCCACCGCTCGGCGACGCCAAGCTCCAGGATCTCGGAGGCGGTCGAGCCAAGCAGGCGACACGCTCGCGCCACCTCCTCATCGAGGTGGAGTTCACGCGCTCGCGCGATCACGTCGATGCCGGCCGCGATCCCCTCGTCGACCCGGCCCGCGAACAGAAGCATCAAAGCGAGGGTGGTTCGAGCATTGAGCTCGGTCGCCTCGGATCGGGTGGTTCGCGCGAGCGCGATTGCCTCGCGTGCGCGCTGCTCAGCGTCAACGATGCGCACGTCCCGCGCGAGCGCGGAGGCGAGCGCGGCGACGAGGCTCGCGCGGACCCGCAGGCGATCGGGCTCCTGCGGGATCTGATCGAGCTCCGCGAGACCGCGTTCGAGCAGCTGGCGGCAGAGGTCCGTACCGACACCGAGCAGGTGTCGAATCGAGACCATGGGCGCCACGATGGCGGCGGCTTGGAGCGCCGCGCCCGCCGCACGGTAGAGCTCCCGTGCGCGTTCGAACGCTTCGGCCGCCGCCTCATTCTGGTCCATCGCCGCCGCCTCGGTGGCCAGCTCCTCGAGGATCCGAGCTCGCGTCAACGGCTCGGTATTCTCCGGCATGTTGCGGGCAACCCGTCGATAGAGGTCGAGAGCGTCCCCACGAGACGAGACGGCAGCGGCGGCTCGTGCGCCGAGGAGGGCGGTGCGAAACGCCTCGGCCCGATTGCCGGCCCGCTCGAAATGGACCGATGCGTGGATCGGGGACGCACCCTCCAGCTGGGATCCAATCTCCGCCACCCGCTCGTGCAGACGCCGTCGCTGCGCCTCGGGAATGCTGTTGTAGAGCGCGTCGCGCAGGAGCTGGTTCCGGAAGTCGTATGAACCGCTGGAGCCGCGCGGCCCGAGGAACGCATGGTCGACGAGCTCCTGGAGCGGCTCATCAAGCTCCTCGACCGGGACCTCCATGACAGCCGCCACGACCCCAAGGAGGAAGCTGCGTCCGATCACTGCCCCGGCTCGCGCCAGGCGCTGCGCGAATGGAGAACGCTGACCGAGCCGGTGCCGGATCGCATCCTCGATGGTGTTCGGGACGGTCGCGTTGCGTATGCCGCCCTCGTCGAGACGACCGCCGGAGGCCGCCATCGCAATCAGTTCCTCAACATGCAGCGGGATGCCGTCGGTTCGCTCGTAGACGGCCGCCACCAGTTCGCGCGATGGCGGGAGGTCGCCGCCGAGGATCAGTCGCGTCATATCGGCCGTCTGGTCCATCGACAACGGCTCCAGGCGGAGCTCCTCGGCGAGCCGCTGGGTCAGCAGGCGCGCCCGCCACTCGCCGAGTGCCGAACCGCCCACTTCGGGGGTCGTTCGATAGGTCGCCACCAGCAGCAGGGGCAGTTCGCGGCCGCGCCGCGCAAGCTCTCCGAGGACCTCGAGGCTGAGCTCGTCGGCCCACTGGAGGTCCTCAAAGGTCAGAAGCGTCGGCGTGGCCGCCTCGTCGGCGATCAGGTCCACGACGTCAAAGACGACCAGGCGACGGCGCTGGCGGGGCGAGCTCCGGTTGGTCGCCGACACGTCGCGCAGACGCTCGAGCAGGCGCGACCCAAGCTCACCGAAGCCAGACCGGCGGGCTGCCGTGCGCGCGAGGTCGAGGAACAGCGCCCCGGGGACCTGCAGATCCTGCGGAGCAAGGGCGCCACCCGCGAGGCGGAAGCCGAGCATCTCGGCCTTGCGGCCAACGGCGCCGGCGAGGCGGGTCTTCCCGATCCCCGGCTCCCCTGCCAGGAGCAGCATGCCCCCGCCCTCGGCCGCTCCCCGCAGCTGGTCCTCGGCGAGCGCCAGGAGTTCGTCGCGGCCAATGAGGATCGGGCATTCGAGGGGCCGAGCGCGATCCATGGCTCCGAGTCTACGTCGCCTCTGCCGGGAGTCATCGGTCGAATGACCAATGTTGCCACGGATATCGCGGCAAATGTCGCGGCGATATCCGTCACGAGATTTGGACCACATAGGCCGGACAGGCGATGACGAAGGGTGGCCCTGCCTCCACCCTGTGATCAGCAACCAACCCACACGGGAGAGGCTGATGAGCAGGTACATGGACGTTCATTCGGGTTTCGTGGGCGTGAAGGCGCAGCAGCTGAAGGAGGCCCACGAACGCGACGTGGCGATCGAGGCGGATGAGGGCGTGCATTTCGAGCGTGCATGGCTCGATCCCGTTTCAGGCAAGGCCTTCTGCCTCTCGAGCGGGCCGTCGCGAGAAGCCGTCATGCGCATCCACGAGCGGGCGGGCCATCCGACCGCCGAGGTCTACGAACTCCCGATCGAGGTGAACTGAGATCCGTCGGGCNNTGGTCTCTCGTCCACGACCATCAGGAGGGGCTGCTCGCGGAGGCCCGCAGTGAGCGACTGGCCCGCGAAGGGCGTCCAGCGGCGACATCGCGGGGCGTGAGCCGAATGCTCGGTCGTCTGGCGGCGCGACGGTGGACCGCTGCTCTCCGCATCCGCACCCCCGCAAGCCCACCGCGCCCGCTCGTGTCCTATGCGGGCGCCGCCTGCCACGAGGCCGGCGTCGCGGGGACGCTCAATCTCATCACCCTGGCGGACGGGCGACGCGTCCTCGCCTGCCAGCCAGCCCTCGAAACCACATAGCACGACTCTCGCCCCGACTGGCGCGGTCCCACCCGACATGACGGGGCGCCGCGACAGCCCCAGGCACGCATCCCACTGGATGTCCACTCGGGCTTCTTCGGCGTCACCGCCGAGCAGTTGAAGGAGGCCCACGAGCGCGACCTGGCGATCGAGGCGGACGAGGGCGTGCATTTCGAGCGTGCGTGGCTCGATCCCGAGCGGGGCAAGGTGTTCTGCCTTGCCAGCGGGCCGTCGCGCGAATCCGTCATACGTATCCACGAGCGGGCGGGCCATCCGACCGCCGAAGTCTACGAGCTCGTCGTGGAAGTGTAGTCATGGGCGCGTTCGGTCATGGTCGCCGGACTCCGGCGAGAAGGGACATAGGAATGGGTCGTCGACTGCTATCAAGGTTCGGGGGTGCCGTTGGACGCGCAGGAGGAGGCGCTGTCATGTGCAGGAAGGTCCTTCTACTCGGCACGGTCGTGGCTCTGCTGGCCATGGCGTTGCCTGGTACAGCGCTCGCAGCCAAGCTGGGCCCGGGAACCTGCTCGAGTGGCAGCATTGGCACCGGCACCTGGACAAGCTTCACCGTGACCGGCACGTGCACCATTGCCGACAATGCGACGGTGCAGATCAACGGCAACCTGATCGTCGCCAAGGGCGCCGTCCTCAACGACCACGCCGCCTCGAAGGCCGAGGTGGACATCACCGGCAACGTCCTGGTCGGCAAGGGTGCGATCCTGGGCCTGGGCTACAACGCAGCCGCGGGCACGCTGGGACCCGACACGGTGGGCGGGAGTATCGTCGCCATCAATCCCTTGACCCTCTACCTGGGCAATCTCAGCGTGGCGGGCAACGTGATCTCGATTGGTGGCGCATCGCCAATGCCGCCGGCGGCAGCCTCCCGCAACTTCCCCATCAAGGACAACACGATCGGTGGAAACCTGATCATCCAGGGCTGGCAGGGCGGCTGGCTCGGCGTCATCCGCAACAGTGTCGACGGGAACGTGATCGTCAACATGAACGTGAGCCTGTCGACTCCCGGGCCGGCTGGGTCAGGGGCGCTGGGCGCGCCGGGGATGGACCCGGACTCGACCGAGGTGCAGACGAACACCATCGCTGGCAACCTGATCTGCTTCGGTAACACCCCTGGCGCGCAAGTCAACCCGACCGACAAAGGGCAGCCCAACATCGTCGGTGGCAAGGCGATCGGCCAGTGCGCCGGACTGACGCAATAGGCGAGACGGCACACCGAACGTGAAGGTCGTCGCCTGACGACCAAGACCGAATCGCGACGGCAAACACAACGCGGCCGGGACGGAGTCTGACCTTCCCGGCCGCGCACGTTCCGCGTGACCTTCCGACCGCTAACAGGGGCGCCGCGCACGTCAGTCCCGACAACGGAAGGCCTATGACCGCGGTGCAACCGGTGGCACTCTCCGCTGAGGCGCACTTAGACGTCGGAAATGGGTATGGAGGTGCGGATGGTCCGGTCCGCCGGGCGCCTCGCCGCAAGGCCGGGGCTCGTGCCCGTGGTCATGCTGCGGATCCCTCGGGCTCAGGGGTAAACGTCGCGCTTGCATGGCCGGTAAGAGCCATGAACACCTCGTCCAAGGTGGGCTGCTGGATGGCGGCTGTGACGATGTCCAGGCTCCCCTGGCGAAGGGCGATCAGGACATCGGCCGCCACGTTGGCGTCGGACAGCGAGACGCTGAACCCCGTGCCGGTGGGGAAGAGCACCGGCACGTGGCGTGACACCTCGCCGGCCACTACCGACGCTGCCCGGGCGTCGGCGCCATCGGCGAGCTGCACCCGCAGGCTCGAGCCGCCCACCTGTGCCTTCAGCTCGGCCGACGTGCGCTCGGCGACCTTGCGACCCCGGTCGATGACGGCGATCCGGTCCGCGAGCTGGTCCGCCTCGTCGAGGTACTGGGTGGTCAGCAGGATGGTGCAGCCGTCGGCGACCAGCCCCCGGATCGTCTCCCACATCTGACCGCGGGTGCGGGGGTCCAGGCCGGTCGTCGGTTCGTCGAGGAAGATCAGCGCGGGCCTGGTCATGAGGCTCGCCGCCAGATCGAGACGGCGTCGCATGCCACCCGAGTAGTGCATGACGTATCGGTCCGCGGCCTCGGTCAGGTCGAACCGTTCCAGGAGGTCATCCCCGATTCTGCGGGCCTCCTTCGATGACAGACGCTGCAGCCGGCCGACGAGACGGAGGTTCTCGCGACCGGTGAGCAACTCATCGACCGACGCGTACTGCCCTGTCACTCCGATCAGCTGTCGCACCGCGTGGGGCTGACGCCTGACGTCGTAGCCGAAGATCGCGGCGCTGCCGCTCTCGATCGGTAGCAGGGTGGCCAGCATCTGCAGCATCGTGGTCTTCCCAGCGCCGTTCGGTCCCAGCACGCAGAAGATCTCGCCCTCATGCACGACGAGGTCGATGCCGTCGACCGCGCGATTCGTGCCGAAGGTCTTGACCAGGCCGCGTGCCTCCACGGCAAGGACCGCGCCCGGCGTTGACCCCGTGTC
>PMLC01000151.1 GCA_003158745.1 Acidobacteriota bacterium
CACCAGGGGATGGCGGGATGGCTTGGTCGCCCTTCGCTGCGCTCGCTCAGAATGACAGTAGTGCCTTGTTGTCCTCCACTTTCATGGTTCGGGGTGTGCCTCAGCACATGAAGATTGCGAGCCCCGCCGCAGGCGGGGCGAGGCGATCGTGGCCATTTCTGCGACATCGCCACGTCGTCCCGACTGCGGCGGGACTCCTCACGATGATGATGACAAGGCCCCCAACGTCCCCCTTGCTAATGGACTTCTTTCATACCGTCGTCTAACATGAGACGGCTTCGATGTAAGGAGGTTCTCTGATATGGAGAAGACCTGCTCAGACGACCAAGTGTCCGAGAAGAAGCGCTACGCCGAACCGGTCCTGACTGAGGTGCTTCTTCGCCCGGAGGAGGCGGTCCTCGGGTTCTGCAAGACCGAGGCAGGTGCTCCAGGGCCGCTGCAGAACGGCTGCTTTTCGCCTGTGGCGTGCTCAACGCCGGGCAGCTAGGCCGTTCGCGATGACCACGCCATCATCGACCAAGGTCGGGCCCGACTCGCGTCCCTGAGAGTGGCAGGTGAACGCACTCCGAGTCGCAAACGCCAGCATCGGGGTCACCTCCAGCGACCCCACGCTGAGGGTCCACGTGGAGGCCCCCTGCGGGTTCACGGTCGACGATCCGAAACCGGACATCGAGATTCAGGCTGCCTGGGATCATCTGTCGAAGGACGCAGGAGGCGAGATGGTCTTCGACGCCGGAGGTTCCTGGAACCTGGCACGCTCGAACGGCCATTACCTCCTCGATTTCTTCACGCCGCTTCACGGCGACGTGCCGTACAAAAGGCTGACCGTGAGCCATGACTGGTCTCGGGGTCGGGTCGCTCTTCACCGGGAGTTCTATCAAGCCGAGCGGCCAGTCCGCCCCCTCGACTACCCTCTGGACGAGTTGCTGCTCGTGCACTACCTCTCGCAACGGTCGGGCGTCATCATGCACGGTTGCGGCGTCGTCGACGAGGCGGGGCGAGGCTATCTGTTCGTCGGGCACTCCGGCGCGGGCAAGACGACAACGGCGCTGCTGTGGAAGGACCTGCCCGGCGTCACGATCCTCTCCGACGACCGCATCGTGCTGCGCCGCAGCGAGGGGCGCGTGCTGATGCACGGCACGCCGTGGCACGGGGAGAGCCGCCTGAGCTCTCCGGGCTCCGCCGAGATCAAGGCGATCTTCCTCCTCGGCCATGGACCTGCCAACGAGTTTTCTCCGGTCGGACCCGCCGAGGCCGTGGCGGATCTCGTGGCCCGGAGCTTCCTGGCGTACCACGACAGGGACGGCGTGTCGCGCGTCGTCTCGCTCCTCGAGCAGATCGTGACCGAGGTCCCGTGTCTGCGGTTCTCCTTCATTCCGGGCGACGCGGCCGTCGAGGCGGTGCGGGAGTGGGCGAGGCGCGGCAATGGCTGAGGCGCTCTTCACCCCGCTTTGCGTCCGGATGCTCGAGGACGGCCACGCCGTCCGATTCCAGGCGCCGGGGTCCAGCATGCACCCCGCGATCCGGGACGGTGAGTGGATGACCGTGGAGCCGACCCGCCCGGGTTCCGTGCGTTGCGGCGACGTCCTGCTCTACCTCGGTGCACGCGGCCTCACCGCCCACAGGTTGGTGGGTGTGGTCACGGAAGAGGGGACACCGGCGCAGTTCGTCTTCCGCGGCAACAACGCCGGCGCGCTCGAAGAGCACGTTGATTTCACGAATGTTCTCGGCCGGGTGGCCAGCGTCGAACGCGGCCGGCGGCGATTCGACCCGGCCTCGATGCGAGCGCGGCTCGCGTCGGAAGCGTGGCGCAGGCTTGCCGCGCTGAAGCGGGTGGTTCACGGACTGGCGGCGGGCTCGCGCCTGCTGCTGCCTCACGCAACGCGCCGGCAGCACAGCGCCCGGCAAGGAGGATTGTCATGACTCGGGACACAGAAACCAGGAACCCTCGGAGCATCCGGCAGCTTGTGGCGCTGGTCGCCGTCGCCGCCCTTGCCGTTTTCGGCTCCGTCGCCAGGGTCGGCGCCCAGAACTACGCCGCGGTCCAGTTCGACGCCCAATCCGGACCCGTCCATGGCAGCGTGAGCAACGGCGGCACGCTGACCCTCTCGCACACGGTCGGGACCCAGACACACCCGTGGCTCGTGGTCGGCGTGGCGCTCAACAACAGCTTCTACAACGGATACTCGGTCTTGAGTGTCACGTGGGTGGTCGGCAGCACCACACAGGCCTTGAGCCGGGTCCAGGGTGAGGACAACACGACGCACCTCCGTCGCGTCGAGCAATGGGACCTCGACACCCCGACCTCCGGCTCCGGCACGATCACGGTCACGTTCACGGTTCCGTCCGGAACGGTCGCCGCCATTGTCGGCGCCGTCTCACTCTGGAACGTGACCAGCCGCGGCCCGAACGCTTGCGATACCCCCATCGTCGGTCAAGAGAGCGCTACCCCTCACCGAAGCGTTTCGACGACGTACATCCGGGAGGGTGCCGTTGACTTCTACGCTGTTCCTGGGGACATCACTCGGACCGCGGTCGGTGCTCGGCAGACGGAACGTTGGAACGACAACACCGGGTCCTCGAGTTCTGACCTTTATGCCGGCGGCAGCACCCAGCCCTCGCTCGACGACACGACAACCTTCCAGTGGACCGTAAGCGGTTCAACGTCCTGGACCATCTGTGCGCTGGACCTTCGTCCATTTTCCCCGACTCTGGCCCACATGCGCGAGTACTCNNGCCGATGGCTCGAGGATCAAGGTGACGCCCTCGCTGATCGCGGGCTCGGCACTCTTCGCGGGCCAGGGGACGGCCCTCAGGGCCGGGCGCTCGTACCAGTGGCTCGACACAGCAAGCAATGGCGGCGGCTCAGGCCGATACTGGCTCGAAGAGGTGAGCCTCGACGGTCTCTCGACGCTGCACGGCCCGATTTTGCCGGAGCGTGGGGCCGCCACGG
>PMLC01000118.1:0-3716 GCA_003158745.1 Acidobacteriota bacterium
TTCGAACGTGTGAACCCGCGAACGCCTTCTTCAGTCCTGCCAGGGCGAGCCGATCCGCGGTCCGGCCGCGCGCGCTGTGTCGGTCACGGTCGCCACGCTCACGCGGGCCTCCCGGGCAGCCGCCACACAGTCGTCGTGTTCGGGCTTGGCCGAGACGATCCGGCCGTCGAACGCCGCCACCTTCACGGGGATCGTGCCGTAGGGCGTGACCACCCCGACCGTCCCGCGGTTGAGCTCGGGGCGGGCGCAGTCGACGAGCCGGACTCCGAGCGTGATCCCCTCGCCGAAAATCGCCGCCGTGACGGCCCCGACGTCCGAGGGCTCTGCCAGGACACGCAACTCGGCTACCGGCCTCCCCTTGCGCCCGGTCCCGGCCAGGCACCATGCGTCGAGCGCACCGACCTCGCGCAGCCGTTCCAGGAGCGTTCCGAACATCTCGCCCGTGACGTCGTCCACCGTGGCCTCGACAAGCACCATGGGGCGGCCCGCAGGGCGCTGCTCCTTCTCTTCCAGCAGAAAAACCCGCAGGATATTCGGCAGCCCTTCGAAGACACGCGTCCCGAGGCCGACGCCGATCCCGAGTACCGTCCCGCCCGGACAAGGGCCGAAAGCCTCCGCAAGGGTCGCCAGGAGCGTCGCGCCGGTGGGTGTCGTCATCTCTCCCTCGGCGGCGTGAGAGGCGAGCGGGACGCTCCGAAGCAGGCGGGCTACGGCCGGAGGCGGCACGGGTAACATCCCGTGCGAGGTCTGCACGGTCCCGGAGCCGACCGGCACCGGGCCGCACGCGATGCGGTCCACCCCCAACAACTCAACGGCGGCGCAGGTGCCCACGATGTCAATCACGGCGTCCACGGCGGCGAGCTCGTGGAGGTGCGCCCTCTCGAGCGCTACCCCGTGCACCTCGGCCTCCGCCTCGAACAGGCGGCGAAACGCCGAAAGAGCGCGGCCGCGCACGCGGGCCGGCAGATCGGCGCGAGCGAGGAGATCCTCGACGTCGCGCAGGTGGCGCGCCGGGTTCGTCTCCTCGTCGACGTGCACGGTCACGCGAGTACCCGCGAATCCATGCGATCGGTCCCGAGCGCTCTCGAGGCGCCACCCTTTCAAACGGAGCCCGGCGAGGATCTCGTCCAGCCGATCGCGGGCGGCTCCGAGGTCGATCAGAGCGCCGAGGAGCATGTCGCCCGCAGCGCCCCCAAACGGGTCGATGTACAGCACCTTCGTCATTTCCACCCCCCCGAACCTCGCCCCACTGAGACCGCCCCCCGATGGGCGAGACGAATGAAGAGTGAAGAGTTAAGAGTTCAAAAGCAACTTCGCCTTGTGACCGAGCCATTCGGTTCCGATCGGCACCCTTCACTATGCTGTTTCGACCCCTGCCTTCCAACTCTTCACTTTTAACTCTCAACTCTGAACTCCGCCGCCATTAGGGCACTCAATCCGGCCAAGGAGGACACCCGCCAACCGCTGAAGCTGCGAGTCCGCTCAGACTAGAGGCGGCGGAAGGCGAAGCGATGCACCGGGCGGGCGTCCCGCGCGTATTTGACCTCGAAGTTCGTCGCCGGCAGGCCCTCGAACTCGGCGTCGGCCGCGGTGGGCTGAAGGGCCGACTCTGCGGCAAGCAGCTCGCCGATCAAGGATGCGTAGTCGGCGTGATCGGTCTTGACGCGCAGCAGCCCGTTCGGGGCGAGCACCTCGGCGACGCGCGCGACGTTTTCCGAGCGGAAGAAGCGCCTCTTGTGGTGGCGGTTCTTCGGCCAGGGATCGGGAAAGTACACGTGCACTGCGGTCACTGAGCCGGGAGCCAGACAGCGGAACAGGAGGTCCTCGGCCGTGGTGTGGACGAACCACACGTTGAGGATGCCGGCGCGCTCGGCGCGCGCGGCGGCCATCTCGAGGTACTTTCGGGCACGCTCCACGCCGATCAAACCGACGGCCGGGTGCGCGACCGCCCAGTGCAAGAGGAACTGGCCATTGCCGCTCCCGAGCTCCACCTCGAGCGGCACCGGCGAACCGAACAGCGCCTCCCCGTCGAGGGGGAGGCGCACCGCACCGAGGTCGAGCATTTGGCCGACCGCGCCCACCGTGCCGCTCAGCCCTCGGAGCGGTCGACGGCTCCCGGCTCCTCGTCGCCGAACACGACGCCAATCGAGCGCGCCGCCCGCACCAGCTGGCAGTCAGGATCGACGCGCTTGAGATGCCCGATGGCTTCTGCGAGCGGCACCGAAACGATCTCGTCGCTGCGCAGCGCCACCATGTTCCCGAAATGCCCGGTGACCGCCAGCCGCGTCGCCTCGACACCGCAGCGGGTGGCGAGGATTCGGTCCGTCGGCACCGGGATGCCGCCGCGCTGGATATGGCCGAGAACGGTCGCTCGCACCTCGTAGCCGCCCATCGTCTCGATCTCGCGGGCGATCTGGTACGAGATCCCGCCGAGGCGCTTCCACCCGGTCACCGCGTCCTCGCCGGCGAACACCTGCGCCCCTCCCACCGGCGCCGCGCCTTCAGCCACAACCACCAGGGAGAACGGCCGCCCGCGCCGCTCGCGCGCTCGGAACTTGGCGAGAAGTGCCTCGAACTTGAACGGGATCTCCGGGATGAGCACCACGTCGCCCCCGCCCGCCAGCCCGGCGTGGAGCGCGATCCACCCGGAGTCGCGGCCCATAACCTCGAGCAACATGACGCGGTGGTGGCTCTCGGCAGTTGTGTGGAGGCGGTCCAGCGCCGAGGTGGCGACCTCGAGGGCGGTCGCAAACCCGAATGTGTATTCGGTGGCGGAGAGGTCGTTGTCGATGGTCTTCGGGACACCCACGACGGGAATCCCAAACTCCCGCCAGAACCTCTCGGCGATCGAGAGCGAGCCGTCGCCCCCGATCACGATCAGGCAGTCGAGCCCGAGCTTGTCGAAGTTCTTCTTGGCGGTTGCGGACGCATCCACCAGTTCCTCGGCCCCGTCCGGCCGGCGGTACGCGTAGCGGAAGGGGTTGCCGCGGTTGCTCGTCCCCAGAATCGTGCCGCCTCGCACCAGGAGGCCCGAGACATCCGCGAGGCCGAGCTCGCGGGCCTTCATCTCCACGAGACCGATAAACCCATCTGAGATCCCCATTACGCTCACGCCGTGCTCGACCTTGCAGGCGCGGACGATGGCCCGGATCACGGCGTTCAAACCGGGGGCATCACCCCCGCCTGTCAGGACCCCGATACGTCGGACGGAAGTCATCGCTCTGCCTCCAGACCCATGTGCGCGAGCTCGATCCCTGCCTCGCGGGCGAACTCCTGGATGCGTTCGTCTCGGTAGAACTCGCCGTACAGCACGCGAACGATCCCCGCGTTGGCGATGAGCTTGAAGCAGTCCCAGCACGGCGACGCCGTGACGTAGATGTGCGCCTTGTCGATGCTCACGCCATAGCGCGCCGCCTGCAGGATCGCGTTGGCCTCGGCGTGGACCGTCCGGACGCAGTGGCCGTTGTCCATCAGACAGCCGATCTCGGTGCAGTGCTCCAGCCCCCGGATCGACCCGTTGTACCCGGTCGCGAGAATGGCTTTGTCCCGCACGACAATGGCCCCAACGCTCTTCCTGGGGCAGGTCGAGCGAGTCGCCGCCTGCACGGCGAGATTCATGAAGTAGCGGTCCCAGGACACCCTGCCCATCGCGCAAGTTTACCCGCACTTGCGGCCGAGCGCCCGCAGGACTGGTTTGAAGGTCCGACAAGAACCAG
>PMLC01000118.1:3788-6865 GCA_003158745.1 Acidobacteriota bacterium
CGGCACTCCAGCGCACGCGATGCGAAGGCCAGCGCTCGCCCAGGAACAGCGGCAACAGGTCCGAGAGCCGAACCGGCTCGCCGCTGGTGACAACGCGGACCGGCGTTCTGCCGCCGGCGGAGGCCGCCGAAACGACGCCCGGCGCGCCCTGCGAGAGCACGCGGCCGACCTGACGGGCGACGGCCGGTGCAGGATCGATGACCCGTACGTCAGGGCCCACGATCTGCTGGATCAGCGGGATCACGAACGGGTAGTGCGTGCAGCCGAGCACGACCGTGTCGATCCCCTTGGCAACCATCGGTTGGAGCGCGCCTTCGAGGATCGCCCGTGTCTCGGGCCCTTGGAGGTTCCCAGCCTCGATCTCCGCCACGAGCCCCGGGCAGGTGTGGGTGAGCAGCTCCACCCCGTTCGCGAAGCGCTCGACCACCGACGCGAACAGGGCCCCCTGGAACGTGGCCGGGGTGGCCAGCACGCCGACCTTGCCGGTCCGGGTCGTTTCTGCGGCGGGCTTCACCGCGGGTTCCATGCCGACGAACGGGACCTCCGGGAAGGTCTCGCGCAGGTGGTGCAGCGCGGCCGCCGACGCGGCGTTGCACGCCACGACGATCAGGCGCGCTCCGCGGGCGAGCAGGTACCGGGCGATCTCTTCGGAGAAAGCGCGCACATCGGCGAGCGGGCGTGGCCCGTACGGCACGTGCGCATGGTCGGCAACGTAGAGCGACAGGACGCCGGGCAGCTCGCGCCGAATCGCCCGCAGCACCGAAAGGCCGCCGACGCCGGAGTCGAACACCCCGACCGGGGCACCTGCCTCAGCCGATTCCCTCACGCCGTCTCATCCCTCCTGCCTGGACCATGGGGGCCCGGTGGATTCTAGCCCGGTTGCGCCGGTCGACGCTCAGGCGGCGAGGCTTGCGGCAGGCAGAGGAGCATGGGAGCAGAGGAGCAGAGGAGATCAGAAACAAGGGAATGGAACGCCAGCGTTCCTCGCTTCCTCTCCTCTGCCCCTCAGCTCCTCTGCTCCTCCGCTGCTGTCTAATGTGCGAACGGTCCGCCACGTCTCGCAAATCCGGCGGCCATGCGATAGAGTTGACCTCATCCGAAACCCCGGTCCGCCCGAGCCACGCGCTGAGCAGACCGGAGTGGGAATTGTGGAATGAGCCCTTTCGAACCGGCCACCCCACGCGCGCCCAAATCGTTCGCGGACCTGCGGGCCTTCCGCATCTTCCAGCATGTGCCCGATGCCAAGCTGGCGAAACTCGCCGCACTTGCCAGGGAGCAGATTGTGGGCGCCGGTCAGATCATCTACGACCAGGGCAGCACCGGCGAAGACTTCTTCGTGGTGCTCGCGGGTACGGTCGAAGGCCACCGGAGCACCCCGACGGGCCGCCAGCCGTTCACATGCATCCGCGTGGGGCAGATCTTCGGCGAAGTCTCCTTCCTCGACTCGAACCCCCGGGATGTCACCACCATTTCGGTCAGCAGCACGGCGTTGCTGTGCTTCAACGGCGCCAGGGTGCGCCGGGCCATCGCATCGGATCATGAGCTCGGGGCTTCACTGATGCGGGCGTTCTGGCACTCTCTCGCGGCGAAGATCCGGCAGGCCAATATGTTCCTGGGCAATCTGATGCCGCCGTCGCCGAACGAAACCGAGCCGCCGGTTGCCGCACACGGACACTCGGTCGACGTCAAGCCCCGCGCAAAGCTCGATCTCTTTGCGGAAGACGGCCTCTCCGCCGCGGAGCTGCGGCTGGTCGCCACGACCCTCCGCGCCGAGAGCTTCGAGGCTGGGGGGACCCTGTTCCTCGAAGGCGCAAACGGCGACTGTCTCTACATCGTCGTCGAGGGGAACGTTCGGATCTCCAGGCGCGTCTCCGGGCGGAGCGAGAGCGTCCTGGCCACCCTCGGCCGGGGCGAGGTCTTCGGCGAGATGGCGCTGGTGGACGACCAACTCCGCAGCGCCGACGCGTGCGCGGGACCGGACGGGGCGACGGTACTCGCCCTCAGTCGGCACGACCTGGACGAGGTCCTCCAGCGGCCTTCGGTGGCCGCCTCGCAGTTCCTCAATCTCGTCTGCCGGGTGCTCTCCCACCGCTTGCGGGAGATGGTCAACCTGCTCGCCGCCGGCCGGCACAGGACAGGCAGCTTCGTCTGAGGCAGCAGAGGAGCGTTCGAAGGTTCCTTTGAAGAGGCCAAAGGTGAAAGGTCAAAGGGAAAACGGGAAATACATGTAGCGGGCGGCCGCTACATGTACATGTGTCGATTGGCCATGTCTTGTCGTCCCTTTGACGTTTCCCCTTTCCCGTTCTACCCCTTACGCATTCACGGGAACCTGCGAACGGTCCTTAGCTCCCCTGCTCCTCCGCCCCTCCGCTCCTCTGCTCCTCAATTCCTCGGCTCGCTTACCCCGGCGTACCCTCGATCCCGGGCCGCGGCCGGCGCAGCAGCCACCACGCGCTCGCCGCAGCCGTGACGACGACCAACGTCCACCCCTGGAGGGCGTAGAATCCGCCGGGCTGCCCGATGAGCGGCGCGGCGACCGTGTAGACGCCGAGCCACGATGCGCCGAGGGCGTACGCCGCCGGGTTGGCGCCGAGCACGAACCGCACGAGCAGCGCCACCCCGACCAGGAGCACAGCCGCCTGCATCACCGCCGTCGCGACCTCGAGGCCGGTCGCTCCGGACCCCACCGGCAGCAGCGTCATCAGCAGCCCGGCTGCGACCGCCGCCTTGAGCCATGGCTTGTCGAGTCCTAGCCACAGATGGACCGTCACCCCGATCAGAGCGAGCGCGAGGAGCACGAACATCACCCCACCCTGCAGCCCCGCGACGGCGGGGATCGTGGTGGCCACCGATTCGGGGATTCCGACGGGAGCGTCCGAGAAGGCCCGCGGCAGCGCTCCTCGGGCAACGCCGATGAGTCCCTTGAACGTCAGCGCCCCTCCGACTACGGCGACGATGGCGGCGGCAGTGGGGCCGGCCACGAGACGGCGGGCCGCCGGGTTCGCCGCGCTGCGAGCGCCCGGGAAGCACGACGTCAATGCGCCCAGCACGAGGATCGCGAGCACACCTACGAAGAG